>CANQAA010000023.1 GCA_947589395.1 uncultured Clostridia bacterium
TTTCATTGCCAATGTAGTTTCGCTTTTTGGGCTGCTTAGGTCGGCGTTTTGAATTTCTTTGACTGTTTAATTTTCACGCCGCTCAAGCCGTTCGACGAATTTCACGTCGCAAGGAGTATGTCGTGGGTTTTGACTTCACTCTGCTGCTTGCCCTTTTCAATTATCACTTGAGCGCCATTCGCACGGAGGCGATTAGGGTCTGCATTGCAAACTCGAGCTCGTCCATATCGGGGACGGAAGGCGCGATGCGGATGTTTGCGTCGTTCGGGTCGAAAAAGTACGGATATGTCGAGCCTGCCGCCGTAAAGTGCACGCCCGCGCGGGAGGCGAGTTGCACAACTTCTTTCGCCTTTCCCTGCACGTTGAAGGACACAAAATAGCCCCCCTTCGGCTTTGAAAAGCTCACTCTTTCCTCGCCCTTGAAGGCGTCTTGCAACATCTCGTTCACGAGCTCGAACTTGGGGCGCAAGATCGCCGCATGCTTTTTCATTATCTCGCGAACGCCCGCCGCGTCCTTCAAAAAGTTTGCGTGCATCACTTGATTGACCTTGTTTGGGTTGATGAGACGGACCTTAAGATGTCTCAAAAAGTCCTCGATATTGCCCTCGCTCATCCTCAAAGCCGCGACGCCGCTGCCCGCAAATGTTATCTTGGAAGTGGACGCGATCTCGTAGATCATGTCCTGTTTTCCCCTCTCTTCAAGCAAATTATAGAGGTTTTTGAGGGGGATGTCCTCATCATATAGGGCATGCACTATGTACGCGTTGTCCCAAAAGATCCTGAAGTCTTCGGCTTTTGGCGTGAGAGCCGCAAACCTTTCCACGACCTCGTCCGAAAAGACGACGCCCGTCGGGTTGGAATATTTCGGCACGCACCAGACGCCCTTCACGCTCTCGTCCGCTGAGACGAGCCTCTCTATCTCGTCCATATCCGGGCCGCATTCAAGCATCTTTATGGGGATCATCTTTATGCCAAACGCCTCGCAGATAGCAAAGTGCCTGTCATATCCGGGCGCAGGGCACAAAAATTTGACTTCCCGATCCCGCCACGCTTTTGACCCCATAATGCCAAAGTGCATTGCGCAACAAATAAGCTCATACATGATGGAAAGCGAGCTTCCGTCAAGCGCGACGACGTTTTTTTCATCTCCCCCGAATATGTCCGCAAACAGCCTTCTTGCGGCGGGAACGCCCTTAAGATCTCCGTAATTTCTCGCGTCCTGAGCGCCACAGCGGTAGTCGAGTTTTCCTGCAGCCTCAAGCATCGGCATGGCAATTTCCAGCTGCTCTTTTGCGGGACGCCCGCGCGTCATATCCACAGTTTTGTTCATCGCTTTAAGCTCGCTATAGTCTTTCATATTCCCTCCGTACAAAATACGCCGATAAGTTCCGTCTTGTGCATATGTTGGCAAAACACGCGCTTTATCGTCACATTTCGATGTGATAAACGCCGAATTTTGTCACTTGTTATCATCCGAGCCGTTCGTTCTCACAAGGATGCGAATGGGCGTTCCGCAAAAGTCGAAGCTCTTGCGCAGCGTGTTTTCAAGATACCTTTTGTAGCTGAAGTGCATTAGAGTCGAGTCGTTCACCTTCAAAACGAACGTGGGCGGCGTAACGGACACCTGCGTGACGTAGTAGATCTTCAGACGCCTTCCGAGATAGGACGGCGGCTCGTTGACGCGGATCGCCTCGCCGATGACCTCGTTGAGCAGTCCCGTCTGAATGCGACGACGGCTGTTGCTCACGACCTCTTTGCACACGGGAAGGAGGCTGTCTATGCGCTTGCCGCTCTTTGCCGAGACGTAGGCGGACTTGAAGTAGTCCATAAACTTGAGATCTTCCTTGAGTTTTTGCTCGAAACTGTTGACTGTGTATGTGTCCTTGTCGATGAGATCCCACTTGTTCATCACGATGACGCTGGGCTTGCCCTCCTCGTGCACAAACCCCGCGATCTTGACGTCCTGCTCTGTCAGTCCCTCGTTTGAGTCGCACACGATGAGCACGACGTCCGCCCTGCGTATCGCAAGCAGCGAGCGCATGACGGAATATCTTTCAAGATTTGCGTCCACAGCCTTCTTTTTGCGCATTCCCGCAGTGTCTATTATGAGATATTTGTCGCTTCCGACGTTGAGTTCGGTGTCGACGGCGTCGCGCGTCGTGCCCGCGATATCGCTGACGATGCTCCTGTCATAGCCCAAAAGCCTGTTTGCGATCGAGCTCTTGCCCGCGTTTGGCTTGCCGACGATAGCTATCTTGATCCTCTCATCGTCCTCTTCGACGGCGCTCACGGGGATGACTTCCATTAGGGCGTCAAGCAACTCGCCAATTCCCTTGCCCTGCTCCGCGCTTATCGCGATTGGCTCTCCGAATCCGAGCGCAAAAAAGTCGTAGACGGTGTCGTCGTAGCCGCTGTCAATCTTGTTCACGGCAAGCACGACGGGCAAATTTGACTTCCTGAGAAAGCTGCAAACGAGGCTGTCGTCTGTGGTTAGCCCCGTCTTGCCGTCCACGACGTACAAGATCGCGTCCGCGCTGTCGACGGCTATCTCCGCCTGTGCGCGGATGTGCATCCACATCTCGTCCTCGCTCTTCAGCTCCAGTCCTCCCGTGTCGATAAGGGTGAACGCTCTTCCGCACCACTCGCAATCGGCGTATATCCTGTCGCGCGTGACGCCCGGCGTGTCCTCAACGATCGCTATTCTGTTTCCCGCGATCCTGTTGAACAGTGTGGACTTTCCGACGTTCGGTCGCCCGACCACCGCAATCAATGGTTTCATAGTGCTCCTTCACGCTGTACGCGTATTTTTTGAAAAATTGCTATATGTGTTGAGTTTTTTTGCTTTCACACTGACTTTTTCGCCTTTACTCCTCGAATATGACGGGGATGATGATGGGAAATTGTCTGTCCTTTGCGATGAGTTTGCGCACCGTGCGCTTTATCAGTTTTGCGTACTCGTCGAGCTCCTCCTTGTCAAAGTCGGAGGCGTTCACCGAGTCCGTCACGGCGTTTATGATGTTTTTTCTTCTCTCCTCCGTCAGGTTAAAACCGCGAGAGATGACTTCGCACTCCGTGACGACGCCTCTGCTCGCCCTTATCGCAACCGTCAGCACCAACATTCCGTACTGAGCGAGCGAGAGTCTGTCGTTCACGATAGTCTCGCCATCGTCGAGCACGACGCCGTCGACGTACGCGTTGCCCGAAGGCACGTTGGCTTGCTTTTTTATGCCCTTTTGAGAGACAAAATAGCTCTCCCCTATCGCCGGAATGATGACGTTTGCCGACTCCACCCCGAGCGCCGTCGCGATCTTTGCGTGCTTGACTTGATGACGATATTCTCCGTGCACGGGCATGAAATATTTTGGTCTCACGAGAGTGAGCATGAGCTTCAGCTCCTCAACGTAGGCGTGCCCGGAGACGTGAATGTCGCTCGCGCTGTCGTAGATGACCTCCGCGCCCTTTTGGAAGAGGGCGTTGATGACGTCGTAAACGGACTTTTCGTTGCCGGGTATGGGGGATGAGGATAGCACGACGACGTCGTCTCTGCCTATGTTTATCTTGTTGAATTCGCCCTTTGACATCTTGTTGAGCGCGGAAAGCGGCTCTCCCTGCGAGCCTGTCGCAAGCACGAGCGGCTCTTCGGGGCGAAGTTTGCCCACGCTGTTCACGATTATGCCGTTTGGCACGTTAAGCTCCCCTACGTTGGACGCGACTTCGATCATTCCCTTCATGCTCTTGCCCGCGAGCAAGACCTTGCGATTATACCTGTTTGCGAGGTTCAACACCTGCTGCACGCGGTAGTTTGAAGAGGCAAAACACGCGATAACTATGCGCTTTTTTGCGTTTGCGATAAAGATGTTGTCCAAGCTCTCCCCCACTATCATCTCTGAGGGGGAGCTGCCCTTGCGCTCCACGTTTGTGGACTCGCCGAGCATGAGCGTCACGCCCTTCGCGCCGATTTGCGATATGCGCTGCAGATCCGTCTTTTTGCCGTCGATGGGGGTGTTGTCGATCTTGAAGTCCCCCGACACAAACACGGTGTTTTCGCCCATATATATCGCAAGCGCGCACGCGCCCGCCATCGAGTGGCACACCTTGATGAACTCAACTCTTATTGCGCCAAGCTGCACGACGTCGCCGTATTCGACCCTCTCCAGCCTGCATTTTTTCGCCTTTTTCTCGAGTTTGCGTTCGAGAAGCCCAAGCGTGAACGCCGTTCCGTAGATGGGCACGGACTTAAAATCGTC
The DNA here is from genome assembly GCA_947589395.1 of uncultured Clostridia bacterium. Taxonomy (GTDB): domain Bacteria; phylum Bacillota; class Clostridia; order Christensenellales; family CAG-917; genus CAG-475. The sequence continues at coordinate 4,248 of CANQAA010000023.1, forward strand.
GACGTAATATTGCACCGCGCCGATGTGATCCTCATGCCCGTGCGTGAGCGCTATGCCCTTGAGCTTTGAGATGTTGTCCCTGACGTAGGTGATGTCGGGAAGCACAGCGTCAATGCCCGGCGCGTTCATGAACGCAATGCCCGCGTCAACGAGGATCATGTCGTCGCCGTACTCTATCGCGGTCATGTTTTTGCCAATCTCGGATACTCCGCCCAAAAACGTGACCTTGAATTTGGTCGCCTTCTTTTCGGCGTGCTTTGCTGACTTTGCCGCCTTGCCCGCGCCGCTCATTTCCGCCTTTACGGGAGATTTGACCTCACCGCCACGCTCTTCTCTCCTCTTGTTGGGCGCACCACTGTCCTGCTTTTTCGCGTCTATATTGCCGCTCTTTTTGTTTTGCTTGCCGACTTCAGAGCTTTCGCTCTTGATTTCTGCTTTATATCCGGTCATTCTTTTAGCATTGCCTTGAACTTGTCCGCCTTGATTTGTCGCTTTCGCGCCATTCTTGCCGCGTCCGCTGTGCGTCTTGGAGGACGCGCCGCTTGAAGCGTTTGCATTTGCGGCGCTAAAAGACGCGTGCTTGGCGTTTGCGGAATTGTCAAACGAAGGTTTCGCGTTAGCCGAACCGTTTGACGCACCGTTTGAGTTATTGTCAAAAGAGCCGCTCGCTTTGACGGTGTTATCAATCAAGCCGCTCGTTTTGGCGTTTGCTACGTTCCCAAAAGAGTTCGCGCGGTTTGCCGTGTTCTTTCTCGCCTTGCCATTTATTCTGCCCGATGTTGCAGATCTTGTTTTGTTGTTGTCTTCTTTCACATTTACTCCTGAATTTCTATACTATAATACACTTTTTTTTCATTCGGCGCAATCATTCTCACGATATATAATATTTCATATATATATTCTTGTCAAATCCCGCGCGGATAGACTTTGCATTTTAATCGCGATTTAATATGAACAAAAAAGGATATACGCCGCGAAACAAGCGCGACCCCGTTGAAATACGAAAAGTGTTTTATTTTAATATATCAAAACACGATATGTGCTACATAACGGCGAATAAAGTCGTCTGAACCCCTCAAACGCCTCAAATAGTATTGAAAATTTGATTTCTCTTCGGCTTTTTATAAATACGATTCGTGGACTTTGCTATTTCTCTATCACCCTTGCGATGCGTCTCAAGGTCGAGCACATCGCGGAGGACAGCTTCGCCCCCTCGAGCACGATCTCTCCCGGACTTTCCAAAATGATCGCCGAAAGCAGGTTGAACTCGTCGTTGTCAAAGAGACGGACGATTTCGACCTTTCGCCTCAATGTGAGATTTTTTATGCTCCCGTTTTTTATGAGGAGCTGATTTTTTTCGTTGTCGCTTCCCGTGATGAACGCCGCAATATCAAAGATCTCGGAATCGTCGAGGCTGTTGTCCACGAGGCGGTTTGCGACCTCTATCATTTCAGACCAGCTTTCCCTAAGCGCCCGCAGTCTGAAGTTGTATATGCCGTCGAGGTTGAAGTCGTCTATCTCGCTCAACACTTTTCTCACGATGTTTCCCTCAAAGTCGCTGTCAAAGTGCAACATCGAACATACGAGTGCGCACCTTGACAGGCTGCCTACGGTGATCCTGAGCCTGCCATAAAAGTAGCGGAGCTTGAAAAAACTCAAAAAAACCGTCCTTATTATCTCAATGACGCCATCCTCGACGGCGTCCATCTTTTCGCATGCGCTTGCGAGATATATCCAGATCCTGTCCTCGTTTTCTTCCACCGCGTACGACAAATCCTTTATCCCGTTGAGCTTTGAGAGCACATATTCTATTTCTCTGTCATACGCCTTGTCGACGCTGATGACGTTTGACCACATAATCACCTCGTCAATATTGTACGCAATAGGCAATCATTTCATTCCACAAGACGCGTTAGCAAAATTTGGCGAAAGGAGCGCGCGCAATAATAGCTTTCCGGCAAAAGAAAACATAGAAGTAAAGCGCTTACGCAAAAGAAAAAGGCGAGCGACGCTCGCCTTAGGCAATTTGACTTTTGAAGATCAATCGTCCATATCTCTTTCAATGACGACGGCGTCGCCTCGTCTCGTGTCCACCTTTATCTCGTACTCAAGCTCGACGAAGCGCCCGTTTGGACTCACCACGTTTGCTTCAAGTTCGATATAATAGCAATAATAGCTGTTTTTGATGTTGAAGGAGTTATACTGGAAGTCCTTGTGCGTATCGCCTCTTTTGACGATAACGCGGCTCGGGTCGATCTCGACGCCATAGAACGTCCCCGCGTCCTGCACAACTTTTGCGATCGCCATGTCTATGCAGGCGGACTTGCCGTACTTCATGTTTTGTTTGGCGTAACCCGCCGCCGAGCCGAACACGCCGCCGAGAATCGCGCCTATCGCCACGACCACGCAGATGATGACGGTGACGGGAATGACGATATATCTCCACTTGAACTTCTTTTTCGCCTTTTTGATGTCGTCGTGATCCGCTTGGGCTATGGGCGGATTGACAAGCTGCACATCGTCTTTCAGCAGCCTGGACGCCGCTTCGAGCTGGTCGGCGACGTAGCGTTTTTCCTCATCGGTAGCCGTTCCTTCCTGAACGTGCTTGAATGCCTCGTCAAAATTCATATCTTATCCTCCAAAATACATTTTAGTTTGTTTCGCGCTCTGAAGAGCGTGATCTTCACGTTTTCGGTCGACATATTCATGACGCCCGCAATATCCTTGACGCTGAGCCCGCTGAAGTAATAAAGCTTCAGCGCCTCGCGGTAGTTGTCCTTAAGAAGAGATATCGCCTTGTAAAGCGCGCGATATTGCTCGTCCTGAATGACTTTGTCGGCAAGCTCCTCCTCGCACGAGGCGAACTCGTCGCTCATCGGCGACAACTGCTTTTGTTTGCGGTAGGCGTCGAAATAGAGGTTTCTGCACACCTTGAACAGCCAATATTTGAAGCCCTCATGCTCGTCGTCGATGGATTTGAAGGCTCTGAAAAACCCCTCCGCAACGATGTCCTCTGCCTGCGACTTGTCATGCGTGAACGAACAGATATAAAGCAACGCTTCGTTATAATACGTTTTGAACAATTTTTCAAAGGCGTCGTCCTTCATATGCGCTCCATATAAATTACTTGAAATTTCCTTTGCGGTTACACATATTTTAAGCCAAACTAAAAAATTTTTCAATAAAATTTCTTGAGATGAAGCGATTTGTATTGTATAATCGCCTTAGACGCACACGCGTTAAAAATTTATGAGTAAGGGTGAATTATGAGTTACAAAAAAACGGGCACACGCGACTTCGAGCGTATGAGAGAGGGGCGACTTTACAACCCCGTCGACAAGGATATCATGAAAAAGCACGTCCGCGCTCTGTATCTTTGCGACAGATACAACAAAACGACAATTATAAACGTTTTCAGGCGCAATCGCATAATCAAAAAGCTCATCCCAAACATCGGGGACAACTTTGCGATCATGAACACGTTTCATTGCGAATACGGAAGCAACCTGTCCATCGGCAAGGACTTCTTTTCAAACTTTGACTGTCGCTTGCTCGACGTCGCCAAGATCACGATAGGCGACGGGGTCATGTTTGGCGTGGGAGTGACGCTTGCCACCCCAATTCATCCGCTTCTCGCCTCCGAGAGAATAATTCAGGAGTATCCCGACGGCTATCACGACATCGAGTACGCAAAGCCGATAACTGTCGGCAACAACGTGTGGATCGCCTCAAACGTCACCGTGTCGGGCGGCGTAACGATCGGAGAGGGCGCAGTCATCGCGGCGGGCAGCGTCGTCACCCGCGACATCCCCGCAAATTGCTTCGCGGCGGGAGTCCCCGCAAAGGTCGTGCGCGAGCTCGATGAAAACGACAAACTCGAAATTTGGGAGACCTACGTCAAGGACGTCCCGCCCCTCTCCCGTCGTAAGCGCGAAAAAGTCCGCAGTATGCTTGAAAACGCGGACAAGTAGTCAAAAAAATAACCGCCCTGCACTTGAAGGAAAGGACGGTTAAGCGGTCGGAGGGGTTAGCTTGCTCCCCTCCTGCGACAAGAGTATAACACAAGCAAGCATAAAAAGTCAAGACGAAAATTTGGAGGCAATAACCTGAAAAATCAAACGGTTTTATTTGTCCATCGCAAAATGGACAAATTTTTTATATGCGTATTGATATAAAAATAAATTGATGATATAATGAATATATAAATATAGCCGAAAAGCGTATCGGCGGAGGAAAATTATGAGTGAACAAAATTATCAGGAGATCTTGAAAAATCTCACTTTGGAGGAAAAAGCCTCTCTTTGCTCCGGTCTCACAAATTGGCTGACGCAACCCATAGAAAAGAAGGACGAAAACGGCAAAGTCGTCGTGTCCGTGCCTTCCGTGTGGGTCTCGGACGGTCCGAGCGGACTGAGAAAAGAAAAGACGAAGGAAAGCGGCGGCACGAATATCATGGGTACGTCCGAGCCCGCCACCTGTTTTCCGGGCGCGGCGACAACCGCGTCGAGCTGGGATCCCGAGCTTGTCGAGGAGGTTGGCAAAGCCATCGCGAACGAGGCTAAGGGGCTCAAGGTAGCGACGGTTCTCGGACCGGGCGTGAATATCAAGCGCAGTCCGCTGTGCGGCAGAAACTTCGAATATTTTTCGGAAGATCCCTATCTCGCGGGCAGAATGGGCGCAGCATGGGTGCACGGTGTGCAAAAAGAAGGCGTTGGCACATCGCTCAAACACTTTTTGGCGAACAATCAGGAACACATCCGCATGCACATCAGCTCCATCGTGGACGAGCGCGCCTTAAGAGAGATATATATGCCCGCCTTTGAGCACATCGTCAAAACCGAGCAACCGGACACCGTCATGTGCTCGTACAACAAACTCGACGGCGTATATCTTTCCGACAACAAGCGCATGCTCACGGACGTTTTGCGCGACGAGTGGGGCTTTAAGGGCATCGTGGTCAGCGACTGGGGCGCGGTGAACGACAGGGTCGAAGGCATTCGCGCGGGGCTGGACCTCGAGATGCCGGGCAACAAGGGACTCTACGATCGTCACATCGTCAAGGCGGTCAAAGACGGCTCTCTCGACGAAAAAGAGCTCGACCGCGTTGTGCTCAGGATGTTGAGATATGTGTTTGAAAGCAAGGCGCGCGAGGTCAAGGACTTCAAGGTCAATTTCGACGAGAGCCACAACGTCGCAAGAAAGGCGGCAAGAGAGAGCGCGGTGCTCCTCAAAAACGAGGACAAGGCTCTACCCCTCAAGGGCGACGAAAAGATCGCTGTCATAGGCAAATTGGCGGAGCAAGCGAGATATCAGGGCGCGGGGTCAAGCCACATCGCGGCGACAAAGATCGTGCCGTTCCTCAATGCGCTCGACGAGGCAAAACAGCCGTACGAATACGCCGAAGGCTACACTCTAAAAGGTGACGGCAGAAGCGCCAAATTGCTTAAAGAGGCAGTTGAACTTGCAAAAGGCAAAGATAAAGTGCTTGTTTTTGTCGGTTTGACGGACGCGTACGAGTCCGAAGGTTACGACAGGACGCATCTTGAAATGCCTCCCGCGCACAACGAACTCATCGACGAGATCCTCAAGGTCAACCCCAACGTCATCGTGATCTTGTCGCTTGGCGCTCCCGTCGTGCTTGGGGATTGGAAGGACAAAGTCAAGGCGATCCTCAACATGTACATAGGCGGTCAGGCGGTCGGCGAGGCGACCTACGACCTCGTGTTCGGCAAGGTCAATCCCTCCGGCAAACTCGCCGAGACCTACCCTCTCAAAAACGAGGATAACATCGTCGCGGCGTACTTCCCGATGGGCCCGCGCACGGTGGAATATCGCGAGAGCGTGTACGTCGGCTATCGCTACTTCGACAAGGCGAACAAGCCCGTGCAATATCCCTTCGGCTACGGCTTGAGCTACACCACGTTTGAATATTCCAACCTCGCTCTCTCGGCGGACAGGATAAAGGAATCCGACGGACTCACCGTCTCGTTTGACGTCACCAACACGGGCGACGTCGCGGGCGCGGAGGTCGCTCAGCTCTACGTCGAGGACGTTGAAAGCGCCATATTCCGCCCCGTCAAGGAGCTCAAAGGCTTCAAAAAGGTCCATCTCGAGCCGGGCGAGACAAAGCGCGTTGAGATAGCTCTTGACAGCCGCTCGTTTGCGTACTACAACGTCCTCATCAAGGATTGGCATGTCGAAAGCGGCGAGTTCAACATCTTGATCGGCGCGTCCTCGAGGGACGTCAAGCTCTCAAAGACGGTGTATGTCGAAAGCGAAAATCCCTCCGCTCCCATTCCCGATTACAGAGCCACCGCGCCGTACTATTACGATTTGAAGGGCGACGAGATCCCCGCCGAGCAATTCAAGGCGCTCTATGGCAAGGATCTTCCCGAAAACGCGCCGTACAAAAAGGGCGAGCTCACAGCAAACAACTCAATCGGCCAATGCAACGTGTCCGCATGGGGGCGCTTCATCAACCGCACGATCAAGTTCGTGTGCAAATTGATCGCAAGCAGCGCGGAAAATCCCGAGATGATCATCAACTCCGCAATGGATATGCCCGTGAGAGCGGCGGCGCAATGGTCAAACGGACTCATCTCCGAGCGTTCCCTCGAAGGGCTTGTGGACATGCTCAACGGCAAACGCGGCGGATTTGGAAAATTCATCGGCGGGTTCAAAAAAAAGTACAAGAAGTGATTTGAGCGTCAAATATTAAAAATTTCACATACAGGTGCAAAATTCATGAGCGCAGCGCTTCCCCGCTGCGCTTTTTGTATGCGAATATAACATGCGAGCACGAGGACGTTTACTTGTAATTTACGGATATGTGAACGCAAAAATATCGGCGCGTGAATTTACGATATGTGAGCGCAAAAAATATTCACCCGCTAAGGATATGGCTGTGCGAATTTGGGATATGAATTTGCGGATATAAAAATCGGGCTGACGGCTGTCAGCCCGATTTGATTTTGCGTTTTGTTACATTTATTGATTATGTCGATGTGGATTTCACTCGGCGTCGTCGGTGGACTGCTCTATCTCACCGGGCTCCTCATCAACGGATTCCGTCTCGACGGCGGGCTCGCCTTCGGCTGTGACGTCGTCGTATGCTACTTCGCCCAATGCGTCCGCTTCGGCTTCGGCGGCTTGCTCTGCCTCGAGTCGTTCGAGGGCGACGGCGCGGAGTCTGTCGGAGTCCTTACGCACGAAGAAGAGCGGGATGAACGCAAACACCGCCACGATCGCGGAAGCAAGGAACATCCAGAAGTCGGGTTTTGCGATGTGCCCCGCGTCCTTCGCGTCGAAGGTGTTCATGCCTATGATCAGCGCGATGATCGGGCCTGCGATCATGGGAATGAGCACCGTGAAGCACATTCTGACGCCCTGAAAACGCCCTTCCGTGCCCGTCGGGATGTAGTCCTGAAATGAGCTCATCAGCGCGCCGCTGAGCGAGAACAAGCTGCCCATAAGCAGAATGCCCAAGACTATGAGCAAAGGCAGATATGCGCTCGAAGGCATAAATTTCATGAGGAATATGACCAATGTGCTGACGACGACGATCGCCATGAGCGGGAAGTAGAAGTGTTTTTTGCCTATCTTGTCATAGAACAATCCCAAAACGCCTGTCATGACCGCCGCGCCGACAATGACTCCGCCAAGAGGCAGGAAGTAATCGGTTATACCGAGGGTTTTGGTGATAAAGTTGATGAGGTAGGACATAAACACCTGTTGCGCGATGCCGATGAGGCACATTGCGGACAAGGTGACGTAAAGCATCTTGTTGCTTTTGATGACGTCCTTCCTGAAACCGTAGAAGGTCTCTTTCAAAACGTTAGGATTGTTGTCCTTGACGATGTTTGGAGAGTCTTTCAGCGTGAATATTGCAAGTACGCCCGCGATCATCGGGATGATGCCCATGATGATGAAGAACAATCGATACATGAGGGGTTTACCGGTCGATTCTAAAACAGGATCTCCGTTTACAAAAATAACGTTGCCCAAATCATCCATTTTATATTTGTTGAAGCCCCCGTCGAATGTGAACATAGCGACGAGGATCGCAAGCACCATTGCAAGGACGGGCATTATTGACAGCACGGCGTTGATACGTCCGCGATTCTTGGTGTCGGTGACGTCGGTGAGCCAGGTGTTGAATGCGGCGTCGTTCGCAGTGGAGCCGAAGAAAGTCATCACGCAGTCGAATATAACGAGCATAGCGATAATACCCGCGATCTTTGACGAGTCAAATCCTATAGGAATTGCCGCAAACAGCATTATCGTCACGCCCCAGATGATATATCCGAAGGCTATGAAGGGTTTGCGTTTGCCCGTCCTGTCGCACATACCGCCGGCAAATATGGTGGACGCCGTCGCCGTGATAGCCGACAAAATCACCATGAGGGTTGTGGCGACGTAGTATGCCTTATTGCCGTAGATCCAAGTTTCCTGGAACAGATTTTGCGCGAATGTGGCAAAATACATGTTCTCGATGACCCACGCGAGCTGCCCTACGACGCCGAAGACGATGACGGGCAACCACAACTTAGCCCCGATGGAGCTGTTCTTTTTCAAGACGTTTTGATCGTTCATATAATTTTCCCCTTTAAGGATGGCATTTGCCACCCGAAGTCACAAATTGGAATAAATATTTTTTACCACGCCCCAAAGCGTGACTTTATGCGGATAAAGCCGATTTTGAGATTTATTCTTCTCTCTTCACGCGTTCTGTTTGGTTGACTACCCCACAAAAACACGGAAGTGTTTTTGCAGGGACCCCGCGAAGAACAAGGAAGCGCATATAACCCCTCGCGCCTAATGTACTTTTTGTACATGACGCGTGGGGGTTATGCGGTGACACAGTTATTCGCCAAACAGGACGCCCTATGTCCCACAATGAGCGAAGCGGATTGCGGGACGACGAACACTTATTACTTCACGCGTTCTGTTTGGTTGACTACCCCACAAAAACACGGAAGTGTTTTTGCAGGGACCCCGCGAAGAACAAGGAAGGCAGTGGGGACTTCGCAACCCAATGTACTTTTTGTACATGGTTGCAGAAGGACCACTGCCTGACGAAGTTATTCGCCAAACAGGACGCGTGAAGCCATTGACGGGTCGTCCGTCATAATGGCATCCGCCCCGTTGAGTTGCAGGCGTTTGACTTGCTTGGGGTCGTTGATGGTCCAATATTGCACGGCGATGCCGAGCGAGTGGGCGTAGTCGATGAAGTCGTTGGTGGCGAAGTCGTAGAAGTGCTCGAGCCCGATGGGGATCTGCAGCACGTCGTAGCCGAGCTTGTCGGGGTTCTGCTTGACGCCCCAAAGGAAGGCGAAGTAGAAGTTGAGCACCTCGAGAATGCCCGCCGAGCGCTTGACCGTGCCCTTTTTGCCCTTGTACTCCTTGTCGATATACTTGGTTATGTCGCCGTTGAAGGTGCCGACGATGGTGTTGTTGACGATGCCGTGCTTGACCATTTGCTCATAGAGCTTGTCCATTGCGCGTTTGCCGACCTTGCCTTTGTCCTTGATCTCGATGATATAGTTGAGGCTGCCGGGACGTTTTTCGCCGAGATAGGTGAGGATCTCGTCCAGCGCGAGGATGCGCACGTCGTCGAGGTTTGCGCCGGGCTCTCTATATGGATAGTTGCCGTCCTTGTCTTGGAAGTTATAGCCGAAGTTGAGCGTTTTGAGCTGCTCGAGGGTCAAGTCCCTGATTTTTTTGCCCTTGCCGAACACGTCGCGGCCGTTGGAGGTGCGGTCGATCTCGTGGTCGTGCAGCAGCACGAGCTGATCGTCGGCGGTGAGGTGCACGTCAAACTCGACGATGTCCACGCGGTAGTCTGTGGCTTCCATGCACAGCTTGAACGCCGCCATAGTCTCCTCCGGCGCGAGGTCGCCGCCGGCGCGATGAGCGGACAGCATGACGCCCTCGTCGTAGGCGATATATTGGTTGTCGCCGTCATAGGTGTCGGAATGCGCAACTCGCTTGCAGTCGCCCGTGAGCGGCAATATGATCAAATTGAGCACGAAAACGAGCAAAAGAGCTCCGACAATTGAAAGAATAGCAATTTTTGCAGGCTTTGACAGCTTGCGACGATTGGCTTTTGACATAAAAAAAATCCCCCTTACTTGGCTATTATAACACACGATAGAAGCGTTGTCAATGCGAAAAAACCGCGTATGCCCTCCGGACTTGCGTTTTGCAAGTCCTAACGAGGGCGGCGCGGTTTTTTCGCCGCTCCGCGCACGCAAAATGTACGCTTCGCTTTACGATATCAAGGTCAAAGTCCACTCCTTTTGCTTGTTATCGCCCGCTCGCTGTTTTGCGCGCTTGGGTGAACACTCGCTCATAGGTTTAGTTTGAAAAAAAGGTTTTTGACCCGTAAAAGTTTATTCGTTGACAATCCCCTCAGTCTGCGACCGCCCAAGCGGCGCAGACTGAGGGGATTGTAAAATAAAACTATAAATTATCACTGGTTTGATATTTAATCAAGCAAACGTTGAGCGCTGAGCAATTTTGAGCATAAAAAACAGGACTGCTTTCGCAGTCCTGTTTTTTAGGATTGATTGCAATCGATTATTGCAAGTTAGTGACTTTTCTTCATCTGTTGAGACTCGCCCCAAATCTCGATGGTCAGCACACCTTCAGCTGTGATCGTGCCTGTTACATCGGCATGTGTTGACAACAGGTCGAATGAGAAAGAGATGTTTCCACCGGCGTCAACGGTGTAGGTGACTGTCACGCTATCCTCTCTTCCAAGTGCGTCAGTAACAACTACATTACCTTTGCCGTCAAATTCGAAATCATATTAATCGCCATCGCCGTCATCGTATGTTCCCCACGTTCCGGTAAGGAGAGCTTGATAGTCGACAGCAGGAGCTTGATACTTCTCGGGGATGTTGACAGTCTTGGAAAGTGCGCCGTTGAACAAGCCTTGAACGGTTACGGATATTGTCGCCTGCGTTCCGTTGATCGTGATTTTCACAGTGACAGTCCTATCGGTGAAATAGTTCAAAGGCTGAACCGTAACAGTGCCGTCCGCGCTTACGGTGTATGAAGTGGTTGTGTCAGGAATGTTATATCCATTACCATCGCTCGTTGCTCTGAGGTGCATCAACTTTCCATCGAACGTCACAGTGAATGTCGAATCTCCATCGACATCGCTGAACACATCTTCCAATGTTGTTTCCTCAAGCAGATACTCATAGACGTTGCGGGTATCCTCGACATACTCCAACATCAAGATATCGCCAACGGGTTGAGCATATGTCACTTTGAAGCCGTTGCTGTTGAAGTAACCCGTGACCGCGCCAATGCCCTCGATGTTAGCGGCAAAGTCAAATCCACGCTCATGTGTTGATGAGGCTTTTGCCGAGTAGGTGAAGTCAGCGGAAGTGAAGTCGGCAAGAGTCTTTGAAGCGCCGGAAATTTGCTCGATGTGACCAATGCCGTTGCCGTCAAGAGTCATACGGAAGTAATAATCATTGTCTGCTTTACTTTGCCATGTGCCCTTAAGTGCATTGACGCCAACCGGAGCGGTGATAACCATGTCGTTTCCGACGATCTGACCAAATATCACGAACTTGACAGTTGCGGTGTTGTCCTCGATGGTGATCGTGACTTGCAGATCTTGCTGACTGCTTGTCAAATCGACCTTCTCACTTACAGTCACGGTGCCGTCCTTAGCAACAGTGTATGCAAGCTCTTGATGAACTTCTTTTGATGTGGACTCAACATGGACTTTTTGACCGTCAAATGTGAACGACCAATCGTCCTCGTCAACCGTCTTTGTCCACGCTTGCTGCTCGAGAACGAGCGCGTAGATGTTGACAGTGTCCTCAAGCGCATTCCCGTCGGTGAAGGTGCCAAGCAATGTGCCCGCTTCATCATAGACGTTGAGCTTGTGCTCGCCGTTCAAAGCGATCTTCAAAGTGGCAGAGTACGAAGACCAATAACTTGCTTCAACAATCTCGAGTGTGAAGTACCCATCTTTGTCGGCAGTTCCTTTTGCAATCAATATATCATCGCTGTAAGAATACTCGCCGCGATAGCTTGCGATTGCCAAAGACTTGTTCTTGACGTCAAATAAAACTGCAGTCAAAGTATCGGTTTCATCAGAATAGCTTCCTTTCATTGTAAAGTTGATTCCCGCGCCGCTGAATTCAACGAGTTCCACATCCAACTTCGAATACTTTTCTCCGCCGGTCTTCAAGTTGTTGAAATCAACTTGGGTTATCACGACTATGTTCACGCCACCCTCAGTTGACGATACATATATCGGAACGTTGGAATCATACAAGAGATAGCCCGTTCCATCACTCATAACGTAGATGCTGTCCTTATCAATTGTATAATCGTCATCGCCTTCGATGATCCTTGCGCTATCTGCTTTAATTATTGCTATATTCGTACCGGAGCCGAACACACCTTGATATTGAGATTCGATAGACGTTGTCTTTGTTGCAAGTTCTTCAAACACTGCAACAACGTTCATATTCTTTGTGGGTTTTTCATCTTCCCCAATCTTTGTTGTGCCGGTCTTTTGACCACTTTCGTCAGCCTCATACCAACCGTCAAATCTGCTGCCCTTAGGAAGAAGATTGCCATACAGGGTGATTTGCGGCGCTGAGTAATAATCCAAGATGTTTTGGGTTTCCTTGAGCTGCCTCGTTGACTTGATCTCGCCACCCACATAATAATTTATTGTGAACGCTTGAGACCAAACTGCAACAAATGTCACGTCCTCCCTTACAGTATAGTAACTCGTGGCAGTCTTATCCGTTCCCTTAATTTGCCAATGCTCAAAAATGAATCCATCGTAGTCGTTGATTTCATATGAACCGGGAAGTTCAACTTCCGTGCCGTCATAGACTTCGCGATCTTGGCAATATTCATTCGCTTTCGTGCCGGTGTAGTTGCCAAGTTCAAATTTGACCGAGAACTTTTCAAGTTGTTGCCATTGAGCAACAAAAGTCATGTCACTGCCAACGACAAACGTTGTGTAGCTATCATAAAGCGTATCACTTTCGTCGCCTTGCAATTTCCAACCAAGAAATTTTACGCCCTCATCTTGAACCTCTATGCGCGGCAAATTAACACTTTTCAGAAAATTTCTGCTGACTGTCCACTTTTCTGCGGTTTTATAATCATAATTGTCATCTTGATATTCGCACTTATGTCCGTCGCAGTCAAAAGTTATGGTGTAAGTAATGTTCGGAAGCTCGCTGCCATCGCCAAAATCAAGCTGTCTCAATTGTTTTACCATCGGGTCGGAATAGTTCTTTTCAACCGTTGCGCCAATGGATATGTTGACGACAAACGGAACAAATTCCAACTCTTCTGCATCATAATGTGCTTCCGCATATGTTCCGGTGTATGTGACGTCTTCGATCGTTATTGTGACAACATTTTCATCTTCGGGACTTGCCGCAGGAGTCAGAGTGTAGGTGAAGGGATATTCGCTCACCTGGTCTGAATATTGAGAATCATAATAGCCCCAAACAAGCGTGCCGTTTCCATCTGCGCCAAACTCAATATATGCGTCGTAATTCCACTCCTCATCAACTCGTTTGACATCCTTTTCAACAATGGCAAGCAAAATTATGGGCGTGTCGGTCACAGTATAATCTGCTCCCACGTCATATGCCTTACCTTCTGAGCTATCCAAATACGCATACAACTTGAAGCCAAGTTCTTCAATTTCGATGTCGTAGTTCTCTTTGAGTTCTGCGGCATTCGGAAGTTTGGTTGCGCCGGGTTGCACGTCAATTGTGATGATATCACCGCTCAGTTCTTCATCATCATCTGAATCAGAATACAATAAAATGTTGAGCAAACCGCCAAAGACATAGTCCTTTAAATTGGCGGAAACTTTTGCATAGCAAAGATCGAAGTCAAAATAGTTTTTCTGACAATCTGCGCCTATTTCATATGAAATATTTTCATACATGGAGAGATTGATTACGTCCTCATCGGTATGAGTCTCATTGACGGCAATTTGTACATCAAAGAAGAATGTTTCAACTTGTCCAAGATATTCCGTGTAAGCAAATCTCACGACATTTGCGCCGTCATAAAGCGTTACCGCCTGAACGGTGTAATCGTCAGTGTCTTCCGCGTCATAACCAAACGTAATTGCAAGTCTTGCGCCCTCGTGTGATTCGAACACAAAGCCCTCAACGTATTTTGCAACAAACGTCACTCCTG
>CANQAA010000024.1 GCA_947589395.1 uncultured Clostridia bacterium
ATATAAAATGTCAAAATAAAAAAACGTTTGTTTCAAATTCCGCACCTTTACGCCGAAATCAACTCTAACGCTCCCTAAATTTTGCTTAAAACGAGGTTAAGAAAAGCGGCGAGAGGAAAAAACAGTTGACAAAACGGGTTTTCTGTGCATAAATTAAGCTATAAACTATAATATTAGACTCTATTTTGCTATATTTGATAATTCGGATATGCAACTCTTAAAGGAGGCAAACTATGCGCAAAAATTCTCGCTTCGCCATAATTTTGGCGGCTATGATAATTTTGACGTTGGCGCTCGTCCTCACGGCGTGCGGCAAAAAGCCGACTCCCGAAACCTTCAGCGTGAACTACGCCTATGACTTACCGGGTGGCGCGAGCGAGGCTGAAGGCTCTCTTCCCGCGACCGTCGAAGTTCAAAAGGACGCTATCGTCACGGTGAGCGGCGGAGACCTCTCTATTGCGGGCTTCAGGATCGTGGGATTTTCGGACGAGAGCGGCGAAGTACACCTCTTGGGCGACAAGCTCACGATCACTGCAAACGTGACCCTCAAGGCGGTGTTCGAGCGCGGATATCAATTTCAAAATCAATATCTGTATCCCGAAAACGGCAAGGTGAGCTTCACGTTTGGAGGCAACGACTACACGGTCGACTATGACGAGGCGCACGGCTATGCGGACTTCGGCGGAGCGCAAAACCGCCGCCGTCTCGTGTTCGACAAAGTTGCCTACACCGCAAAAGTTTATATCTTCGGCACGGAACAAAATCAATATCGCGGCTACGATCCCGGCTCAAACAGCTTAAACGGCTACCTTTTGAATCTCTCGGACGACAACGTCGCAAAAATGCAACTCGACGGATTTGAAGGCGACTATGAAAAAGGAACGTACGTTAAAGTAGACGGCGCCGAAGACGAGTTCGAGGTTAGCTGGGACTCCTCCGGCTATTTTGATGACTTCCGCTTCAAGATAGGCTACGTCCTTCGCGAGATCGAGGGCGAGGGCAACTATATTTTTGAAACGTTCGTCATCTACGATGAGGAAGTCGCAGGCACATATCAGCAGATCGGCGGCGAGGACAAGCTCACGCTCGACGGCTACGGACAGGCAAAGTACGAGGGCGCGACCACCCTTTTGGGAGTCTACGGCGTCACGCAATTCGAGGACGTGGACGACAACATTTACGCAACTTTCGAGGGCAAGGTATATCGCCTTTACGGCACGAGCGGCGGCATGCGCGGCTTCGAGACGGTCGGCGGCGAAATCGGCGCGTACCAGACCTTCGACGTCGAAGAGCGAACCACAGGCAGGGTCAAGCTCGTTGCGGACGGCAACGGCAACTTCAAGCTCTTTTACGGAGAATTTTCCTACAGCCCGTTGACCACTTTGGGCGCGTCGGGCACATACGGCGTGCTATCGGGCAAAGAGATCAAACTTGAAACGATAGCCTTTTCAAACGACGGCGAAAACGCGCTCAATGGCTACGGCGTCGGCACGCAGTTGAAGATCGCAAAAGTCCTCTTCGGCGGATATCTCGTCGACTACGCACTTCTTTATAACGCAGCCAACAAGCAGGACTTTTCGAGCGGCAACGCACATTTGAAGTTGGACGGCTACGGCATGGCGCAATATTTCGAAGACGGCGAGCTTGTGTTTTCCGGCTTCTGCAAGAGGGAAAACGAGACCCTGCTCTACCTCTACGACAACGACGGCAACGAGAGATATTTTGAGACCACGACTTTGAGCGAAGTCGGAACGGAGATCGGCAACTACTTCGAGTTCGATCCCCTCACGGGACTCGATCAAAAAAAGGCGATCCACCTCGACGGCAAGGGCGGCGTCACAAGCTACGTTGTGAGCGCGACCGACACCACCCCCGACGAGACGGGAACGTACACTTTTGACGCTCAAACCAACACCTACAAGTTGGTCTTCCCCTCCGGAGAGCAGACTGTGGGACTTTCGAGCATGCAATTCGGCGACGAGCTCGTCTACGTTTTTGCGAGCTACCATGCGGATTGGGCGGGCGAGTTCAAATACGGCTCGTACACTCTCACGCTCGACGCGTTCGGCATGAACGGCGTCTACGATTATGAATCGGACATGGGCACGTTCTTCGTCTATGAGGATCTTGTGACCTTCTGGGGCGCGTACGGCACTTACGCCATCAAGCTCGACAGGGCGAAAAACGAGTTCCGCGAGGCAAAGGGAAACGACCTCGACTTGGGCGCGTTCTACTCTTACGATCCAACGACGGGCGTCGCATCTTCGAGGGAGATCTTGCTCGTGCTCTCCGACACGACGGCACGACTGTTTGCAAACGGCGTCTGGACGGACGGCACTGTCGCCGACGCAAACGGGGATCTGCAATATGAGTATGTCTTCACCCCAAACGACGGCGAGGCGTTCCGCTTCAGACAAAGGACGGACTTTTTGACCAACGCGTACGTCAAATTCAACCCCTCCCTCACGGGCGAATTTGAAAATTCGGACCCGAACGAGCTCTACCTCACCGAGATCAAATTGGACGGCTACGGGCGCGTCGGTTGGTTTGAAAGATATTTGTATAAATTCGACGACTACTCCGAGATCATGGGCGCGGGCTACACGATCGCAAAATTCACATACGACGAAGGAAATGAGGACGTGCTCAAGTGCGTCTCGCTCGATTGGCAAAACAACAAATTCACCGTCCTTGACAGCGACGTATACGGCTACTATTACTTCTACGACGGAGATATGCTCAACGGCTACACGGACAGGCTCTTCCTTGACGCGGGCGGCAAAGCGGAGATTTCGGACTACGACGAGGAGACCCAAAGCTACGTCGTCAAGATGAGAGGCTCGTATAGCGACGCGACGGGCGTCTATGTGTTCTCCTCCGAAGACGGCGGCACGACCTTTGGCTTCACACTCACAAAAAATTTGAACGACACCGGCAGAGACGGCTACAGAAAGACCTCGACCGAAGTCCCCGACTATGTTGGAACCTACACCCCCGCTCCCGGCGAGGAATCGAAAGCCATACTCGTTTTGAACGCAGACGGAACGGCAACCTTCAACGACGATATAAATCAAAGAAGCGGCGACTTCACGATCGAAGGAAACAGAGTCACGCTTGAGTGGTACAGCGGCATATATCTCATATACACTTACATCTTTGAAATTGACGTTACGACCAAAACCTACACTCTGATCGAGAGAATTTAATAAAATTCAATGCAAAAAAAACAAAAAGAAAAGCTGATCACATACAGCTTTTCTTTTTGTTCTCTTTCTTTGCTCAAAAGATTTTGTTTTGTAATCTTCCTATACGCCCCACTTTTTGGCGATGTCTTTTATCGCGTCGAAAATGCTCATTCTCTCGACGCTGTCGAGGGCAAGGACGTCCGTTTCGCTTTGCACGACGCCGTTCTTTGTCAAATACGCTTTGCCGACGACGTCCCCCGCCTTGACGGGCGCTTTCACCGACGATGGTATCTCAAACTTGACTTCAAACTCCGATTTGTCCCCCTTTGCCATAAAGCTCGTTATATCCCGCGAGACGGTGAGCCTGAGCCTGTCTTCTTTTCCGCCCGCAATTGACAAAGTTTGCTCGAGCGCCTCTCCGCCTCTGAAAAACACCTCGTTTGAAAAGCCGTTAAAGGCGTAGTCGAACATGGCGCTCACTGCGGCGTTGCGCTCCTTTGCGCTGTCCACGCCGATGACGACAGCGATTATGCGCATGTCCCCCCTCTTTGCGGTCGCGGCAAGGCAGAACTTCGCCTCGCTTGTGAAGCCCGTTTTGCCTCCGTCGCAGCCGTTGTAAAAGCGGACGAGCTTGTTGGTGTTGGTGATAGTCGTGATCCGGCCGTCCGGGTGTTTGTAGTCCTCGAGCCAGATCTTGGCGTAGTCAAAATAAATGGGGTGTTTTATGAGCTCGCCAAACATTTTGGCAACGTCCTTTGCTGAGGAAAAGCTCTCGGGCGCGGGAAGTCCCGTGCAATTTTTGAAGTTGGTGTTGCTCATGCCAAGCGCCTTTGCCTTGTCGTTCATGAGGCGAACGAACTCCTCCACGCTTCCCGAAACGTGCTCCGCAAGCGCGACGCAGCTGTCGTTGGCGGAGGCGACGATGACGGTTTTCAAAAGGTCCTTGACCTTGTGCGTCTGCCCCTCCTGCAAAAAGACTTGCGAGCCGCCCATAGACGCCGCGTTCTTTGAGATCGTCACGTCGTCCTCGAGGGATATATCCCCTCTCTCGACTGCCTCGAGGGTGAGAGTTGCGGTCATGATCTTCATCATGCTTGCGATCGGCAGACGCTGATTTTCATTTTTTTGGTAAAGGACTGCGCCGGATGCGCTGTCGATCATATATGCCGCTCTGCCAGCGCTCTTGAAGTCGGATGCAAAACTCACGCCGCTCACGCCGAAATTGAGCGCGAGACCAAGCGCGAGCACGCCTATCGCGAGCGCAAAAACCAAACCATATATCAATTTCTTTGCCATACATACCTCACTTTTTGTAGCATGTGAAGCATTTCGGCTTTTATACGGATCAGTCGAAGAGCGTTATGTCGATGACGCCGCCTATTATCGAGCCCAAAATCACGAACGTCACAAAAACCACCGCCGCGTTCACCGCAAAATATTTGAGGAGTTTCAAAAACGCAGGCCTTAGCGTCGTCTTTTTGTCGCAGTCCGAACAAGACGCCTCAAGTTGCGCTACCGTGCACAAAAGCGACAATATCACCGTGCACAAAAACGCGGGAAGGTAAACCAAGATGAGGTTGACGATCCCAAACGCCTCATATCTCATCACGAGCGCCGTCGAGTATCTTCCAAACAAAAACCCCGCGAGAAAGAAGGGCGCAAACGCTATGTAGACGGTCTTGCCATTCAGTCCCGACAGCAATATCAAAAGATAGTAGCCCGCAAGCGTAAGCAGTGACAAAAAGAAAATTTTGCCCGTCGCCACTTCCACCTCAGACCTTATAACCCTTTCAAAATCGCCGTCGACTGCTCTCACGGCAGATATTATGCCCAAAACGAGCGCGATCGCCGTCACGGCAAAGAGGCTTATCACAAGTTTTTTGTTGCGCTTGACGTATGTTGATATATTAGACATGAAAACTCTCGTATTTATTGCCATATTAGAATATATGGATTTTCAAATACATTATGACAAAATGCCTGAAAAACGGAAAAAGAACGAGGCTTTAAGTCAAGAAATAATTTGCGCCGAGTGGTATATTGAAAACATGACTCCGATTGAGATAACCGTGAAAAAATATCTCCTGCAACTCGGCTTTCAGCCAAACCTCAAGGGCTACAAGCTCCTCTTTTTTATTTTATCCTACGCGCTTGACGGCAAGAGGCTGCTCCCCCTCAAATTTTTTGGCTACAAGGCGACGAGCGACAAGTTCGGAGTGGACGTCGCAAGCGTTGAAAAGGACATTCAAAACGCCATATCCGCCGCGTGGCTGAAGGGAGATATGGACGTGCTCTACGGGGAGTTCGGCGAGACCCTCGACGAAAACAAGGGAAAGCCCACAAACAAACAATTCATCCTGACCGCCCTCGACAGGCTTCGCCTCTCGATATAGTTGCATATTTATGCAAAAACGACAAACGACGCGCAGATTTCGGCATCGGACGAAAGAGCGTTCGCGGTTTCGATTTCAACAAAAACTATATTAAATTTTTTCATTTTATTCGTTTAGAATATCGAAATTTCATAGACAAAATCAAAATTCCCCGTAAAAAAGGAGGGGCAGGAGGTTATCCTGCCCTATTTATACGCTTACGTTCCGAAAGCTCGGAGCGCAGACGGTTCACGATGTATGCTCATTTTCCTTCCGCTTCACATTATATCTACGCCGTCATCGTACCATATCCTACGCATCATATTATTACGCCGCCATCACACTATATTCTACGCGGGACAAGGGTTCGTTTGACACAGCGTCCTCAAATCTCAACGCGTTTTCAAGCATAAATCCGGCGTGCACGGCGTAGCCCCGCGTAGGGTCTTGTATCAAGACGTGAGTTATAGCCCCAATTAGCTTGCCGTTTTGCAAAATGGGACTGCCGCTCATGCCCTGCACGATGCCTCCCGTTGCGTTCAACAGCTCGCGATCGCTCACCTTGACGACCATGCCCTTTTCCTGCGGAGAGCCTTGCGAGATGACCTTGACGACGTCTATATCGAAGAGTTTTGCCTCGCCCGATATTGTCGTGAGCACCTTTGCGGGCCCGATGTGCGCCTCTCCCTCGCGCGCAACTTTGACGAGTTCCCCCTTGCCCTTTTCAAGGCTGACGCCGTAAATTCCTATGAGGGAGTTCTCTTTTATGAGTCCGATGGGGTCAGCGAGCCTGTTGACGTCGGCGATCAAGCCGCCCGCCTTGCCTTTTGTGCCCTTGATCACGCCCTCCACATCCGCTTTGAATATTTTGCCCGTAACGAGCTCTTCGCATACTCCCGTCTCGCCGTCCGAAATGTAGTGGCCAAGCGCCGCGAACGCTCCGCCCTTTGTCACAAAAGTCATCGTGCCCACGCCGCCTACGTCCTCTTTTAGGACAAGTCCGAGCCTCATTCCCATATTCGCAACGTCGTACGCGGGAGTAGCGCTCACCTCATATTCCCTGTCAATTCGGCAAAATTTCAGCTTGACTTCCCCCTTGACGTCCTTGAGCAAGAGCTTGAGTTGATATATGGAGTTCACGCTCTCGCCGTTCACGCTCATCAAAATATCTCCCGCCTGCACGTCCGCGTCTTTAAGGGGAAAGGCGTCGCCGTCCTTCGTTTTGACTTCGGAAGTTCCCAAAACGATCAGGCCGTTTGCGGATATTGAAATCCCGATCGGATATCCCCCGAGATACACGCTCTCGTCCTTGTTCGCCTTTGAAGAGATGATTTTGTCAACATTGAGCGTATTTTGGAGTTCAGTATTATAAATTTCACCGTTTTTTGGAACACTTGCAATATAAAAAAGGCAGATGAGCGCCGCAACAGCGGACAAAATGCCTCCCACCGCCTTGATTATATTTTTGAAGAAACTTTCCCTTTGCATACTTCTATCTTTTGCGCTTGCGAAAAAATCTTGCGTGTAAATTTTTGTCAATGCGCTAAAATGTTTTCAAGCGCATTTTGATGTCGGACAAGCAAAGAAAAAAGCGGGACGTTCGTCCCGCTCAAAAGCTATACTCCGCTCACGCCTCAATTAGTTTGCCAACGAGTTTCACGTTGTACGCTATTATCTTCTCGTTGAGGCGCGAGTTGAAGTTTTTGTTGTTGCAAGTCACATAGTCGAAATGCGTGATCGGCATGACCTCGAGCCACTCCTCGAAGCGCGGATCGTCCAAAACGACGGGATTGTGCTTGTTTGCAAAGTCGATGAGGGAGCTTGTCACTATCATATTGCCAAAGTCCGAAACGTTCGCGTTGAAAGAGCCCTGCGTCTGATTTATCCTGAGTATGTCCTTGAAGTCATCGAAGTGGTCGCGGATTTTCTTTGCGTTCTCGTCTATCTTTTTGATGAGCACCTTGCTCGAGAAGCGATTGTGCCACACGTTGGAGGAATAGTAGTCCACGTTGAAGAAATATTTTGCGCCCTCGCTCGTGCCCATATTGAGAGGCACGCCGTCCACAGTCCAGTCCCCTGCGAGCACGACGCCGCTCTGCTCTCCGCTTTTTGTGACGTCGTTGTATCTCAAGTCCCCGACGCGCACGCCTTCTACGCCGTCCTCGTTTTTGAGATTGACCGCGCCGTAATTCACATAATCTTTCAGCGTCTTGCCCTCGAAATCGACGGACAAGGCGTAGTCCTCAAGCTCCGCAACGCTCTTTTCGCCGACGTATGTGGGCTCAAGTTGCGCTATGACTATCTCGCCTTTGGTCTCCCCCAAAAACTTCAAAATGTCTTTTATGTACACTTCGAGCGGATCCGAGAGCAAGGAGTGCTCCGCCATCCACTTGCCGTCATAAAAGCAGCACTTGATCTGAAAGAACCTCGCACCCTGCAAAAGCAGCTGATATGTGTTGACGGTCTGCGTCTTTGCAAAGCGGAAGGTGAAGCCTTTGATCAAGGGTTTCATCTTGCCGATCATGGTCGGGGCGTCCTTCGGGTTTGTGGGATTTGAAGGGCTTATCGCGTTCGACGACGCTCCGTGCGCGCCGATCATCGCGATGTCGACGACGCGCGGATTCGCCTCCGTTATATTCTCGATGCCACCCAAAACGCTCTTGTACGCGCCGTCCGTGTTGCCAACTCCCGCCTTTATCCTCGTCGACTGAAACAGGACGCTCAAAAGCACGGTGAGCACGATGACGATCACCCCGATCGGGATGAAAACGCCAAGCAAAATTTTTGCTTTTTTGGTCATAATTTCCTCCTTGTGTAAAACAAAAAACCCGCCTTAGCGAGTTTTTTGATTTGTGATATCAGTCTTTAACTTCCGTCTCGGCGGGCGCTTGCGGAATATCCTCAGCAACTTCCGTTTGAGCTTCCTCTGCGGTCTCGGTCTGCCGGATCTCCTCGTCAAGCTCCGAAATGGACTCTTCGGGCAGCTCACCCGTTATGTCGCTTGCAAGTTTCGACTCGTTGTAGCTCTTGAACAAGACTTTGAAGTGCAATCCCTTTGAGACGAAGATCTCTCTTGAGATCATGATGCACAAGAACGAGAGCGTGCCGCCGATCGTGACGTCGCTGAGATAATGCGCGCCGACCATGATCCTGCTGAGCCCCACAAGCGCTGTAAACACGACGGGAAGCGTCCAGCAAAGCGCGGTCTTGACCTTGTTGTTTTTGAACTCCAGAATGTCTGGCAAAAGCATGATGCAGTAGACCGAGCCCGCCGCGCAAGTGTGCCCCGACGGGAAGGACTTGAACGCGTCCTCGACGTGATATGTCTCCTCAAAGAGCTTCAGAATGCCCGCGTTGGGCTGTCCGTTTGACTTGTACCACTCCGTGTAGCCCTGAAGCTGGCCGCTCTTGATGAGAGAGTCGCCGAGATCGGATTGAATGGCTCTGTATCTCATTCTGCCGACGGGGTCTTTGATGATCATGATGAGGACGTTTGCAACGGCGAGTCCAACGGCTGTCACAAGCACGAACTTGAGCAGTTTTTTGAGCGTCGCTTCCTTGAAGTGCATCGTGGCGAAGATCGCAAGCGTCGCCATGATCAAGCCGAACGCCGCCTCTATGCCGTAAAGCGCGGCGCTGTGCTCGAGCTTGTCAAGCGCCTCGAAGTGCTCGAAGTTGCTCCTCGCAATGGCGTGCTCGAAAACGTAGCCCATCGTGTCCTTGAGGGAGTACCAAAACGCAACGACGACGCCGATCGCCAAAATGACGGCGAGCGTTATGCCAAGCGGCTTGTTCTTTTTTGTAAGAAGCCTGAGCGACGCCCAAAACAGCACGCAAAGCGCAAACGCGATCGCAAAGTATATGGGCGTTGAGCCAATGCACTCGAACATCACGCCGAAGAAGTCCGTTGCAAAGTATTCGCCCTCAGGCAACGCCTTTTTCGTCAAAAATTCGCTTACCTCGAAATCGAGGAAAGTCGCCACCAAAATCAGCGTCAAAAACACCGCGATAAAGGCGACAATTGAAATGATCGTCTTTGATTTCAAATTAAGTTTCATAATTTCCTCTCTTATTTTATGCATTACAGCATATTAGCATATTAACATATTATAAATATTTTTTCAACACTTAAACGCGACAAAACCGTTTAGAATTTTATTATTCTTTCGTTTCGCGCTCTTAGCAAATTTTCACTTTTGAAAGAATTTCTCTTTCATCATGTATTGTTGCATGTCTTTGAGCTCGCCTTCGAACTTGCGTTTGCGCATGGGTTTTGCGGGGACTCCGCCCACAAGCGTGAAGTCGTCCACCGATTTTGTGACGATCGCGCCCGTTGCGACCACCGCGCCCGTGCCAAGCGTGACTCCGGGAAGTATCGTCGCGCTCGTGTACACCTTCGCGTAGTCGCCTATCGTGACCTTCGCGTAAGATCTCTCCATGTGATTTGCCTCGCTGTGCGAATGCGTGAAAATTTTGACGTACTCCGTGAGCATGGCGAAGTTGCCAAAACTCACGCCGCCTTTTGAATCGATATAGCAACCCGCATTCCAGGAGACGTTGTCGCCGACCTCTATCCTATGCCCGTAATTGAAGCGGCAGCCCTCGTTTGCGACGAATCCCTCCCCGCAGGACTTGAAGAGCTTTTTGGCGATGATTTGCCTCAGCGGCACGGCGACGTCTATGTTTATGCCAAGCGGCGAGCGGTCGAGAAGCTCCCAAAAGATGTGCAAGTTGCGCTGCTCCTCACTGTATGGATCTTCATCCGATATTGGCATATAGTCTCCCCAAAGTTTGTACGCCTTCAGCGCCCCGCCGCCGAATTGGCGCATATCAATGCCGATTTTGTCAAGCGCCCTTAGCGCGTTTTGCTCGCAAAAGCCGCCCTCTACAAGCGACTTTATCTCATCTATCATTTTGTCATAAAACGCCATTTTCATCCCTCGCTATCTCAAACTTATAATGCGTCTCGATCTCGAACTTCCCTCCCGCCTTCAAAATGCAACTCTCAAAACTTTCGACGTTGACGGCGTTCGGATATTTTTGCGTCTCGAAGCAGAACGCCGAGCGGAAGGGATAGCGCTGCTTGCCCATGAACCCGTCCAAAAAGTTGCCGCTGTAAAATTGCATGCAAGGAAGATCCGTGTACACGCTCATCTTTATGCCGCTCTTTTTGCTGTACGCAAACGCCTTGAGAGGCGCGTCATTCAAGATATAGTTGAAGTCGTAGCCGTTTGCGATCTTCAAAAGCGCAAAGTCCGCGTCGATGTCCCTGCCAATGGGTTTGGGGACGGAAAAATCCAACGGAGTGCCTTTGACGGCAACTATATTGCCGTTTGGAATGAGCTCGTCGTCTATCTCTGTGACCTTGTCAGCGTTGATATACGCGACGTGCTCGCCGTTCGTATCAAAAACCCCGCTGAGGTTGAAATATGTGTGATTTGTTAAAGACGCGGGCGTGTCCTTGTCCGTAGTCGCGGCGTAGGATATAAAAAGCGAGTTGTCCTTAAGAGTGTACGTCACTTTCACCGCGAGATTACCGGGATAGCCCTCCTCCATATCGCAAGAGAGATAATCAAACGTGATTGAGTTCTCCTCTGTTTGCGTCGCGCGCCAAAATCGCTTGTCAAAGCCTCTCTCGCCCCCGTGCAGGTGGTTGTTGCCGTCGTTTTTGAAGAGCGGATACTCTTTGCCGTCAAGAAAAAAGCGCGCCTTGCCTATCCTGTTTGCCACTCTGCCTACCGTCGCGCCGAAATATGTGCCGTGATCGTCAAAATATTCGTCCGGATCGTCAAATCCCGCGACAACGTCGACGCTTCTTCCCTTTTCGTCCTTTACGAGCAACTTCAAAAGCCTCGCCCCGAAAGTGCCGAGCTCTGCGTACAAAAAGTCGTTTTGAATTGACCAAACTTCGACGTTATGTTTTGAAACCTTAAGTTTTGCCATAATTCCTCCTTGAAAAATTTTAGCATGCGGCAAACAAAATTTCAAGCGAAACTAAAAGACCGCGCGAAATAAATTCCGCGCAGTCCTTTAAGAGAGAGTTCCTATATAAGGCTATTGTTCAATATTATGATTTTTGCAGTTGTGGTCGCAATCCTTTGAGTACGGACATCCGCAACAGTCCGAACTCAATGACGGCTTGCCCTTGAGCTTTCTCACGATCGCCGCAATGACTACCGCCATGACTATTCCAACCGCGATTATTATGACCGCAATCTCGAGCGCTCCCATTTTTACCTCACGCTTTTTTGCGCTTCAGTCCGCCCTTCAATTTGGCGATGAAGCCGTCTAAGTCTATCTTGCCCTTGTTGTTGAGCACGATGAGCGCGATCACCGCCGCCCATATCGGGAGGATGATGAAGAGCGTCCACCACCAGCTGCCGATGAGATATATCATCGCCGCGACGATATACGACGTGCCTATCCAGAACGCGAGCGTCCAACGGAATGACTTTTTGCTTGGAAGCTCAGCCTTTGCTGTAGCCACCGCCGCAAAGCACGGGATCGTGAGCATGTTGAACGCGATAAAGGCGATGAGGGCCGGCACCGTTATGCCCGTTTCGGCGATCATGCGCACCACAGAATCCACGCCCTCGAGCGCCTCGTCCGCAACGAACGCTCCGCTCGTTATGCACGCGGCAAGAGTTCCGAACGTCGCGATGACGTTCTCCTTTGCGATGAGTCCCGTGATCGCCGCGACCACGAACACCCAACCCGTGCCATTGAGCTGACTGCCAAAGCCGAGAGGCGTGAACAGCGGACGTATGATGGACCCAAGCCCCGCAAGTATGCTGTCTTGCATCATCTCGTCGGGAAGATATTGCCAATTCCAGCTGAAGTGGCTCACAAACCATATCACAATGGTCGAAGCAAGGATGATCGTGAACGCCTTTTTGACGAAGTGTTTGGTCTTGTCCCAAAGGTGCAACATGAGGTTTTTGAATTGCGGCGCGTGATAGGCGGGAAGCTCCATGATAAACGGAGGCACGTCCCCCTTCATCGTCGTGTTGCGCATAAGCAGCACCGAGCATATCGCGACCACGATCCCAAGCAGATACATTCCGTATGTGATGAGGTCCGCGTTGCCCATCCCGAATTTGCTGACGATAGCGCCCGCGATCGCCGTGAGAATGGGCAGTTTTGCGCCGCAGCTGAAGAACGGAATGACGCGTATCGTCGCCGTGCGTTCGTTTTGATCCGCAAGAGTTCGCGTGTTTATCGTCGCGGGGACCGAGCAGCCAAAACCCATGATCATTGGCATGAACGCCCTGCCGCTCAAACCGAATCTTCTGAATATCCTGTCCAAAATGAACGCCACTCTCGCCATATAGCCGCTGTCCTCGAGTATGGAGAAGAAGAGGAACAAAAGCAATATCTGAGGCAGGAAGCTGAGCACCGCGAACAGTCCGCCGAACACGCCGTCCACGATGAGACCGCTCACCCACGCGGGAGAGTTTTTCAACCCCTCCGCAATGCTCACGCTGATGAGATCGGTGACGACCGTGAGCGTGTTTTGAAGTATGACGCCGGGAGAATATATCCCCTCTTCATATCCGAAGAACGTGTGTGCGGAAATTTCGGAGCAATATTCGTCTATGCCGCTTGCAAACTCCACGTCTTGAAATTCGCCCGTCTCTTCGTCGACCACGATGTTGGCTTCGTAACCGCTCAGCGTATAAAATTTCGAATACAGGTTGTGATTTTGATCGTACAGCGGCAACAAATTGCCCTCATCGTCAACGAGAACGTCGATGGGATTTCCGCTCTCGTCATAGAACTGTTTTATCGCGTTTCCCTTCGCGTCGTAGGCGTAAGGCACGATCGCCATTTCCTCGAGCTCGCCGCTCTCTCCGACGACGGGTTCGGCCTCGTTGCCGTCCTCATCGTAGAAGACGGAGTTTCCGTTTGCGTCAAAAAGCGCGACCGGGTTGCCCTCTTCGTCGACAAGACTTTCAAGCGCTACGCCGTTTTCGTCATAGAAGGTCTCGATCCTGTTTCCGTTCGCGTCGTAGGCGTACACCGCCTTGTCAAACACGCCGCCCGCTCCGAGATAGAGGAAGTCCTCCGAGAAAGTCAGATGGAATATTATGAACAACACGACGATGAATATGGGAATGCCCCACACCTTGTGCGTGAGCACCTTGTCCACCTTGTCGGATACGGACATATCGCCCCTGTCCTTCTTCTTGCCTCTCTCGAGCGCGCCGGAATAGTTTTTGGAAATATATTTGTATCTGCTGTCCGCGACTATTGCCTCGAAGTCGCTGCCGAAAGTGTCGTCGTTGAAGGTGTGTTTGAACTCCTCGACCATCTTTGCGGAGTCTGGGTGCATTTTGACCTCGAGCTCGTCAAGCTCCACGAGTTTGATCGCGTGAAAGAGGGTGTTGTCCACCTTTTGTCCCTCAAGCGCAATTTTGCAGTCGCCGATGAGGTGCATGAGTTTGCTGCCCTCAAGCACGCTTCTGCCCTCGCGCGGGAGTTTGCTCACCTCGTACGCCCTTTGCATGAGGGTGTCAAGGTTCTTTTCCTTGAGAGCCGATATGCTCACGACGGGCAAGCCTATCTTCTCCTCCAATTTCTTCTCGTCTATCTTGTCCCCGTTTTTTTCTACCGCGTCGATCATGTTGAGCGCGATGACCATCGGCACGTCGATCTCCATGATCTGAGTGGTGAGATAAAGGTTTCTCTCGAGATTTGTCGCGTCAACGATGTTGATGACGCAATCGGGCTTCTCGTCGAGAATGAAATTTCTTGAAATGACCTCTTCGGGAGTGTACGGGGAAAGCGAATATATGCCCGGAAGGTCCACTATCGCGATGGGTTCGGGGCATTTTTTGTAGACGCCCTCGCGCTTGTCCACCGTGACGCCCGGCCAGTTGCCGACGTGCGCGGTCGAACCCGTCAGAGAATTGAAAAGAGTGGTTTTGCCGGAGTTCGGGTTGCCTGCAAGCGCAAATTTCAGAGTGCGCTTCTCATTTGCGGTCTCGCTCATTTTGTCGCCTCCTGACCCTCGCGTTTCTCTGTCTCGACCATGACGACGGCGGCTTCCGTCTTTCTCAAAGTCAGCTCGTAGTTTCTCAAAGTCACCTCGATGGGGTCGCCAAGCGGAGCGCGCTTTCTCAGATATACGTTCGCCCCCGGCGTCACGCCCATATCGAAGAGTCTGCGACGAATCCTGCCGTCGCCGCCGACCTGTTTGATTATCCCGGTTTGCCCTATTTCAAATTCGGCAAGAGGAATGATGATCTTTTCGTTTGCCATATCGTTCTCCTTTATGCTACGAATATTTTTGTCGCTACACTTTTGTCGAGCGCGAGCCGTCCGTCCTTTATGGAGCAGATCGTACTTCCGCCGCTCTGCGAAATTATGCTGAGGGTGGAAGAAATCGTGATCCCGAGATTTTCAAGATGCTTTTTGGTCTTCTCGTCGGTGAGTATCTTTATCACTCTCAACTCTCTGCCTATAGGCGCTACAACAAGTGGCATAACTCTCTCCTCACTGCCATTATATGTACGAAATATGAAATTTATTTCACATTCATCGAGAGCATATTATCACTTTGAAAGGCATAAGTCAACTGTTTTTCAAAAAAATATGAAAATTTTTTCACATTTGAAATTTTTGTATTGCAAATCGCCGATTTTCGGCGTATAATATGCCTTGCGAGCGACATTTACAACATAGTTAGTTTAATATAATAAAAATCAATATAGTCGCGCAAGGAGAAATATGTCTCAGGAAATTCGCGAACCCAAGCAGGAAAGATCCATCGAAAAGAAAAACAAGATCGTCAAGGCGGGCTACGAGCTGTTCAGCGAGGTCGGCTACTACTCCACCAACACCGCTCAGATCGCCAAGCGCGCGGGCGTGTCGACGGGCATAGTTTACGGCTACTTCAAGGACAAGCGGGACATCCTTCTCGACGTGCTCTCCATCTACGTCGAAAAGGCGTTTTCTCCCGTGCTCGAGCTCATCGACGCGCTTTCCGCCCCCATAAATTATCGCGATCTTGCGGCGATGGTGCTTGACAAGGCGACCTACATCCACGAGCAGAACGCAAAGATCCACGAGGCGCTGCACAGCATGTCCCACTCCGACGCAGAGGTGAGCGCGAAATTCATCGAGCTCGAGGACGAGATAACCCTTCAAATTGCAAAAAAGCTCGCGACTCTCGGCGTCGACAGTCCAAACCTCAACGAGCGCATCCACTTTGCGATGGACATAGTGCAATCCTTCTCTCACGAGTATATCTTCGACCATCACTCGTACATAGATTACGAGGCGATGAGAGAGATAGTTCAAAACACCCTCGTTTCGCTTTTCGTATAGTATGTTTGAACAGCGCACGCTTGACTTTTTATACTTCAATCGCAAAAACAACTCCCCCGAGTGGTACAAGCTCCACAAGGAGGATTATGAAAAGTACGTTCTCGAGCCCATGAAGGAGCTTGTGAGCGCGCTCGCCCCGACCATGCTCAAGATCGACGCGGACTTCGTCGTGGACGCAAAGGTGGACAGGTGCATCTCGAGGATATATCGCGACATGCGCTACGCGACGGACGGCTATCGCTATCGCGAAAATGTCTGGTGCATATTCGCCCTCGACAAAAAGCAGTACGACGGGCTTCCCGGCTATTACTTCGAGGTGTCGCCGTACAACTTCGGCTACGGCATTGGCTACTACAAGGCGGATGGCAAAACGCTGAAAAACATTCGCGAGCTGATACTTTCCGGCTCAAAAGAATTCAAAGCCGCCGAGAAGTGTTTTCTCGCTCAAAAAGAGCTCGCTCCCTACGGCGAGAGCGCAAAGGCCGTCAAGTCCCATTTGGGCATCTCCCCCGTCGCCAACGATTGGCTAAATCGCCAAAACTTCGGTTTAAGCGCCGAAAGCAAGGATATAAACCTCTTGTTTGGCGAAGATCTGCCCTCTCATCTCGCTAAAGTATTTTTGCAACTCAAGCCCTATTATCTCTTTTTGAAGCGCGCCGAGATGATGAAGCGGGAAAAGTGATACCGCTGAATTTTGCAGCTTTTTATTGATTTTTCAAAAAAATAATTTCGTGGGCAATTATGAAGATCAAAGCGCAGGATATCATAGACGCCGTAAATGTTGAATACGGCAAGGCCCCTAACTCCGTCAAATTTCTCGGCGGAGGGTCGTTCGGGCGCGCGTTCAAAGTGGATACGGAGGACAAAACTTTTGTTGTCAAGGCGTTTTTGAATGACGGACTTTGCAAAAAAGAGGCGGAAGAGCTCAAAATTTTGCGGGAGTATTGCCCCGTGAAGATGCCGAAAGTTTATTTTGTGCGCCAAAAATGCGACGGCGCGCCCGTCGAGTGCTTCGGCATGGAACTCATCGAGGGGCACGACTCTTTCACAAACTTCGCGCTTCTTTTCAAGTCTAAAGCGCAAAAGGCGCGCTTTGCAAACACCGTGTGCGACGCGCTCATTGAGCTTCACTCTCACACGTCCGCAAAGTTCGGCGACATCCTCGATCCGCGCTTCGACAATTGGCAAGATTTTTACTATCCCTACGCAAAAAACGTCATGCAGGATGCAAAAAAGCTCAACGACGAGGGAAAACTCAAAAAATATATCTACGACGCGGCAAAAGCGCTTTTTGCAAATTAAGACTATATCTTCAGCGACGAGGTACATGAGGCGCCATTCATTCACGGCGACGCAAACGTGATGAACTTCATGACCAAAAAGCCGTTTGAGCTCGTCGGCTTCATCGACCCGCTCGACTCTATGTACGCGGACAGGGAGTACGAGCTTTTTCAGCTCTCAAACCTGACGGGTAACGCGTTCAAACTTTATGAGACGTACAAGTCAAAATATCCCGTCTCGAAAAAGTGCGATCTCAAATGCGCGTTTTACGCTCTCTTTCACGAGCTGAATTGCTATCTGAGAAACGGCACATACACGGGCGTCATCATGTTCTTAGCCGTCCGCCGCGCAAAAAAGCAACTGAAAACGATTCCGACGGAGTGAAATTTTGCGTTCCGAAAACGAATCGGCGAGCAACAAATCAAATATTGCCTTCCGGCATGCAAAGTTTACTTTTCTTTTTTTTACACGCGAACTTTATATTTTCTCTCTTTTCGCTTTTTCCTTTGGCGGAAGATATTTCGCGAGGCAAAAGTCGACGGCAAATATGATGTGCATCATAGCAAACAAATACATCTGCGTTGCGGCGGTCACAAACGCCGTGCTGTCAGGCGAGTTGATCTGCGGGATTGAAAATATCCCCGTGATGACAAAAAAGCACAAAAACGCGCTCAGTATGAGAGCCTGCGCCGTATTTCGCCCGTATGCCGTCAAAACGAACAGCATGAGCACAAAAACAAGCGCCACAAAGCCGACGATCGCGAAGTTGTTGTGCAAATCGTGAAAGAGCTTTCTGTTGTCGGTGAGCGGGATCGAGATGCCAACGATCAAAATCGCCATACCCAAGCCGCACAAGACGTAAAATACGACCTTCATGAACGCGCTGTATTTTTGAAAATCGAGGTTGAGCTTCAAAAGATAAAGATACAGCGCGAGGTTGAGCGCTCCCCACACGAGCACTATCGCAAACTTGCCGTTGTACCACGCGAGCATGGACACCGTCGTCTGCACCACCCTGAGACCAACGCTGCGACAGGTGAGGGTGACGATAACGATTGAGAC
>CANQAA010000025.1 GCA_947589395.1 uncultured Clostridia bacterium
ATTTGTTGGGGACCCCCGAAGGGGAGCTGGCTGCGCCGCTTTGGGCGGTCGCAGACTGAGGGGATTGTAAACGAATAGATTATTACGGGACAAAACTTATATTAAACGAATACTATGAGCGAGTGTAAACCCAAATAAAATGCAAGCGGCTTTGGAAACTCCAAAGCCACTCGCTATAATAAGGGGGAAAATTATGAGCACTTTTTTCAAGAACCTGTCTTGTTCCTGATTACGCATACATATTATCACCGTATTTTATGTTCGTCAAGTGTTTTTTGTTAAATTTTTTAAAAATTTTTCAAAAACTTCAAAATTTTGTTCCAAAAGCCGATTTTTAACATCATAATTTTTTCAAGATTTGTAACTTTTCGGTTTGAATTTGCAAAATTTCTTACATTTTTGATAGTCGATTTGCCTTGAAATACAATTGCGAAAACAAAAACGGATAATCTAAGCGGGTTTTTCAAAAAACTCCTTTAGGTTGCCTTTTTTATCAAATTTGTGGGAAATTTTCTTTATAAAAATATTTTCTGTCTTTGACAATGTATAAAAAATAAAACCCTTCGCTGCGTTTGCTGCGCGCAGCGAAGGGGGGGGGTGTAAAAGTCTATTTTATTTTACGCGTTAAAGGCGGCGCCGTTGATCGTGAAGACATAGGTCTTGAACCAGGTGCCGTGAAATGTGAAGGAGAGGTTGTCGCGCGAGCCGTAGCCTTCGCTGGCGCGAATGAATGTCGTTATGTCGCCCGTCGTTTGGACGACGCCGCCGTCGGCGCGGGTTACGTCGCCTGCGATCCCGCTGCCGCCTTCAAGTTCGAGCGTGCCTTTGACGACGAGTTTTGCTCTTTCAAGAGAGTGGGGATACACTTTGAAGTCGGCGTGTTCGGGGCATGCGTCCTGCCACTCATCGTCATAGACGATGATTTGCGCGCCGCTCTTCACAGTCGCCTTTCCGCCCTCGTCGATCGTGAAGGACGAGCCGGGCAGCAGGTTGTAGCAATACGGCACGGTGAGCGTTCCTCCGTTTTTGATCGTCATTGCAAAGTTGTAGGGGAGGGGGAATCTCACCTGAGAGGTATACACCGTCGTTGTGATAAGGGAGAGATTTACCGTCAGAGACATCTCGCCGAGAGTGACGTCGCCGAAGATATCGATCTGAGTGCGAGTCGCGTATCTAAGCGGCAGCTCGAGCGGGGTCACGCCGCGCTCCGCGTCGAAAGATTCGGTGGTTTTGATCTCCATATAGCCGCTTGTCAGCAGCATGAGCCCCTCGTCCTTTGCGATGATGGGCGTGTCGACCTTGTTGTAAGACGCGGGCATGTTGAATATGGCGCTTGTGAACAGGCTGCAATGCGCGACGACCTTTCCGCCCGCCTCTATATGTTGGAGCGCCTGCACGTTGGGCATGTCGTATTGATTGATCGGGGACACGCCGATCTTGTTCCCGTCCGTAGAGCCCTTGTACGTTCCCGCCGTTGACGAGCCGCCCCTGAAGTCCCTTATGACGAAGGGCGTGAGCAGCGTGCCGCCGTCAAGGATATTGACCGTGCCGTCGCCCTTGATATAGCCGTAGTTGTTGAGTTTTCCGCCGTCCTTCACGGTCACGGAGCTTTGAGCGGGGATGTTGAGCTGCGCATAGTCGCCGCTCGTCGCGCCTTGAAACGCTTCAAGTAAGTCCCTTCCGACCGTGCCGCCGACGATGAGCTCGCCGTTTATCGTGAGAGACCCCTCCACAGTGAGGGTGCGCTTGAGATAAGTCGTTTCCTTTTCTATATCAATATAATATAACTCCTGAGTGCCGTCCGCCGTCTTTTTTGAGCCGTCGTCGCTTCCGTCGTACGGGAGCGTCAAAGAAGAGCCGGCGGGAAGCGTGTTTTCGCCCTTCATTGTCGCGTCACCGACGAGCACGCTCTCGCCCTCGAGCGCGAGCGCCTCTTCAACGAGGTAATATTCCTCGCCGTGTTTTGAGGCGAGAATGTTGACAAAGACGGACTTTTCGCCCTGATATTTGTCGCTCTCGATAGAGAGTTTGATCTCGTATCTTCCGCCGTCTTTGAGGACGAACTCATCGTCAAACGGCTCGCCGTCGAGGGTGAAGACCAAATTCAGATCATTCGCGCGCGCGTCAATTAGAGTGACAAATCCGCTTGTTCCCTCGCTCGTCCAATTTATGCGCAACTCCTCGCTTGAGACCTCGATGTCCACCCGCTTTTTCTCGACAGTGACGGGGAGGACGGAAGTTTTCGTTGCCGTCTCTCCCGCAAACGACGCGGTGACGGTGACTTTTACGCTCTGCTCGCCCGGCTCGTCAAAAGCGAAGGTCGCGTGATTTTCAACTGAAGATATCGTCTCGCCGTTTTTATCCTCGAATGAGAAGGAGTAGTCAAAGTCTTCGATTCTTTCAAGTTCGACAGAGACCGTCTTTTCGTCGCCGCACTCGACGGTGAGGGAAGTTATCTCCTCGTCCAGCACGAATTTGACGCCCTGAGGCTCGCCTATTTCAAACACAGCTTCGTAGGTCGCGGACTCAAAAAAGCGTGTAGTTCCGCTCTCGAACATATCGCCGTTTTGTTCTCTCCAACCCACAAAAGTGCAACCTGTGTGCGAAAGTTGAGGAGGATCGGGCACTATTTCGCCGAGTATTCCGGCATATTTTACGACGGTCGGCGCGTCAGGGTCTATTCTTGCGACGAAAGTGGCGAGCGCGGTCGCGGGGTGGAGTGTTGCATTCACGACCAAGTCGCCCGTTACGCTCTCAAAGGACTTGTCCCAGCCCGTGAACGCCATGCCTTCGGGCACTTTGTCCCAAAATTCATAGAGATTCGGAGCCGTCGCCGAGTTTTGATATTCCACTTTCTCGCTTGAGATGAGCGTCTCGCCCACCATAAACTTCACGTCGTACGCGCGCTTTTTCCATTGCGCGTAAAGCGTCGAGCCGTCTCTCAATGTGCCTGCCGTCGCGGGGACTGTGCCCGCCCTGTCGCTCGTCCACTTCACAAACTCGTGGCCGATGCGCGTCGGTTGCTCCAAAGAGGAAAAATCTTCCGCATTGAAAGTCTTTGAGTAGATTTCGGCGCCCTCGTAGTTCGGGTCGAAGGTCACGGTGATCTCGTTCGTTTGAGGCTTTTCGTTGCACGCGACGAAGAGCAGTCCGCAAGATAGGACGAGCGCGGTCAAGATCAAAATCAAGGGTACAAATTTTTTCATGGTTTACTCCTTAGTTCTCAAAATAGTCGCTCGAGAGCATGACGAATCTGAAGTCCTGTTTGCCTGCGGCAAGCGGCAGGAGGTTGCCCTGCATCTGCAGATCCATATTTTTGCTCGACGACAAAATGCTGAGATTGATATTATATTGCGTCATTTGCTTCCAATTATATTCGCTGAGATCGAGAACGGAGTAGTTTTTTCCTCCGCCGTAAAACGCGATGCCGCCGTGCGCGTAGTCCTTGCCGTCCTTTTGGGCGAGGAGTTTTGCGTATTGTTCGCCGCCCGTTGCGCGGACGTGTTTGAGCATTTCGTTGATGTTGAGGGTGAGGAAGGACGCGTTGCTCTCCTGACTGTTGAAGTTGGTCTCGATGAGGGTTGAGCTGTCGATATTTGCGATGTCCTTCCAATCCTCTATCTTCACCTCGCCCTTCAGGCGCAAGACGGCGGGATAGCTCGTCGCGGCGAGGTCGTGCCAGCCGCTGAATTTGTAGCCCAAAAGCTCCTGCCCCGCGAGCATTTCGCCCGCGAAGTGGCTCTCAAGTCCTATCGCAAACAAGCCGCTTGTTCTCAAAGTGCTGTTCTTCACGGTGACGTCGGTGAGCACGAGCTCTCTCATGAAGTAATCGTCGTTGATATAGCTGTCCGCAAGCGAGGAGTTATATTTGTCATATTCCTTGCCGCTATCGTCGTAGAGGGAGGGGGAGGGGTCGTCAAGGCTTCCCGCCTTGAAGCGGTTTGTGCCCACTTTCAGCAAGAACTCTCTCGCGTTTTGTATGACGCAATTTTCAATGTCAACGAAGATCCTCTCCCGCGCCGCGTTCACTGTCGTCTCGTCCACGCCGTATCTTCCGTACGCTCGCACGCAAGTGCGCCCGTTGAGCACGCGCGAATTCACGATATTCGCGTTTGCCATGAGCTCGAGCGTCGTGCCCATGTTGTTGAGAAGAGAGAGGTTGATGGAGGCCGCCCCGTCAGAGTAGTCGTACAAGCTCTCGCTGTCGCAACCCATCAGCACCGCGTTGTTTACGGTGACGCCGTCCGTGCGGATCAAAAACACGATGTTGTCCTGCCCTTTGACGGAGGCGAGCTTGTTTGAGCCGTCGTTGGTGGCGGCGACGAAGTCGAGAGGCCCTCTGAACACGGCGAAGCTATATAGCGTGGATTCGCTAAAGAGCATGTTCGTTATGTGCTCCGCGTTCACGAAGTGCCCGTTGCCGTAGACGTTGGCGGTGAACTCCATGCAATAGCGCATGGACGGCTGTTCCATGCCCAAATTCTTATAAAACGTCCAATCCCAAGTGGTTTTGAGCTCGTGTGTGCTTTCAAGGAGCTTGTTGCGCATCGTGGCGTCGTCGTACTTTGGCGTGCGCGCGCCGTCTGATTGCACGTCGAAAAGCTGTTCGCCGAGATATATGTCGTTTGCAAGCACTGCTTGAAGTTTTTGAGCCATCGCCGCTTCGAGCTCGCTCTGAGTGGTCACTTCAACGCCCTTCACCGCCTCGAAGGTGAACGAGACGGGCTTTAGCGAAAACAGATCGCCGTACTTCCAACTTGCGGTCACCGTGAGAGTTCCGCTTTCTTTGACGATGATATGCACGCCCTCGAGATCTTTCTCTACGGTCGCAAGCGCGGGGTCGGAAAGAGAAAAGTCAAAGTCCTCGAGCGAGGCGGCGGGCTGTCCGGATTTGCCGTACGCCGCAAAGCCCAATAGGTAGCGGTTTGAAACGATATCCTTGCCGCTGAATTTCGACGAGGCGATCGCAAGGCTGCCGAGTCCGTGTTCCGCGCCGTTCTCCTTGAAGAGCATGCTGCTCACCCCGTCCACGATCTTGACGCGGCGCACTATCTCGCCCTGCTCGTCGCTGCCCTCGACGTTCCACACGATCGTCAAAGTCGCCTCGCCGCGCTCCGTCGCTTTCAGTTCGCAAAGGTTGTCGCGCTTTGTCACGATCTGCGCGCACGACGAGTCGGACAAAGTCCAATCATAACGCAACTTGGGGTTTATCGGGTCGCTTTCGATATATAAAGTGGTCGTATCGCCGACAAACAGCGTCAGCGATTCGGTGTTTTCAAGATTTTTGGAAGAGGTCACGGCAAAGGAGTAGTTCGCGTACGCCACGTTCACTTCGAAGCTTCTGCCATTCACGATGAGGGAGTACGTCTTGTTGGTCGGGGAGGCGTAGGGCGCCTTCAGGGTCACTGTCACTTCAAACGCGTTGAAGAGCGTGCGCCCGCCGGACGTGAAGTCAACGCCTTTCACGAGCACGCTCGCTATATCTTCGCCCTCAAACGCCACGTCGCTTTCGGATATCTCCTCGCTGTTTTCAACGAAGAAGGAGAAAGAGGGCGCGTTTACGCCGCAGGAGAGGTTGGGGTTTTTGTCTGCGGGCACGCCGTTGACGGTCACGCTCGCCGCCTGAGTTACCGTGACGGCGATGGTTTTTGGCATCACGCTTTCCACCCTCATAGAGAGGACCGCCGTGCCGCTCAAGACGGCGCTGAGCTTTCCGCTCACGGCGTTTATGGAGGCTACCTTGTCGTTTGACGAGGTGAACAGGGCTTCGACGGAAGAGATCTCGGGATGATAGCGCCCGCCGAGAGTGTACGAGCCGCTCTCGATTGTCACGGCGTAGTCCGCGCCCTCGCCGTAAGAGAGTTTTGTCAGGGGAACGTCGTCGCCCGCCGCGTTTTTGAGGACGGGCTCGAAGTCGAGAACTCCCGAAGAGACGATGTTGAACAGCACGCTGTCCGTGTAGCCGCCGTCGTTGCTCTTGAAAACGAGCTTGACAACTCCGACGTCCATGAGCGTGAACACGCCGTCCTCGAGCACGACCGCGCTTGACGGCTCGCCCGTTTGGGCGTCCTCGATGGAGAGCGTGTAGCTTCTGTCCGACGCGGTGAGGGGTTGAACTTCAACGCCGAGCTCCCACTCCTCGATGGGAGTGCGGTTTGAAAAGATGTCGAATGTGAAAACGCCGTCGTCGCCTTTGTTTGCGATGACGATGCCCGTTGCGTGAACGTTGACGGCAATGCGAACGATGTTTGTCACGGCGAATATCGCGACAAGAAGTATCAAGGGCAAAACCACGATCAAAGCAGTCACTATCTTTTTCATGATCAACCCTCCGCGTCGAGATTTGCAAAGACGACTTTGAGCCGTCTGAAGAAGTATACGCCCGCAAGCGTCAAGAGCGCGAGCGGAATGAGCAAGGCGTATAGGTACGCCTGCCAGGTCTTTGCCTCATCGCCCCTTGAAAACGCGACGAGGGGATTCAAAAACATGAGTCCGCCGATTAACATGCAAACGGCAAGCCCGAGCACGATGATGGTGGACACCGTCCTGTTCGCTTCCTTTATCTCACCGTCGTCGACTTTCGAGAAGTTGGGGTGATTGAGGTCCAGCCTCGTCGCAAACGCGAGCTGGGCTATCATAAGAAGAGTCGCGCTGAAGAAGGTCACGACGACGTCGACGGGCTTTTCCAGCCCCGTGAGAAAGAGTGTGAGACACGCGGCTACAATGCTGAGCTCCGACACTATCCCCGAAAAGAGCATCTTTGCGGACAAGAGCTCGGCGGGGGAGTACGGCAGAGTTTTTTGCATCATGTTCATATATCCGTCTCGGCTTATGCCCGTCGAGCAGAAAGTGTTCGAGAGCGTGCCGTAAAGGATGACGAGAAAAGTGCAAAGTTCAAATTGTATGTTCACGTCCCCAAGCAAACTTGCAAGCAAGGAGGAGGCGAGTTTTGCGGAGTGGTACGCCATTACGGGCATGATTATCGCGGTCGTTAAGAACATAAACGAGTAGCTCGGCGTGCGAAGGACGCTCACGAGCTCCTTGTTGAGCAAACTCAGCATTCTCGGGCTCTTGAAGTAGCGCGGACGTCTTAGGACGTGCGGCACGCTCGCGTTGAAGCCGGATTGCGTGACTCTGATGAAAATCGCGCGTATCACCAAAAAGCTCACCAATATCGCAACCGCGAGCATTGCGGCGAGAATGCCGAAGCTCTTCAAAAGCTCCCGCCCGAGCATTATGTTGGCGATGAGGTTTGCGGGATAGCAATTTTTTGTGAAGTGAAGGATGAAGCTCATCACGTTTTCGTCAAACAGCGAAGCGAGCCGCCCCGCGTTGAGAAGATTTTGCGCGAACTTGAAAAGATATGCGTAGCCAAAGCAAAACGCCGCCGTGACGAGGGTGGTGGTCAAAAATGAGAGAAGATATCTCGAGGTTATCGCGCGCTTCAAAAAGAAGTACGGCAAGACGAGAATGGACGCGATCATGAGAGGAATGATGGGCAATATGAGCGCGACGACGATCGTCATGAGCACGTTATAAACGCTCACCGTCGACGTCACGATGAAAAACGTGAGATTGACGGGCAAAACGAACGCGAAAGAGAGCGCGAGTTGCTTGATGTAGACCTCCGTGAGTTTTGCAAGAAAGAGGTCCGCAGAAGAAAACGGCATCGTGATGAGCACGCCAACGTCGCTGTTTTCAAAAAGCGTGTAGCTGAGCTTGCTCACGCCGCTCAAAAGACACACGATGAGCAGCGCGAAGTACGCGAACGTCATGATCTCGAACTGCCTTGCGGGGATGTCGGGGATGCGATGTATCCTTATCGCGGTATAAGTGCGCGTGAATCTTGCGAAAATGAACACGAAAACGGCGATGATGACGGCGGCAAGCGCCAAAAAGAGAATGGCTCCGCTCAGGTTTCGCTTGCCCTTAGAGCGGGATGGGAGACTGTCGATCAGCTGTTTTTTCAAAAGCAGAGCGTAGTGAGTCATCATTCCTCGCCGCATTCCCCGTCCGTGCGGGAAAGGAAGTATTCTTCGAGGTCCTGTCCCTCGTGCGTTTTCAAAAAGTCGTCGAACAAAAAGTCGTCCGTCTTGACGCCGTGCGAGATGATGACCGCGCGCGTGCAAAGTTTGGCGACGGAGCTTATGTTGTGAGAGGAGAACAAAATGCAGTTGCCGCCCTTTGCGTAGTCCTGCATGAAGCGATTGACCCTCGCCCTCGTCGATGGGTCGAGCCCGATCATCGGCTCGTCCAAGATCCAGAGTTTTGGCAGATGCACGAGACTTCCCATCATGCAGACCTTTTGGCGCATGCCGTGAGAGTAAGTGCTGATGGGATCGGACATTCTCTCGCCAAGCTGAAAGACTTCGTCCAGAGCGGATATCCTTTGGCGGCGGTCCTTTGTGGTCACGCCGTAGGCGTCCGCCATGAAGTTGACGTATTGCACTCCCGTCATTTTCACGAACACGTCGTGCTTGTCGCTGACAAATCCGAACGTATATTTCGCCTTGACGGGATTTGTTTTGATGTCAAAGCCGTTGATTTCGATGCTTCCCTCGTTGAAGGGGAGCATGCCCGTGATGCATTTGAGAGTCGTGCTCTTTCCCGCGCCGTTGTGCCCGAGAAGCCCCACGATCTCGCCCGGATAACACGAAAGCGAGAGGCCGCTCACCGCGCGCACGGGGCTCTTTGGATATTGCTTCACAAGATTTTCGATTTTGATCGCGGGCAACAAAAGTTCCCTCGATCCCGAGTCGTCGGGGCGCGAAGAGCGCGGTTCAAACTCGTTTGAGGAGGGAGTTTCGGCGGGTCTTTTTTGCGTCGGATTTTTCTTTTTCAATATTTAGTCCCCATTTAGTGTGCCAACATAAATAACTTTTATTATATTTATTAATTAACTCACCATAATTATCAACTCAAGTATAACTTACTTTCAAATTGTATTCAATATGATTTTTCTTAATTTTTTCTTATTTTAAGCTATTTTTGCGGCGTTTTGATACACATTCGCGTTTTTGTCTGGCGGGGGCGTATTGACTTTTGGGAATTTTGCTTTAAAATATTAGCTATGGCAAAGGTTTTGGCAATTTCCGATATGTGCACGGTGGGGCAGTGCTCGCTCACGGCGTATGTGCCCGTCATCTCGGCGTACGGCATAGAGTGCTGTCCGCTCGCAACGCAACTATATTCAAATCACACGGCGGGCTTCGGCTCTTTCGAGTGCGTATCCGTCC
Source organism: uncultured Clostridia bacterium (assembly GCA_947589395.1). GTDB lineage: Bacteria > Bacillota > Clostridia > Christensenellales > CAG-917 > CAG-475. The sequence continues at coordinate 9,237 of CANQAA010000025.1, forward strand.
TCGAATTTTGCAAAAAAGCGATAGAGAGCTTCAAGGGCAAATTCACATTCGACGCGATCCTCGTGGGATATCTCGGCGGCACGGAGTTCATCGACCTCGCCCTCAGCGCGCTCCCTCTCCTTGCTCCCGGCGGCAAACTCGTCGTCGACCCTGCTATGGCGGAAAAGGGCGGATTGTATCCCGTGCTGAAAAGTGACTATACGGTCGAGATTTCCCGCTTGCTAAAGGAGGCGGACGCGATACTTCCAAACTACTACGAGGCTCAGATCTTGAGCGGCAAGTCCGACGCAAACGAGGCGGCAAGGGAACTTGCAAAAAGATATGATTGCGACGTCGTCGTCACGGGCGTGCCGAGCGACAAGCCGAGCTACAGCGACAAATACGTCGGGCAGATCAAGTCGATAGCCTCAAACGCGGCGGGGGAAGTGAAGGAGTTTGCTCACGGCAGAGTGAAAAAGGACTATCACGGCGCGGGCGACGTCTATGCCGCCGCGTTCGTCGGGGAGATAGTGCGCGGGCAGGACTTTTTTGAAGCGACAAAAGCCGCGCAGGACTTCACATTCAACGCCGTCCTCAAGACCATGCTCGACGAGGAGCACTGGTACGGATTGAACTTCGAGCAGTTGCTCAAAACCTACAAAGATTGATCTTAAAGACCAAGCGCGGCTTTTGTCAGCCGCGCTTTGCTATACGCGCTTTTCATTCACAGCATGCCCTTTTCACTTTTAACATGTTTTTCGCTTGCAGCATGTTTTTTCTCACCTGTATTGAGTTTTTTTGTGCAAATTTTGTCAAATATTGTCAAAATGCGTCGACTTATGACGCTTCCTTGACCGAGAGCGTGACGGTTGGGACGAACGTCAGCGTGGCAAGGCAATCTTCCTCAAGATCTCTGCCTACAGATTGATACGCCTTTGCTTTCAGTCCCAAAAAGTCCACGTTCAGCTCCTTTGAGAGTTCGAAGAGCTTCACAAGTTTTGAACTCAGCTCCTCTCCGAGTTTTTTCGCCGTATCCTTTATGAACGCGTCCGCGCCCGTGAGCGGCTTGTCGGCGGGGATGTGTTGAAAGTCCAAAAGATCCACTGCCAATTGAATTTTTGCGCTGACCGTGCGGCCTTTTGCCTTTGAAGAGACCTGCTTGTCGAGAATGCGGAATTCCACCGTTTCGCCGCTCTCGTAAAGGTAGTTCAAAGAGCCGTATGTGGCTTCGGAAAGATATATCGCGAGGATCTCCGCAAGGTCGTTTTCGACGACGGAGCTCTTCGAGTGGTCAAAGACGAGGATCTTGCTGAGATCGAGCTCGAAGTTGTCCTTTTGCTCCCCTTGCTGGTCCATAGGCTGCGAGGGCATCTTTTTTGCCGAGATATAGGGGATCGCCGTCGCTTGACTTCTTGAAAGGGAGCGAGCGAGCAAGTCCTTTGTGGTCGTGCGTATCATGCCGTCCGTCCCCTCTTGATTGAGTATGGCGGACTGCAAAAAGTAGGGCGCGGAGATGGTCGTGCCGATCCTTAAAGCCATGAGTTCGCTCGGCTTTCTGTCTCCCGAAACGACGATCGCCTGCTCGCGTAAGGAGTACATTCCCGTCAGCGGATAAATGAGTTGAAGATGATCGAGCTTGAGCGCGGATCTTGTCAAAAACACGACTTCACAATGCGAAAGCGAAGCTGTCAACCCCATTTTCTGCGAAATGGCGTCCAGCGCGCCCGAGATGGTGTTGCCCTTGTCCGTGTACGTCTCATAAGTAGTTTGCGAGCTCGTTTCGCCCGCAGACGACGCCATGAGCACGGATTGCGCCGTGACTTCGAATTGCCTCTCGTCCTCCAAAAAGTCTATGCCGATGCCGATGATTATCGCGGATTTTGTGAGAGAGGGAGAGTTCACTGTCCTCGCAAATACGATGAGGAACAGCGCGACGAGCCCGATGACCGCCCACTTGGAGCGCAAAACGTAGGTCGAAAATTTCATTTTTCCTCCTTCAACTCCCCCGTAGGCAGCGCGCTCATCTCTCTCTTCGCTTCCTCTTTGAAGGAGTACATTATGTTGTCCGCAAGGCTGTCCGGCGGAGTGGTGGAAATCGTGCGCCCCTTATACTCTGCGTCCAGCGCGCGGTAAAGCCCCGAATGTCGCCTTTTTTTGACAAGGAAGAGCCCCATCGTGAAAAGGGGAAGCCCCGTCGCCATAGCGAACAGCGCGTAGCCCGCCTTGCCGACGGAAAAGTCCGCTACGGATTGCGCGGAGGGAACGAAGATCGCGACCGCCGCCACCGCTACGGGGAAAATTATCTTCGTTGCAAGAGAGCTTCCGGTCGCGCGCTCGAAGGCGGAGTTTGCGCCGAAAAACAAAAACGCGAGCGAGATGATGGAAAAGGCTATGACTCCAAAGAGATTTGTCCACTCCATTCTGCCTATCTGAAGGGAGAGCATATTGAATCCCGCCATGTGCACCAAAAGGTCGGAGACGGTCTTGAGAGACTCCCCGTAGACGGCGACGCCGAGCATGACGACGACGAGCACGGTGAGAGCGGTGAGGCCAAGCCCCATCGAGATATACGGCATGCGCTTGTTTTTTATCCTGAGATAGACGAGGGGAAACGCGTCCGTGAGCCACAGCCCGTAGCGCGGCAGTCCCGCGAAAAAGTCCTTTTCCGGCATGGAAAAGACGGGCAGGTTTCGCCCGAAATCTATATTTGTCTTGAGAAATATCAGGTTGAAGAGGACGAGCAGGAACATGAGCGGCGTGATTATCTCCGCCGTGCGCGAGATGGAGCGTATCCCCTTTATGCCGAGATACGCGACGGGCGCGACGAACAAGACGTAGACGAGCGACGGCTCGACGCCCCCGAACAGCTCGTGGGTGAGATAGGACACGCAATATGAAAAATAGAACACGCCCTTTGCCGTGAGCCATATCGAAACAAAGAAGTTGACGAGCTTATATGCCTTGTCCGACGTCAGACGAAGAAGGTCGTCCGCGCGCCGGGTTATCAGCATAAAAAGCCCTATGGTTATCGCAAGCTCCAATACGGCGAGCGCGATATACGCCCAAAGCGTGGAAGAGCCGTACGCGTCGCAAACGACTCCGGGTGCCGCCGAAACTTTGAACGCGAGCCCGAGCGTCAATATGAGACACGCCGCTTGCGAGTTGTACACCGTGTCGGTGGGAAGATTTTTGTATAAGCCGTGTCGCAGGGTAACTTTCATGGTCAATGATTTTTTTGTCTGCTTCTGTTGGCAGTGGGGATGGAGTACGGGCGGCGGGTCATGAGGGAAGTCGAGTTTTTGAAGAAGCCGTCCTTGAGGTCGGGATTGACGCGCGGCGCGTAGGGCGCAAGATAGGGCGTGCCGAAGTTGTCGAGCGAGGCGAGATAGCCGAGTATGATTATCGCAAATGCGATCATTCCCACAAACCCCGACACCGTGCTTATCAAAAGGAACAAAAAGCGGAGTATGGACATCGTCCCCACCTGATCGGGTATGCAGAATATGCCTATCGCCGATAGCGCGATGATGAGGACGGACGGCGAGGAGATGAGCCCCGCTTTCACCGCCGTGTCGCCAAGCACGATCGCCCCCACGACCGAGAGGGATATGCCGAGATACTTGGGCATGCGAAGCGAGGCTTGATTGAGCACCTCAAACAGCACGAGCACGAGCAGCATCTCTATCGCGGGCGGGAATGGTATGCCCGTAGTCGCCGCCATGAGAGTCATCAAAAACTTGAGCGGGAGCATCTGAAAGTGATAGGTCTGCAGGGTGATGTACGCGCCGGGAAGAAAGATAGTGAGCAGCGCGCCTATCATGCGAAAGAGGCGTATCATCGACGCGCGCCAGTCGCCCGAGTAATAGTCGTAGCCGTCCTGCACGTCCTCGAACACGAGATAGGGGAGGGTGATCGCAATCGGAGACCCGTCCACGAGGATGACGACTCTGCCCTCGAGCAGTTTTGCCGACGCCACGTCCGGCTTTTCCGTCGTCCCCGCTTGCATGAATATGGAGTGGCGATGCTCCTGAACAAAGCTCAGAATGTAGGAGCTGTCTATCACGCCGTCTATGTCGATGAGAGCTATCCTGCTTTTGATATCTTTTACAACGTTGTCGTCCGCGACGCCCTTCAAAAAGAGCACGGCGACCGTCGTCGAAGAATATCTCCCGACCGTCATGGACTCCACGACGAGATCCGTCGTTTTGAGTCTTCGCCTCATCAAAGAAAGGTTGCTTTTCAGCTCCTCTATGAAGCCCTCGCGCGGGCCTTTCAACACGCTCGAGGTCGGAGGCTCGACGACGGAGCGCTTTTCGGGCTTTCTCAAAGAGATGATATACGCCTCGTCCTCGCCGTCGAGAGCGAGCACGACGTCCCCGTCCGCGACCGCGCCCGGCGCTTTTATGACGGAAATCGGGATGAGTTCCTCCGAAAAATATACGCTCTTCGTCAAACTTTCAAGATACGGCGGCGGGAGAGTTTCAAGCGTCATCAAAGGGCGGATGACGTCCTTTTCAAGCAAGTCCCTGTCTATTCCGCCGTCAATGAAAAAGACCGCCGCTTCCTTGTCCCCGACTCTTAAGGGGCGGCACTTCAAGTCCACGCTGTTTGAAAACGTGAGTTGCATCTCGTTTATTATCTTTTTGATATCCACAGTCGCATTATTGACAAAACGAGAAGTTTATATAGCAAAACAAGCGGTTTAACGCCGTGTTTTGCAAAATAAGAAAACTTTCGACAAAGTTCTTCATATTTCGACAAGAACGGAATTTAATCACGGAATTTTGCAAGATCGGGAAGGAAAATTTTGCGCGAATCGATAAATTAACACTTTATAATTATAAATAATTATTGACAAACAAAAAATATATGATATACTTTTGAAGTTACAAAAATCGGCGCTCATGCATATTATCGGCGCAAAAAGGGGGAAGCCCTCAGGGGCAAAATTATGGCAAATCTCAGCAAAGGCAAAAAGGCGATCATCATCGTCGTGAGCATTCTTTTGGTGCTCGCGGCAGTCGCTCTCGCGCTCGTTTTCGGGTGGCTGAACGACTACAGGTTTATGACCTACACAAAGAATCATTTTTCAAAGGCGAAGGCGGCGTACAAGGACGATCCCTTGATGTTCGTGGCGCACAGGGGCTTGAGCGGGGAGGCTTTCCAAAACACGGAAGCGACGTTCAGACTTGCGGCGGACTACGAGGGAGTTTGGGCGATAGAGACGGACGTCTGGGTGACGAGCGACGGCGGGTTCGTGTGCATGCATGACAAAAACGCGTTAAAGGGCGTGAAAGACGTTGCGAACATCACCTTAGAGGAGGCGCTTCGCACTCCGCTTCGCAACGACGAAAGCTCGTTTGCACCCTCGCTCGAGACCTATCTCGACATCTGCAAAGAGGGCGGCAAAGTCGCGCTCATCGAGCTCAAGGACAAAAAGATGTCTCATGAGAGCATGGACATTCTCTTAAAACGCGTGAAGGAAAACGGTGCGGAGGCGAGGATAATTTCCTTCCACTATCCCTTGCTCGAGTACATCAGACAGCAGGACGGCGACATAGGACTTTGGTACATCTATATGCTCGCTCCCACCCGCGACGTGCCCGGCAAAAACAGGAAGCAGCGGCTTAAGACCATCGCGGATATGAAAATGGAGATAGCTGTCAGCTCCCTCGTCCTCAAAAAGTCCGACGTGGACTATATGCACTCAAGGGGCAGGCTCGTCAACGTGTGGACGGTCAACAACGCCAAAAACGCCGTGTTCTTCAAATATGAGTTCGACGTAGACATTCTGACGTCAGACGTGAGGCTTTACGACGAAGTTCAAAAGTTTTTCAAGTGATTTTGCGGGGTTTTGAGTCTTTCAAAATCCCGAGCATTAAAAACCCCGAAAAACTTTTAATATCATCTTGAAAATTAATTTCCGCTATGATAATATTATAGAGGAGTATTGTAGCTGATATATTTTGCGCGCGCGAGAGCGCAGGAATAGACGCTGCGATCAAGGAGAAAATTATGAGTCAAAATCGACAGATCAAAAAGGTCAAAAAGTATCGCGTCCTCAAGGTCGTGTTCTACTTTTTGGGCCTTCCGCTGTTTATATTGGCCACGCTGCTCACGGCGATCAGGTTTATCGGCAGAGATCCGTTCGTCGGCACAAACGCGCTTTCGGCAGGACTCGGCATGTTTGCGGACCATGAGAGATTGATCACATCCCCCGCGCTGTTCGGCATATGGCTGGCGTTCGGGGTCTGGCTCGTTATATCCGTGATACACTTGATTTTATCAAAAACGGTCAAAAGTCGCAGGGTCAGGATGTTCTCGATGATAGCGCTCTCGCTCGTCATCATGCTTGGCGGCACGCTTTTAATGGACACGGTGTTCGACATCAAGATAGACGCGATGATCGCAAGTCACGAGGAGGCGGGGGACGGCGTCGTCGTCAAAGACTACAAGACGCAGCTGTCCTACTACCGCACGGTGTCCTCGTTTGCGAGAAAGGGCAAAAACGATTCCCGTGCCCTCATCGAGCAGGTGGAAACGCTTGAAAAGGTCTATCACGTCGATTGGGACGCCGACAATCGAAGCGGAATTTCGGCGAACATTTCCAACAAGCCCGTGCAATATTATAACATCATCAGCGACAGCGGCGAGATCGGCGTCGACATCTCGTATGAAAGGGACGACAAAAACAATCTCATCCTCGCGATGGAAGAGGGCGACGGCAACATGCACGTCGGCGACGGCGAGATATCAAAAGCCGTCGAGGGGCGCGAGATAAGGCTCGCTCCCAACGCAGACGGGCAGCTCGTCATCAACGGCGAGGTATATTCGCACTATTTCTACGTTTCCCGCACCGTCTCTTCGGGCGAGAAAATTTACGTTTGGTATCCCATATATATGATGCCCACGAGCTTTGAGTGGAACGGCTCAAAGGGCACGTTCAAGAATAAGCCCATAGACGGCGTGTACGGCGAGGGACTATATAGCTTGAACGGCAAGCTATCTGACGGCTGGATCTTCAGCTTCAACAACGTGCTCGAAGTTTTGGAGGACTATTACGAGGCAAAAGAGTTTATCGACGCCTATGAGGCGGCAAACGGACTTGTCGACTTCGAGGAAAATATCTTGCCGGAAGCTATAAGGATAAGAGACCAATATTACAATGGCGAGCTACAGGATCCCTTCACAGGCGAGTATTGCGACGAATGGCTCATTGCGCACTACACTCAGCAGGCGGACATGGCAAATCGCTTCTCGCTGACCGTAGGCGAGATAGACGAGCTCATAGCTAAGCTCGGCGCGACGCTCGGTCACAACCATCTGTTCTCCTTCCTGTTCAACATGGGGGAGATAGATCCCGACGAGAGTGATCCATCCTCCGTGCTCGTGGCGGGGATTGGCAATCTTATAGCGCCTGCCCTCAATCAGCTCAAACAGGGCGTGAAACTCGTTGACTTTTTGAAATCGCTCAAAGTCGATCTTTCTGAGGACACGCTAAAAGAAGTGTTGTCCTACATCACCGAAGCGCCCGTCTACGACATATACATTCAGTTGGCGTACGAGAGCGACAATTTGTTTGGCGAACACAAGGACGGGCTTTACATTGTGGTCTTGAACCACGACCCCGCAAAGGACGCCGATCCCGCGCATCCGCAGT
>CANQAA010000026.1 GCA_947589395.1 uncultured Clostridia bacterium
CGGAGGGAAAGGGTGGGTCTTCTAATTTGGGTGCGCACATCCAACCTAAGTAGAGAAAGCTCTTGTTTGCGTGCTTGAGCACGACGAGAACTATTTCGAAGACCTGTTTGAGCACGATGAACACTTATTTGGAACATAATAACGTGTACTTAATAAAGGACGCCCTTAAATGTTGCGCCTATCGGCGGAAATTAGATGACAATCCCCTCAGTCTATCGACAGCCCCCCTTACTAAGGGCGGCCTTATGTGGGAATATAAAGTGTATCCTCTGTTTGAGCAAAATTAGTCATTGTGCTTTATTTTTTACAAAAACTCTTCGAGCGAAAGCAAGTTATTCTCAAGTTTTCATTTTCTTTTAGCCCTCATCAAACTATGCTTCAACGCGGTTGGTTGGTGGTATTTCAAAAGCCTCCGCTCGAGGCTGCCTTTAGTAAGGGGAGCTGGCTGCGCCGCTTGGGCGGTCGCAGACTGAGGGGATTGTCTGACGGGCACTTATCCGAAGCAAAAGTCTCAAAAAAACTCAATACAGGTGCAAACATCCCCGAACGGACGCCGCTCGGGGATGATGATTCGTTGCGATTTTAATTTCGCTGTTATCCCAAAAACTCGTTTAGTTTTGCGAGGAAGTCTTGATAGACCTCCTTGTTGTTGATCTCGTTGAGGATCTCGTGGCGCGCGTCCTCATAGAGCTTGACGGAGACGTTTTTCACGCCGAGATTTTTGTATTGTTCATAGAGCGCCGTGACCAGCTTGCCCTTGCCGCCGACGGGGTCTTTGTCGCCGCTGAATATGGCGATGGGGATGTTTTTGTCGATCTTGTCGAGATTCTCTTTGAGGTAGGATTTTTTGAGACCGCTCAAGAAATATTTGAAGAAGGCGATGGACATGATATAGCCGCATTGCTCGTCGAGGTTATATCTTGTGACCTGCGCCTTGTCTCTTGACAGCCACGCAAACGGCATCTTCTCCTTTTTGAAGGGCTTGTTGTAGCTGCCAAAGGTAAGCGTGTCGAGCATTTTGCCAGTTTTTTCGCCGCCGACGAGCTTATATTGCATGGACGAGACCGCAACGCCCGTGTTCAAAAGCATGCCCTTCATCATCGCCGAGCCGCTGAGGATGACGCCGCTGTGGACGTGGTCCTCTTCGATGTACCTCTGCCCCACCATGCTGCCGTAGCTGTGTCCGATATAAAACACGGGGAGTTTATATTTTTCTTTGAGATAAGCGGTGATCGCCACCTCGTCCTTTACCGTGTCGTTGTATATGTCGCCCTTGTGATAGCCCTTGACGCCCTTTGCGGACTGTTTCACGCTGGTGAGTCCGTGCGCCCTGTGGTCGTCGGCGAAAACAATAAAACCGTTTTTGTTCAAGAAATTTGCAAAATCGTCATATCTGCGGGCGTGCTCTGCCATGCCGTGAGAGATCTGCACGACGCCTTTTGGATTGTTTACGTCGTCCCAAAGATAGCATTGCAGACGTGTGCCGTCAAAACTGACAAATTTTTCGTTTTTCATATTTTCCCTCCTACTGAAACTGTGTAATTTGATTTTAACATACAATTTTTGATATTTCAAGACTATTTGCGAAAACTTTTATTGTGGAAAGCATACTATATGAGCGTATGAAAAAACTTGTCATTCTCACGGGCGGCGGGACGGGCGGACACATATATCCAAACGTCGCGCTCATCCCGGATCTCAAACGCGCCGGCTTTGACGTCGCCTATTTCGGCGGCAAAAACTCAAAAGAGGAAGCGGTGATGAAGGCGCTCTCGATCCCGTTTTTCGGCTTTGACGCCGTGAAATTCGTTCGCTCCCTCTCCCCCGCCGCGACAAAAAACAATCTGACCATTCCAAAAAAGCTACATTTGTCCGTGAAGCGGGCAAAAGCAGAGCTTGAAAGACTCAAGCCCGCCCTCGTCTTTTCAAAGGGAGGGTTCGCGTCCCTGCCCGCCGTGCTCGCGGCGGCAAAACTCGATATACCCGTCGTCGCGCACGAGTCGGACATGACTTTGGGGCTCGCAAACAAAATAGCAAAAGCAAAGGGCGCAACCATTCTCAAGGCAAATCCGCTCGCCGCGTTCGAGGGGGAGACCGTCGGGATGCCGCTAAGACGCGAGTTGTTTTTTGAAGATCCCGCGCTCGCAAGAAAAAAGCTCGGCATAGGACGAAACGAAAAGGTTTTGCTCGTGGTGGGCGGCTCTTTGGGCGCGCACTTTTTCAACGACAAGATAGAAAAGTTGCTGCCAAAGCTGTCAAAATATTTTGTCATTCACATTGTCGGCAAAAACTCCCCCGCCCCAAAGGTTAACGCAAGATATATGCCGATTGCGTACTCAAACGATATGCCCACTCTCTACGCCGCAAGCGACGTCGTGCTCTCAAGGGCGGGCGCGACTGCCATATTCGAGCTTGCCGCCCTCAAAAAGCGGGCAATATTCGTGCCCCTGCCAAAGGGCGTGTCGCGTGGGGATCAGGAGCTCAACGCCGAACTTGCAGAACGCTACGGCGGGAAGGTCGTATGGCAGGATAACTCATTTGACGACAAGTTTTTGCTCGCCCTCGACGAGATCGAAAAAAATCCGCCGATGACTCCCATATTTTGCGACTCCAACGGAAAAATTGCGAATATCATCTGTGCTAAGGTGAGGCGAGGTGATATATGCAACGACAAAAAACATTTGCAAAATGGTTAGCTTTGATTTTGGCGATCACGATAGCTGTTGCATGCTATCTCGTCGTCAGCGCGGTGACAAAAAGCAAAAGAGAGGCGCAAGAAGACGCGGCGGGCGCGGTGGGCGGCATCGTTGACGTGAACGGCAATTCATCGACCACTCCTCCGCCCTATGTTCCGTCCTACTCAAACTTCCCGCGAGAGGGCGAAGCGAGGGGCGGAACGCTCTTTCAACATATAGGAGGCGAGGGCGAGGACAAGTTCTGCTCCGCGCGCTTTTACGGCGGCAAGTGGATAGTCTTTTTTGAGACGGACTCCGTCGAGCACGACGTGAAAGAGGCGGGTCTGCACTTTGCGAAACTTGCGGGCGCGACCCTTGAGGAGACCGTACTTTTATCCGGCGACGAGCGTTTTGTTGGGGCGAGCGTGACAAAGGGCGGGTTGATGTTGCTGACGTCAAGCGAAAAGGCGAGCGTCATTCGCCTCTTTGACGAAAACATGGACCTGCTTGCAAAAACCGAGCTAAAACGCTTTGACTTTATAAAGCTGAGCGGCGAGGACGAGCTCTCCCTCTTCGTTTCGGACGAAGGCTATATAAAGAGGCTGAAAATAAATCCCGTCGATCTCGCAATTTCCTCAGACAACTTTTTGTATCCGCTTTGCGACATGCAGATTTTTGATGTTCTGACGAGCAAAAACTCGATAATATTTTTGAGCGGCGAAAGCGGAACAAAAATTTTGCAATATTCACAAAAAGAGGGGTTTAAGTGTGCATATTCTGACGATAAACGCCGCTTATTGCAAATTTTGCCCCACTCGTCCGACGGCAGGCAAATTTATCTCGCGCTCTTTGAGGAAGAAGAAAATGTCGTCCTTGCATCCTTTGACGAGGACTTGAAATCGATATCTCAAAGGACTTATGAGGCGGCAAGCTCGCTCATGTACGCTGACGGCGCGGACATAAAATTGCATGTCGACAACGCCCTCGTCACCCTTTGCTCCCACATCGAAGAAAAATCGAGAGAGGACTTTTTCGAGAGCGCAAAAAATCTCGCATACATCGCGGGATATCTTGTTTTGATAAAAGACGGCGAGTGCAAATTGAGCGTAAACGGCAAAGACATCTCATTTTTTGCAAACGATATGCCGAGCATCTTCGCGTACAGCGGCGGCGCGCTCATATTTTTCGAAAACGACAGGGAGGGATTTGGAAAAGACGACATCTTTTTATTAATTGTTGACATAACTTGCTAAGTTTATTATAATATGCGTATGGGAAACGAGAATCTCAAAAACACGAATGTTCAGACGGGTGCAAAGCCCGCCGCTCAAAAACCGGTTGGAACAAAGCCCGCTCAGACTTCTTCCGCGCGTCCAAGCGGGGCAAATACGACCACTCACGCAAGACCGTCAGGCGCAAACGTGGCGTCGACGGGGACAAAGCCCGCGCAAACGGGAACGAGACCCGCGCAAACGGGGACAAGACCCGCGCAAACGGGGACAAGCCCCGCACAGGCGGGAGCAAAACCCGCGCAAACGGGGACAAAACCCGCGCAAACAGGAGCAAAACCCGCGCAAACGGGGACAAAACCCGCGCAAACAGGAGCAAAACCCGCGCAAACGGGAGCAAAACCCGCAAATCAACAGGCAAAGCCTGCAAATGCAAATCAAGCGGGGGCAAAGCCTGCGACGACAAACCCGTCCATCACCGTGCTCACGAGATACGATCCCGTGACGAGAACAAGGCAATATACGACGGTCGCCAACGAAAAAAAAGATGAGGAGAACAAGCCCGCAAACGAAAACGCGAAGCCGAACGGAAACGAGTCCTCTTCAAAACCGTCTGAGGAAAAGGACAAAAAATCAGAGGAGAAAGCGATCAAAGTGCCCTACTCTAATATGCCTGCCCGCATAGGCGTGTTGATTGCGGGGTTCACGCTCACGCTCATCGGATTTGTCGCCGTAGGGATCGGCGCGCTGTTCCTGTTTTGCGGCATCAAGGTCGGAGCGAATCCGACCGTCACGGACGCGGCGTTCTTCTTGGTCGGCACGGTGCTGAGCTTTGTTGGTCTCATCTTCACGATCGCGGGCGCAAACGCGAGAAAATCTATGGCGAGACTGTCCTTCCTGTTTGGCTTGCTCGCGTTTTTGATAGGGCTCGGATTTGCGATCGTACTGCTGTTTTTCAACACGATCCTTCCCATCGAGGCGTTCTACAGATTGGGCGCAAAATGACAAAAACAGACTTTTATCAAAGCAAAACGGCGACTTGAGTCGCCGTTTTTGATATCTTTCGCTTTATGTGACCTTACTTGCCCATAAAAATGATCCCGATCGTTCCCGGTCCTGCATGCACGCCGACCACAGGGCCTATCGAATGTCTCCAGATATACGGCTTTGCTTCGGGATGGAGCTCGAGCGCCTTTTGCAAAAGCTCGTCTCCGACCTGTTTGTTTTGCGCGTCGAGTATGATGACGGGACTGTCGCCGGAATCATATTGAGCGTCAAACTCCTCGAGCATGAACTTGTACGCGTTCTTTATGCCCTGCGCCTTCTTTATAACGTCGAGCTTGCCGTCGATGACGGTGAGCACGGGTTTGATGTTCATGATCGTGCCGATCTTCGCCTTTGCGGCAGTGATCCTGCCCCCTCTTGCGAGATATTGCATATCCTCGACGACAAAGTATATGCGGCTCTTGTTCACGATCGTCTCGAGATAGTTGTAGGTCGCCTCGATATCGTTGCCGTGTTCTCTAAGATATTTTGCGCCGAGATAGACCAAAATGCCGCTGCCCTGACAGATGTTGAGGGTGTCGAACTTCAAAAATTTGACGCCGGGATACTCCGTTCTTAAGCGATTTATCGCGACGTCGAGATATGTGAAGGTCGCGGACATCTTTGAGGAAAACGCGATGTACAAAATGTCGTCTCCCCTTTCAAAATAGGGTTGGAAAATTTCGTAGTATGTGGCGTCGTTGAGCCCCGCAGTCGACACCGACGCGCCCGAGCGCATGCGAGTGTAAAACTCGTCGGGATCGAACTTTTCGCCCAGATCCGCGAGACGCTCCTCGCCGTCGATGGAATAAGGCATTCTGATGACCTTTATATCAAACTCGTTTGCGCGTTCATACCAAAGCTCGCAATCGGTGTCGCAAAACACCGTCGCGTGTCTGCCGTTTGGACCTATATTTTCTTGAATGGACATAAACTCTCCTTAAAAATTGATGAGAACATTTTATAATACGCCAAAAAAAATGTCAACTTTTTTGCGCGACGCTCCGCCCTTTTATCATATAATTGATTTCAAATCAAAAAAAATTGAATAATTATGCGGTTTTGCATAAAATATATTTTATTTTAATATTTATTTAACTAAGCGTATGTAATATGGTTATACTATCAATAAGGGGATACCAAATTAGCATTCCATAGAGGACTGTATGAAAGATTACGATGAATTTTTTGACGACCAACGTCCCGGCACGGAGGGCAAAACGCCCATCTATCACACCCCGACGCCCAAAAAGCACAATCAAAACAACATAACTCTCATCTTGTGCATAGTGCTTGCCGTTGTGATGAGCCTTGTTGTGATCGTCAACGTGATCGTGCTTGCCACCCTCAAGAACACGATCGCCGAAGAGTACGCCAATAAGATGGCGGACGAGCTCAAATCTCAATATAACAAGGCGATCGAGGAGGCTTTGAACGACCAAAACATCATAGACGACGTGACAAACGCCGCCGCAAACGAGGCTGTCAACGCGCTAAAAGCCAACATCGGCGAGATCGCAAACTCCCTTGCGAGCAGCGTCGCGAGGATATATATGTATGAAAGCGCCGCCGCCAATCCCGAAAGCGACGACGCGCATATCGCGACTGCGTTTTTGATCTCCGACACGGTGAACGGCTCGGGCAGATATCTCGTGACAAACGCGCATTGCGTGACCTACGTCAAGGAAGAAACGCTCGGCTGGGGAGGATTTGCCACAAAATATTCATGGGCAGAGTTCGGGAAGATCGTGTGCATGTTCGAGGGCGAAAAGACTTATTATAACGCCGAGATCGTTGCTTACGGCGGATATTCGGACAGCGACTACTCCTCCCTCTCCCCCGCAAACGATCAACCCGACCTTGCAATTTTGAGGATCACCGGCACTCCTACGTCGCTCGGCGCTCAGCCGTCAAACGAGGCGCATCCCTCGTTGAAGCTCGCAAGCAGCGACTTTTCCCCTCGAGGCACGGCTGTCGCGCTCATCGGAAATCCAGAAAATATGGGCGGACTGAACAGCGTGTCGACGGGCTGCATATCCCAAACGCAGATCTCCATCCCCAAATGGGGCGCGGGCAAGTTCATCTTGACTGACGCCGCCGTCAACGAGGGCAACAGCGGAGGCCCGATGCTCAACGCAAGAGGCGTCGTTGTGGGCGTGGTGGAGTCAAAGCTCGTCAGCGACAAGATAGACAACATGGGCTTTGCGGTCTCGGCGGCAACGCTGCACAGCTTCATAGATTGGGTCGAGCAACAAAACAACATCACGATAAATTGCGTCTACGACTACGGCATATAAGATTTTGTTATCGGAATTATAAAAATCCACCAAAGGCAGCCCCCGAACGGGCTGTTTTTGATTGGACAAAAGTTTGAGCGCGACAAATATTATTTCCTTTTTTCAGCTTGAAAAATTTTCCTTAATAAAGTCGAGAAACTCTCACACAATAAATTCGGGAGGATAGATATGAAGCACTCACTGATGATAGGCGCAATGCTTGGGATAGTCACTGCAACCGCTTTATATATGGGTTCGTCAAACCATTCCATAAAAAAGGCAAAACGCGCGCTGGTAAGTAAAATCGAAGATATGATTCTTTAAGCTCAAACCCTTCTGAACACAATTCGTGTACTTGATATTTTTATATCGGTGCACGATTTGTGCTTTTATTATGCTCCTATGCGCCTCTGACTTCCTTAAACACCATGTTTATAGCACTTATCGTGTTTTGACAGCGCAAAAATAAAGAGCGCAGGCGCGCTCGATATTTTCACTTTGATTGTTTGTTTTTCTCGTAGTAGTCGATCGCCGCTCTTATCGCGTCCTCAGCGAGCACCGAGCAATGTATCTTTTGAGGAGGAAGTCCCTCGAGCTCGGTGATGACGTCCTTGTTGGTGAGCTTGAGCGCGTCGTCGATCGTTTTGCCTATTATCATGCTCGTTGCGGTCGAGCTTGAAGCAACTGCCGCCGCGCAACCGAACGTCTTGAACTTTGCGTCCTCGATGACGCCGTCGTCGTTTATGCGCATGGTGATCTGCATTATATCGCCGCAGACCTCGTTGCCGACGGTGCCGATGGCGTTGTAATTTTCAACCTCGCCCATGTTCTGAGGATTTTTGAAAACTGACATTACTTTTTCGTTATACATAGTCGCTCCTTATTTCTTTTTGTAAAGTGGGGACATTTCCCTTAGTCTTTTCACAATGCTTACGAGTTGGTCAACCGTGTAGTCCACCTCCTCGACGGTGTTGTGTTTTCCGAATGAAAAGCGGATAGAGCCGTGCGCCGTGCCAACGGGGACTCCGATAGAAAGCAACGTCCTTGACGGATCGAGCGACGCCGACGAACATGCCGAGCCCGACGACGCGCTTATACCCGCAAGATCGAGGGAGAACAAAATGGACTCGCCCTCGATGAACCTGAAACTGAAGTTGGAGTTGTTGGGAAGGCGCTTCGAGGCGTCCTTTGGTCCGTTATAGTAGATGTCGTCTATCTCTTCGAGCACGCGCTTGACAAAGCGGTCCCTGAGGGACGCGACGTACGCGGCGTCGCTTTCAAGCGTCTCCATAGCTTCCGTCAGCGCTTCCGCCATGCCGACCGCGCCCGCAACGTTGGACGTGCCGCCGCGACGAGACCTTTCCTGTTCGCCGCCCGTGATGAGCTTGCCCATCTTGAGCCCGTTTCGAATGTAAAGCGCGCCCATGCCTTTCGGCCCGTAAAACTTGTGCGCGGACATCGAGAGCATATCCACGTTCAGATCTTTCACGTCGTAGCGTATCGCGCCCGTCGCCTGCACCGCGTCCGTGTGGAAGATGACGCCGTGCTTTTTGCATACTGCGGCGAGCTCTTTTATCGGCTCGATAGTGCCGATCTCGTTGTTTGCAAACATTATGCTCGCAAGGATCGTGTCCGGACGAATGGCTTTTTCAAGATCGTCGACAGAGACGAATCCCTCGCCGTCGACGGGAAGATAGGTCACCTCGTAGCCAAGCGACTCGAGCTGCTTGCAGGTCGTGTACACGGCGGGATGCTCGATGACGGACGTGATGATATGTTTTCCCTTTGTCGCGTACTCCATCGCCGCGCCCTTGATCGCCCAATTGTCCGCTTCCGTGCCGCAGGAGGTGAAATATATTTCGCTCGGTTTTGCGCCGATCGCGTCCGCCACCTTTTGTCTTGCTTCGCTCAATCCCTTCGCCGCCTCTCTGCCAAAGACGTGCTGAGAGTTCGCGTTTCCGAATACGTTCAAAAAATACGGCTTCATCGCCTCAAACGCTCTCTCGCTCACAGGGGTCGTGGCGGCGTGGTCAAGATATATGTTTTTCATACCTGCCTTCTCTAAAATATGAAAAATATTTCATATTTGATTCTTTATATATGGTATATCACCATTTATAACAAAAGTCAATATAAATCGGCAAAATACCAAATAGATTATTGGCAAAATCGCGTTTTTTACTCCTCGTCCTCGACGGTCAGGGTCGCGTTGTGGTAGACCTCCTGAATGTCGTCGAGCTCCTCGAGCTTGTCGATGAGTTTGATGAGGGTGTTTTGCTGCTCGGGCGTAGGTTCGACGTAGTTGTCGGGAAGCATCGTGACCTCTGCCGAAAGGATCTTCACTCCCGCCGCGTCAAGCGCGTCGCGCACGGATTGCAGGGAGTTTGCGTCCGTGTAGACCTCGAACACCTCGTCATCTTCGGAATTGATGTCCTCCGCGCCCGCGTCGAGCGCGCTGAGCATGAGGTCGTCCTCAGAAATGTCGCTCTTTGCGACGGTGATGACGCCCTTTCTCTTGAACATGAAGGAGACGCAACCCGTCGTGCCCATTGAGCCGCCGAACTTGTCGAACAGGTGTCTCACGTCGCCCGCCGTCCTGTTTTTGTTGTCGGTGAGCGCCTCGACGATGATGGCTGTGCCGCCCACGCCGTAGCCCTCGTAGACCATCTCCTCGTAATTGATCGAGCCGAGCTCCCCGCTCGCCTTTTTGATGCTGCGGGCGATATTGTCGTTGGGCATATTGTTGTCGCGCGCTTTTGCGATCGCCTGAGCGAGTTTGCTGTTGCTGTTGGGATCGGGGCCGCCCTCTTTCACCGCGACGGCGATCTCGCGCCCGATCTTGGTGAAAATGTTAGCCCTTGCGGCGTCTGTTTTGCCTTTCTTTTGCTGAATATTATGCCATTTGCTGTGTCCGCTCATATCATTCTCCTATCGTCCCGTACATCGCGACGGCGGTCGCCACAGCGACGTTTAAGGACTCCATATTGTTTTTCATGGGCAGCGAGTAACAAAATTTTGCCGCCTCTTTGAGCGATTGTCGCACGCCGTGCGCCTCGTTTCCCGCAACAAACAGCACGTTTTTCGGCAATTTTGCGCCGATGATGTTTTCGCCGTTCATGTCGAGAACCGAAGAATTGAGAGTCAAAACGAGCTCACGCGCCTCGTTTTCGGAGACGATATAAGTTCTGAGCCTCAGCGCCGCGCCCAAAGACGCCCTTATCACCTTTGGCGAAAAGACGTCGGCGGAGTCGAGAAGATATACGTCAAAAAAGTCGCATGCGAGCGCCGTGCGCAAGATCGTGCCCACGTTTCCGGGATCGGACACCCCGTCGAGCAAGAGCGCCTTGCCCTTTGGGAGCGCAAACTCTTCGCGCTTTATCTCGCAAACGGCGGCAAGCCCGTACGGGGAGACGGTGTCCGCGATCTTTTGCATGATCGCGTCCGAGACGACATATCTCTTTTCCGCGCCCGAAAGCCTCTCAAGCTCGCCAATTCTCTTTTTTGTCGCAAACGCCATTTTGAAAGAGATCGAAGAGGGCAAGTCCTTCAAGACGTTGACGCCCTCTATCAACATGAGCCCAAGTTTGTCACGGTTCTTTTTGTCGTGCAAAGAACAGGCGAGCTTGATCGAACTATTTTGCGATGATGATATAACTTCTATGCTCAAAATTTATATCTGTGTCGAGTTTTTCCTCAAATAACAGTTTGGCGCAGGACGCCTGCGCCAAACAAGTTGTTCACTTCAATGCGGTTTTTGCTTTCTCGCAAAGCTCGGTGAAGGTCTTCGGATCGTTGATTGCGATCTCGCTCAAAACCTTTCTGTTGAGGGTCACGCCCGCGAGCGTGAGACCGTGCATGAGCCTTGAATAGCTCAATCCGTTGATCCTTGCCGCCGCGTTGATACGCGCGATCCAAAGTTGTCTGAACTCGCGCTTTTTGTTCTTCCTGCCGACGTAGGAATAGACGCCGCTCTTGAGGAGCTGTTGCTTGGCCACCCTGTACAGCGCGTGTTTGCCGCCGTAGTAGCCCTTTGCTTGCTTCATTATTTTTCTGCGCTTTTTGACTGCGTTTACCGCTCTTTTAATTCTCATGTCACACCTCCTTATTTGTACGGCAAGAGTCTCTTGACTTCGCCCGCCCTCGTCTCGTCAACGTAATCGATCGAGCGCAGATCTCTCTTTCTCTTGCGGCTCTTCTTGGTCAGAAGATGGCTGTGTGCGGAATGGCCTCTCTTGTAAAGACCGTTTGCTGTGACGCGGAAACGTTTTTTTGCGCCGCTGTGCGTTTTCTGTTTTGGCATAGTCTGCCTCCTTGATGCTAAGTCCTAAGACCGTTATTTATTATTTTTTATTTGAACCGGGCGCGAGCGTGGTGGCAATGATCCTGCCCTCCTGCGCCGGCTTTTTTTCAACCGTTACAGTCACTCCTTCGGTGTTTTGCTCAACAAGCGCGATATAGTCCTCGATGATCTTCACTGCAATTTCCGGGTGAGCCTGCTGTCTGCCCTTGAGCCTGACGGACGCCTTGACCTTGTTGCCGCTCTTCAAAAACTTGACCGTCTGCTGAGCGAGCCTCGTCGTGTCGCCGATGTCTATCGTTGCGGACAGGCGGATCTCCTTGAGTTCCGTCACGGATTGATTTTTTTTGGCTTCCTTTTCCCTCTTCTGCTGGTCGTAGCGATATTTGCCGTAGTCCATGAGTTTGCAGGTGGGCGGGGTGACGCCGGGAGGGGTCATCTTGCAGATGTCCAAGCCCTTCTGTTCCGCGATCTCGCGCGCCTCTCGCATGGAGATAACGCCGTATTGCATGCCGTCCTCGCCGATGAGGCGCACTTCGCGATCTCTGATTTGCTCGTTGATTGTAAGTTCTTTCAAAAGCGTCTCCTTATTTATCAAAAAATCGGGACGCAAAAGTTCCCGACAACAAAAATACTCACGGTATTTGGCTGACGACCACTTGGCAGAGCTTGTGGTGAAAGGGAAACCTTTGCTTTGACATGATGATACCAAAAAATAAATTTCAAGTCAACTCTTTTTAACGCATTGCGCAAAAATTTTTGCTCGCGGGGTCGATATAAATTTTTACAATAATATTTGACATACATTATATGTGATATTATAATTATCAATAAATATTGTGCGTACAACCTTTGTCAGGTTGATTGCGCGGAGGTTTTTATGGAAATTACATTGAAAGATTCAACAAAGCTGTCCCTCGACGCTCCAATGAGCGCCTTTGAGGTGACAAAGCGCATAAGCGAAGGTCTGGCAAGAGCCGCCGTCGCTTGCAAGGTGAACGGCAAGCTCGTCGCCATGAACGAGATCGTCTCTTCGGACTGCACTTTTGAGGCGCTGACGTTCGAGAGCGAGGAAGGCAAGAGGGTGTATCGTCACACCTGCTCCCACATTCTTGCGCAAGCCGTCAAAAACATCTACCCCACCGTCCAATTGGCGATAGGCCCGGCTATTGAAAACGGATTTTACTATGACTTTGACTTCAAGACCCCGATAACCCAAGCCGATTTCGAAAAGATCGAGGCGGAGATGAAGGCGATAATCAAGGCGAATTTGCCCATCGAGCGCATAGTCGTCACCAGAAGCGAAGCCGAAAGCATGATAAGAAATATGAAGCAGACCTACAAGGTCGAGCTTTTGGCGGACATCCCCGAAGGCGAGGAGATCTCATTTTATAAGCAAGGCGACTTCATCGACCTTTGCAGCGGACCGCACCTCACCTCGACGGGCAAGATCAAGGCGTTCAAGCTGACCGCGCTCACCGGAGCGTATTGGAGAGGCAACGAGAAAAACAAGATGCTCACCCGCATTTACGGCACCTGCTTTGAGAAAAAGGCGGAACTTGAGGAATATCTCGTCAAACTCGAGGAGGCAAGATCGCGCGATCACAACAAGGTCGGACGCGAACTCGGCTTTTTCATGACGGACGAGAACATCGGTCAGGGACTTCCCCTCATCATGCCAAAGGGCGCGAGGGTCATTCAGCTCATGCAACGTTTCGTCGAGGACGAGGAGCAAAGGCGGGGCTATCTTTTGACAAAGACCCCCATCATGACCAAAAACAACCTCTTCATCACGTCGGGACATTGGGACCACTACAAGGACAAGATGTTCTACATCGGCGACGAGGACGTCGACGACGAGATACTCTGCCTGCGCCCGATGACCTGCCCTTTGCAGTTCACGATATACAAAAACGGGCTCAAGTCCTACCGCGATCTTCCCGTCAGATATGCCGAAACCGCCATCGAGTTCCGCAAGGAAGCGAGCGGCGAGATGCATGGACTCACGAGAATACGCCAATTCACGCTCGCGGACGGACACATCGTCTGCACCCCCGCTCAGCTCGAGAGCGAGTTTGCGGGCTGCGTTGACCTCATCAAATACCTCACCAAGATCTTCGGCATAGACGGTGACATCTGGTATCGCTTCTCCCGCTGGGATCCCAAGAACGCGGACAAGTACGTCGGAAGCGCGGAGGATTGGGACAGGGTCGAGACCGCAATGAAAAATATCCTCGACGACTTGGGCATCAAGTACGAAGAGGCGTGGGGCGAAGCGGCGTTTTACGGACCGAAACTCGACGTTCAGGGCAGAAACGTGCACGGCAAAGAGGACACGCTGTTCACCGTGCAGATCGACTTTTCTCTTGCGACAAGGTTTGACATGATCTACATCGACGAAAACGGCGAAAAGGCGAGACCGTACATCATTCACAGAAGCTCCATCGGCTGCTACGAGCGCACGCTCGGCATGCTCATCGAAAAGTACAACGGCGCGTTCCCGATGTGGCTCGCCCCCGAGCAAGTGAGAGTGCTCTCCCTCACCGACCGCACCGCCGACAAGGCGACGGAGCTCAAGAACAAGCTCTTTGAGCTCGGCTTGCGCGCGGAAGCGGACGTCAGAAGCGAAAAGCTCGGCAAAAAGATCCGCGAAGCTCAGCTTGAAAAAGTGCCGTACATCGTTGTGATCGGCGACAAAGAAGCGGAACAAAACGTGATCGCCGTCCGCCACAGAGCTCTCGGAGATCTTGGCACGATGAGCGTCGACGACTTTGTTGCGATGTGTCTCAAAGAAATCGCCTCAAAGGAGATCAAGTGACAATTCAACAAACCAAACTTCAAAACTCCTGTTGTCATAAACAGGAGTTTTTCTTATCATTTTGCAAATATTAACGCCGTATTTTGCGATTATAACTTATTTGTTATTCCGCTTTGCAAAGCGAAAACTTTACTTACGGTATCAACGTTTTGCAGATGTCGGCGAGACTGTCGGTTGGGTTGAGCGCCTCGTCAAATGAGAAGGCGGACTCCTTTTTTGCGCCCTTAAGGCGGTCTTTGAGCTCCTTCACGGCGGGAGTTATGACGGGTTCCGGCTTTTGAGGAGATTTCGAGAGTCTGTCCACTTCGCTCTTGAAGTACGCTTCCATTTCGTTGCACTCCGTGCCTTTTGCAAACGAAAAGTCCTGCATGAGCATCTTTTGAAGCTCGAGCTCAACGGAGATCGCGACGCTTTCCATGTTTAGCGCGTCTTTGTCAAAGTGATAGCGTTCCTTGAGCTGCTCGTACGCGCCCGTCCACTTCGCCCTGAACAGCCGCAGTCTGTTGAGCTCCTCCGCGCAACGCCCTTTGACGTCGGAAAGCAACTTGTCCGCGTTTTGCGTTGCGGAAATAAGCGCGGCTTTGATCTGTTCCTCCCTGCCTCTTAGCGCCGTCAATTCCTTTGTGAGTTCGCTCACCTGCGTTTTGAGGTCCGCAATGCGTTCGCTGCTCAAAAGTTGCACCTCGTCCGAGCGCTTCTTTTCCGCGTCGATATAGCTGTTGACCGCCTTGACGTCGTAGCCGCGACACTTCAGACCGAATTTCAAGTTTTTGTTTCGCATTTTACCCTCGCAAAGTGAGTATGACACAAAATTTCTTTCGCAATTTGGCAAAAACGCAAGCATTTTGATGTAGATTGTCAAATTTGAAACGAAATAACGCGCACACATTCGAAGCGTTGCTTGAGAACGATGTCACTTGTTCGAAGCATAATAACGAGCATTTGATAATTACGCAAGCAACTAAGTATGTGAATAAAATCTTCGCCTACAAAGCGAAGATTTTATTCATCTAATATAAAATTTCATTCCTTTTTTGCTTACCGAAAAATTTACAACGAGCAAAAACTTATTTGTTCAGCAGATCGTGTTTCAAAGTCCAGAGCTTTTTGGAGAGGTCGACCTTGTAGTCCTGCGAGTTCAAAACGCGGCGATACTCCGGGAAGAATTGCGCGACGCACTTGTCCTCGTACTCCCCTATCTCCTTCAAACTCGGCAGATCATACACGAGCTCGCCGTCCTTGAAGATGGGCACGAGCAGCTCCTTTATCTCATAGTCCGTGTAGGTCGTGCGCTTGTAGGTGAACTCAGGATGGAAGATCGTGAGCGGCTCGGACGCGTCGAACGTCTCGTCCTTGAGACAAATCAGGTCCGCCTGCGCCATGCCGTCCTTGAAGATCCTCACGACCTTTTTTTCGCCGGGATTTGTGGTTTTTTCGTGGCTGTTTGAAATTTTGATCTTGGGCACGAGTTTGCCGTCCTCCTCGAGGGCGCTGAGCTTGTACACCCCGCCGAGCGAGGCGTTTTGATAGCTTGTGATGAGCTTTGTGCCTATGCCGTACACGTCTATCTTCGCGTCCTGCGAGTTGAGCGAGAGCAAGATGTCCTCGTCGAGGTCGTTTGTCGCAAAGATCAAGCAATCCTTGTGTCCTGCGGCGTCCAGCATGGCGCGCGCCTTGCGGCTGAGATACGCGAGGTCTCCGCTGTCGAGGCGGATGCCAACGGGCTTGTGCCCTTCGGCTTTGAGCTTGTCAAAGACTTTTATCGCGTTTGGAACGCCGCTCTTTAAGGTGTCGTAGGTGTCGACGAGAAGCAGGCAGTTGTCCGGATATATCTTTGCGTACTCCTCAAACGCCTCGAGCTCGCTCGCAAAGGACATGACCCAGCTGTGAGAGTGCGTTCCCGTCACCGGTATGCCGAAAATTTTGCCCGCCACGACGTTTGAAGTCACCCTCGAGCCGCCTATATACGCCGCCCTCGCGCCGTAAATGCCCGCGTCCGGACCTTGCGCGCGTCTAAGTCCAAACTCGCTTATCTTGTTTTTCGTGCACTCCCTGAGTCTCGCCGCCTTCGTCGCGATGAGGGTCTGATGATTGATGAAAGTGAGGATCGCCGTCTCAACGAGCTGCGCCTCCCAAAGGGGCGCGGAGACCGTGAGAATGGGCTCGTAAGGAAAGACGACCGTCCCTTCGGGCACGCAATATATGTCCCCGCTGAAGCGAAAGCCCTTGAGCGCCTTTATAAACTCGTCGTCGAAGATGCCGAGAGTTTTGAGATAGCTCAGATCGCTCTTGTCAAAATGCAAATTGCGAATGTAGTCCACGACTTGCTCGAGCCCCGCCGCGATCGCGTAGGAATATCCGCCCGCGCCCCTGTAAAAGA
>CANQAA010000027.1 GCA_947589395.1 uncultured Clostridia bacterium
GCGTTGAGGTCTGAGGGCGCGAGGCTGAACTTCGAGGTCTGCAGCTCCTGCGGCTGTATGATAGAGGACAAGGCGTACTTTCACGACTTCGAGGGGATCACCTGCGCAAATTGCGCGAGAGCGGACGCCATCGAGCTCGAAACGGCGACCTATCTCTATCTTGCGCGCGGCGAGGCTATCCCTTATGCTTCAAAACTCAAGGCAAATATAACTTTGCTGAATATACTCAACAACTTGCTGGGCGTGAACATTCCCGCCCGGTATTTCACGGAGCAATTATGAAAAAGAAAATTGTCATCAGATTGATCGCAATAATTACGATCGTCGCGCTGTCTACGGGACTTGTCGCTTTGCTTGGAGCGTGCAACAAGTCTAAGACGAAGAGCCTTGCGGACATATTTAAGTCTCAACAGAGTCCAAAGGAACTCACGGGCTTCAAAGAGGAGTTCACCATGCCCGCAGGTTGGGAGCTTTACATCAACTCCGCAACTTCGACGAGTTCGGGCGCGAGCGACTCCGGCTACATACCAGAGATCGACGGCTTCGTCATTCAGAACACGGGCACGAAGGCGCTGTCCGTTGTGAGATTGGGCGACGACAGAGTGTACTTCGAGGGCGGCATGAAGGGCATGCTCGTTCCCCCAAACGTCGGCATCTCGGAGCTTAGGATAAAGGACGGCTATATCGTTTGCAAATTCAACGACGGCTCGGCGGGCGCGTTTGACCTCGAAGGAAGGGTCGTGCTTTCGCGCACACGCTTTTTGGGGGCGTCCACATCAAACGTCAACATAGACTCCGTCATCAAAAATCTCGGCGGGGGAATGTTTGCGGTCAGTTCCACTTACGACGCCAACAAATATGCGAGCTACACCTCGATATATCGCGCGCAAACGGAGGGCGACGTGACAGACAGGGGAGAGCTCGTCTGCCGCGTGCGCAACGACAAGGGCAACCTTTCGGCGATAACGGGGTTTGACGGAAAATACGTCACTGTCACGGGCGACGACGAGTCCTATATCTTTGTCGTTCCCGCTCATGCTCAGGGCGAGGTCCAAAACTTGATCGCAAGCTCCAACGCTACAGTCATGGACAACGGCAAGGACGACTATTTTAGCGAGATCACATATCTCGGCGGCGGCAAGTTCTTCATCCACGAGGATTGGACGGTCGCAAAGACGGAAGACTACAAATATTACGACGGGTTTGACTATTATTGCTACACCCGCCATATCTACACCCCAGATAACGACCGCTTGAAGGAGTACACGGACAACGCGGACAAGGTTTTTTTGTATCTCACAAACAACTACTACGGCTCCGAGAAGGCGGGCATCGACACCTCGTCCTATCTCAACGACGGCTACACCTACGCGAGCTACGCGCTGACGATAAGGGACAAAGTGGGCTATTACGACCAATTCATCCTCGACAAAAACCTCAACATAGTAATGTCGCTCACCGGCAACTACGGCGTCACGATCAAGGACCAAAAAAAGGAGAAGGTCGGACACTTTGACTTGATAATGACCTCTTGCGACGGCTACTATTACACTCCGCTCATGCCGAGCTCCATCAACATCTTCGACAAAGACGGCAACAGAGTGGGCGGCAACGACAGGAGCGCCGTCACATATCAGGAGCTTTCAAACAACATCATCATCGCGGCGACGCCCGACCCGAGCAACAGCAAGAACACCCTTTACGGCGCGTACGACATCTACGGCAAGGAAGTCATTCCGTTCAAATACACAAAACTTGCCGCGTTCAGAGGCCCGTACACGGTGGGCGAGCGCAAAAACGACAAGGGGCAGAACGCGCTCTATCTCATCGGCATAGACGGACAGGAGATCGCCCTCAACACGGATATGGCAGTCCCCTTCAGCGATATGGCGACCACAAAGGCGGGCGCAAGCATATACAAGATAGGCTGCTATATGTTCCGCGAGGAGAACGGCAAGGACGCCAACAACAAGACGCAATATCTCTACGGCGTCAAAAACCTCAACCCCAACGTGGACGAGAGCACGATCATCCCCGCCCGCATGGCAAGCGGCAGCATGCTCTATGCGCCGACGTCCTCGCCAACGGATGTGTTTGTGTTTGAAAAGCTCACGACGCAGGGCGGGCTCGTCACCTACGTCGTGTATAGACTCGTCTGATGAAAACGCAAATTTTGAATGCAGGCGTCGATTTTGACGCAAATATCGTGTACGCCGCCGAGCTCATCAAACAAGGTGAGCTCGTCGCTTTTCCGACCGAAACGGTCTACGGCTTGGGCGCGGACGCCTTTAAAGAGGACGCGGTGAAAAAGATTTTCCTCGCAAAGGGCAGACCTCAGGACAATCCGCTCATCGTGCATCTGAGCTCCATAGAGCAACTTGAGGACGTGGCAAAGGACGTTCCGAGCGAGTTTTTCGCCCTCAAGGACGCGTTTATGCCCGGCCCGCTCACCGTGATACTCAAAAAGAGCGAAAAGATACCCTTTGTCGTCACGGCGGGAGGGGACACAGTCGGCGTTAGAATGCCCTCCCACCCCGTTGCAAAGAGGTTGATCGCGCTTAGCGCCCCCATCGCCGCTCCGAGCGCGAACCGCTCAAAACACGTCTCTCCCACGACCGCGCGCCACGTTTACGACGACCTTGCGGGGCACATCCCCCTCATCCTCGACGGCGGGGAGTGCAAAGTGGGCATAGAAAGCACCGTGCTCGATCTCACCTCAGACGTTCCGACCATCCTTCGTCCCGGCGCGGTCACGTCGAGTATGCTCGCCGAAATTTTGGGGGAGGTCAGCGAAAACGGCAGGATAATCAAGATCGCAAAGTCGCCCGGCATGAAATATCAGCACTACAGCCCGAAATGCGCGTTTGTCGTCGCGTCGAGCCTTCGGCGCGCAAAGGAGGAATATCTCAAAGTCGCAAGCGAGGGGCAAAGCCCCGTCATCATCTCAAAAGCTCCCGTCGAAGGGTTTGCAAACATCGCGATAGGCGAGGGCGAGAGCGCGGCTCACAATGTCTACGCCGCAATGCGCGAGGCGGAGGAGAGTTATGACTATATCATCGCCGAGCAGCTCTCAAACGAGGGCGTGGAGGCGTCCGTCATGAACAGAGTGCTGAAAGCTGCGGGAGGAAAGCTGATATGAAGGCGCTCTTTATTTGCATTGGCAACACTTGCAGAAGCCCCATGTGTATGTTCGCTCTGAGGCGGTATCTTAGCGAGCAAAATGTGCGCGGAATTGAGGTAGACAGCGCGGGACTTGTCGATCACCAAAAGAAAATGAGCGAAAACTCGTATGCGGTTTTGAAAAAATACGGCTTTAACGATATAGATTACGTCTCGAAGCCCGCGACTCAAAAATTGCTTGACGAGGCGAACGTCATCTTCACGGTAACCGACGACGTCAAAGCCGCGCTGAAAGACTTCACGCCGGAAGACAAACTGTTTTCGCTTTCAATGTTCGTCGCTGGCGGCATAGAAGACCCCTACGGCAAATCGCTTGCGGACTACGAGAGGGCGTACTTGACTTTTAACAGCATACTCCCTTCGCTCACAAAGTTTTTGAAGGAACAAAAAAAGCGCAAAAAGTCAAGATAGAAAACGCTCGCCCATGCCATGCGCGATAGACGAGCGAGCAAACGTCATTAAGAACGATTGAAAATGTTTAGATTGCAAAACGCGCCGTTTATCATGCGTTTTTTGATATATAAAGCTCAGGTTTTGTCGATTGACGCGAGATATTCCGAAAGTATCTCTATGTGCAACTCCTCGTCGAGGACTATCCTTTCAAGCAGAGCTTTCAAACTTTCGGAGCCGACGTTCAAAATGGTGCGCTCGTAGTTTTTGACGGCGACCTTTTCGTTTTCGATATCCGCGATCAAAAAGTTGCGCTTGTTCACGGCGTAGTTTGCCATATTCCCGTTCCAATAGCTCCTCGCTCCCGCAACGGGGAAGCCACCGAGAGCGAAGATCGCACGCCCGAGCAGGGAAAAGTGGAGCATTTCTACTTTCGCTATGCCCATGAGAATGTTTTCGAGTTCCTTGTCGACGCTTATGAAACTTTGATAGCTGTAGGTGACGATTGAGCTAAGCTCCGAGCACATTCCGGCGTATGAAGGCATGAGAAGTTTTGCGTCCGGGACGCGGTTTTCTTTTTGGACTTCGGGATATATGAGTTCGCTTGCAAATTTCATACGGCAATATATGTTTTGCGCGTCAAATTTGTGAAAATAGTCTGAAAACAGGCATATTTTTAATATTTTATGTTAAATGCTTGCAAAATATATTCGCTTGTGTTAAAATCTCTGAGTAACGATCGGAGGGTAATATGATAAATTCTCTTAACAACTTGCTTTTGGCCGTCAACAACGGTCTCGGATTGGATTACGGTGTGCGCAGGGGCGTGCTCATCGCGTTTGGCGTGCTCATGACGATCGCGGCAGTGGCGATCATCGTCGTCATCATGATGCAAAAGGGCACGAACGACAACGTGGGCGTCATCTCCGGTGCGTCCGATACGTTCTATGGCAAAAACAAAGAGAAGAACAAAGAAGGCGTGCTCAAAAAGATCACGGTCGCGCTCTTTGTGTTCATATTGGTCTGCGCGATCATCTGCTTCGTCATAGGACTTGCGGAGTAAGCAAAAAAGCAATTTCACTCAAAAGACTGACGAATATCTCGTTAGTCTTTTATTTTGCTTGTAAAAAGGAGAAAAGGCGTATATAATTAGGGTTATGGAAAAGGTTGTTGCGACAAACAAGAAGGCGTATCACGACTACTTTGTGGAGGACGTCATCGAGGCGGGCGTCGTGCTCAAGGGCACGGAAGTGAAGTCCGTGCGGCTTGGCGCGGTCAACCTCAAGGACAGCTACGTCATCTTCAAAAACGGCGAGGCGTTTATGATCGGAGTTCACATCTCCCCGTACAAGATGGGGAGCTATTTCAACGTGGATCCCCGCCGCACGAGAAAGCTGTTGCTCAACCGCAGCGAGATCAACAAGCTGAGGGGCAGAGTCGAACAAAAGGGCTACACGCTCATTCCGCTCAAGATGTATTTCAAAGGGTCGCTCGTGAAGATAGAGCTCGGGCTTTGCAAGGGCAAGGAGCTTCACGACAAGCGCGCCGCCATCAAGCAAAAGGAAAACGACAGGGAACTCGAACGCGTCAAAAAAGAGTTCAGATGATGGCAATTTGAGTTTCCTTGCGTGAGCACGGCGAGCATCACTCGAAGCATAACGCGCAATTGTTCAAGGCGTTATGGAGCGCAAAAAGAGCTCATTGCAAATCAAATTTGTTATAAAAAAAGCTCCCGGCGAGGGGAGCTTTTTTTTTTGAAAAATCGATATATGCATTGATTTATGCGATGACGGAGGCGCTTACAAGGTCGTATTCTATATCGTAAAACTCGCCGTCGTCGGCTCTATATGGCTCGACCATCTTGACGAGCACGTTTTTCATTGCAAAAATCTCGGGATGGTCGGCGCTCGGTCCTTTGACGTTTGGGATGGCGTAGTAGTACGTCTGGCTCTTTTTGCTGACCACCTGCGTGGAGCGGGTCACGTTCACCCTGTAGCAATCTATGCCTTCTTCCTTCAGGTCGTCAACGCCGTCGGTGTACGGAGTTTTTATTTTTGTGGTCGCGGTCGCTCTTGCAGAGAGGGACACGACCGCCGCTTCC
Organism: uncultured Clostridia bacterium; assembly: GCA_947589395.1. Lineage (GTDB taxonomy): Bacteria > Bacillota > Clostridia > Christensenellales > CAG-917 > CAG-475. The sequence goes on from CANQAA010000027.1 coordinate 5,672, forward strand.
GTCCTCGACACGAGAGGCACGGCGAATGCGAGGCTTATGCCGTTATTGCCGTTCATATTTGCCGTGCGCAGGACTTGCGCGAACTCGTTGTTGTCAAAGTATGTGCCGGACGCCTTCAAAGCGCCTGTGTCCTCGACGCCGTCTATCGTCCTCGTGTACATAAATGTCGAGCCGTCATATACGCCCTGCAGGGTGAAGGTCTTGTCTCCGTCCGTCTCCGTCCTGAAGGAGTAAGCGGGAAGCATATAGCTCACGGGACCAGAAATGATGTTGAAGTACACGCCAGTCTTGTATTGCGCGCCGCCCTCGATGTTGAGTTCGGAAAGGATGAGTATGCCGTATTTCAAGTCGCTCAAAGTGACAGAGCCGAAGTTTTCGATCTTGCTGCCGCGCTCAAAGAGCTGCATGCTCACCTTGTATGTGCCGATCTCGGCTTCGGCGGCGGGCTTTGCGGTGTCCTTGACGGAGTAGACAAACTCCTCGTGACGGGTTTGCCACAAAATGTTTTCAAGCTGACCCTGAGTGGTCGCGTTGTTGCACGCGACGAGCAGCAACGTTGAGATCGCCACCACCGCCACGAGACATACGAGAGTTGTGATTCGCTTAAAATTTTTCATAGCATGATTATAGCATACATTTTCGTCGTCGGCAATAAAAACCGCTCAATTTACCGCCCGCGCGAGATAATATTTTGATAATAATAAAGATTATAATTATATTTATATGCATTTTTCCGCGCCGCACGAGAGAAATTTTCAATCGAGCGCACCGTTTTTGTCGCATCGTCTATATTATAATAAGTTCATCAAGCAAGCATTGAAAGGCAAATTTGTTCGTTAATAAAATAAATCAAGGATTTATTTTATTAAAAAAAGTCGGCAAAAGAGGTGTATAATCAAAGTATGAAAATCATAACTTCAAACAGCTCCAGAGGAGCGTACAGGGGAGTGCTGAATGAGCTTAAGCGCACCCTTGACGAATCAAACGTCGTGCTTGCGCCGGACAGGTTCACCGCGTCGGTGGAGAGGGGACTCATTTCCTCGCTCGAGTTGAGCGGGTCTTTCAACATCGAGGTCATGTCCTTCACCCGCCTTGCGAACAGGCTGATTGGCAGGGACATCAAAAAGTGTTTGACCCCCGAAGGCTCGGTCATGTTGATAAGGCGCGTGATAGACAAAAATCTTAACAATTTGAACTTTTACGGGCGCGTTGCAAAGAGCGACGGCTTTGAAAACGAAATTTATGCGGCAATCACGGCTTTCAGAAACAGCGGCGTGGACGTGAGACTTCTTGAGAGCAAGTTGCCCGACATGCCGTCAAAGCTCAGGCGCAAGACAGAGGACTTGATTTTGATCTTCAAAGGATATCTCGAGATGCTCGAGCAGAACTATTCGGACTCCTCGACGAGGCTGAACGCGCTTGCCGATTTCATAAAACAGCGCCCCGAGAGCATCGCGAACGTCAATTTTTACTCAACTGACATATACGATTTTTCCGCGCCGGAGCTGAAGATACTAAAAGAGATCTCAAACTCAGCAAAGTCATTGACGATAGGCGTCGTGAGCGGCTACAACAACGAAAACAGCAGGGTATATCCCGACTATCTGATAAAAAAGCTCTCCTCGCTCACTCCCGACAGGGTGACGATCGTCGACAAGCAGGAGGAGCTTTCCCCCGAGACGGACATGATCTCGAAAAATCTGTTCGCCTGTTACCTTCCCCCCGCGAGGGTGGAAAATCGCGGCAAGATAGAAATTGTCAAGGCAAAGAGCCGCGCGGAGGAGACGACGCGCCTCGCCTTAGAGATAAAAAGGCACGTTATGGCGGGCGGCAGATACAAGGACTTCGAGGTTTTCGTCAGCGACATAGCGGACTTCGAGACGGAGATCAAGAGCACGTTTTTGAGATATGACATTCCGTTTTTCATAGACAAAAAGGAGTTGCTTTCGGAGCAGACTCTCACTCGCTATATCACCCAAGCCATAGCCGCCGCAACAAGCGGGCTAAAGCGCAGAGAAGTCCTTGACTTTGTGAAGAACCCGCTTTTTTTTGGCGACGACGTGGATGAAAATTGCGCGTTCGAGTTTGAAAATTACGTCTTGAAATATGGCGTGGATCGCAACGGATTTTTGAGCGAATTTGAAGCGTTTGAGCAAAAACGCGACTTTATGCACGCAAAAAATGATGGTAAAGTTGATGTTGTGCCCGAAAACGTAGTTCCCGAGCGCGTGCGCAAGAGACTTCTCAAAGAGCTTGCGCCGCTTTCTAAAAAAAAGCAGACGCCTTCGGAGTTCAAGACGGCGTGTCTATCTCTTCTTGAGGGCGTGGAAGCGAGATGGCAGGCGCACGTTCTCAAAGTCGCGACTTTGAGCGAATATTATCAAAAGAGCGCGGAGCAGGTCGAGGACAAGCTCGTGCAATCGCTTGACGAGATAGAGACCGTGCTCGAGGGAGAGTATTCCCTCGAGGAGTTTGAAAATATGTTTGGCGCGATGCTCAAAAAGCTCAAGATCGCGCTCGTGCCCACGTTTTTGGATTGCGTGTTCGTAGGAGATGCGGAGAGCAGATATATGGGCAGCGGCAACGTTTACATCATGGGGGCGACGAGCGACAAGTTCCCATCTCAGGCGGGAAGCGGCAACGTGATAACTCAGTCCGACGAGGAGGAGTTTGGGATAGTCGGCGTCGATCTCACCCCCAACGCGAGAAGGCGGGCTCTTATGAACATGTATTTTGTGCTCGACCTCATGAAAAAGCCTCGTGGCAAGCTGACTTTGAGCTACTCCGAGAGCGGCGACCGCTACGCCTCGACGGTGATCGAAGAGCTCAAGGGCATGTTCGAGGAAAACGGCGAGCCAATTGCGGAACGCGCGATCGAGCTTGGCGAGATAGGATGTGAGCTCGACGCGGTGAGATTTTCCACAAAATCAAGTTGCATGTTCGAAGTACTGAAAGGAGAGAAAGCGGTCACGCCGTCAAACGCGGAGGTGTTGGGCTCGGCGTACGGCTGCCTCGACGAGGAGCAAAAGCGGAGGGTGGATTCGCTTGACGGGAGCGTTGAGCGCATAAACGTCGCAAAGCGGCAGAACATGACGGTGAGCGTGAGCAGGCTGGAGAGCTTTTTCACCTGCCCGTACGCGTACTATTTCAACTATGTGCTCAGCCTCAAAAAGCGCAAGGACTCCGAGCCGGAGGGCTTTGAAAACGGCATAATGATCCACGACGTGCTTGAAAAGTTCTTCGCCGCCGTGAGGGACGGAAATATTGACGAGGAGCATATCGCGGAGCTCGTAAGGCGGGAGTTTGACGACGCGCTTGAAAGAAACGGCTACGTTCGCTTGTTGAAAAAGCCCGCTATGGCGAGGAGCTTTGCAAGGCTCAAGGAGGAGGGCGTGAAGGTTTGCGAGGATCTTTACGAAATTTTCAAACGCTCCTCGTTCAAGCCGAAGTACATAGAGGCGGAGCTTGGAAAGGATATAGATTCTCTCATCATCAATGTGGACGGCAAAAAGCTGAAATTCAACGGCAAGATAGACAGGGTCGACGTGCTTGACAACAAGTTTTTGGTTATAGACTACAAGACCTACAAGAGCGCGGACTTTTCGCTCAAGGAACTTTACTACGGCAAAAAGCTGCAACTTTATATCTACATGCGCTCCGTCGAGAGCGCGCTCGGTCTCGAGCCGGTCGGCGTGTTTTATCTGCCCATCTACGTCTCCTTCAACGACGAGGGCGCAAGCAGATACAACTTCAAGGGCAAGGTCACAAACGATATGGACACCTTGAAAAAGATCGACAGCTTCGCTGGGGAAGAGGGAAAACGCTCCGTGCTTCCCATCAAGACGACAAAGGACGGATTGTCGCCCGAAACTCACCTCGACAGGGCGCACTTCGATATGCTTGGCGACTACGCGCAAAATCTCGCGTTCGAGGGGGCGAGGCTCATCGACGATGGCTACATCAAGCCCGCGCCTCTCGGGGACGCCTGCTCGAGATGCGACTTCAGTGGCGTTTGTCGTCACAAGACGGAGTGCGCAAGAAAGGCGCAAAGCATGAAGATGGCGGACTTCGAGCGCGCATGCGGAATGACTTCCGAAAAGGAGGAGAACTGTGATTTCTGAAAATTTTGACGAGAGAAAGGCGCTTTCCGTGCAGGAGCAGATAGAGCTCATAAGCGACGTGAACGAAAAGGGAGAACTCGAGCTGAAACTCACGCCCGATCAACGGCGCGCGGTGTTCGAGCGGGGCAAAATATTGGTTTCGGCGGCGGCGGGGTCGGGCAAGACCTCGACGATGATCAAGCGCATACTCTTGATGATCGCAACTGGCGTACGCTTGAAAGACATGCTCGTTTTGGTCTACAACGACGCGGCGCAGGAGGACATCAAAAAGCGGCTTCATCAAAAGCTGTTCGAGTGCGCGTGCAGGACGAACGGGACTCTTCGAGCCATGTTTTTGAGGGAGCTTGACGAGCTGAGTTTCGCACACATATCCACATTTCACAGTTTTTGCCAGAGTCTCATCAGGGAAAATTTCGAGGAGCTCGGCATATCCGCGACGTTTGAAGTGCTCGATCAAAAGGCAAACGACGCGCTTTTGGCAAGCGTGCTCGACGCCGTAATGGACGAGTACGCAAAGAGCGAGGGCAGCGCCTTTGACGAGCTGTTCAACGCCTTCGCCTCAAGAAGCGAGGACGACTTCAAACAGAACATCCTCAAAATTTTCAGGCTGATGGACATTCAGCCCGACAGGGAGACCTTTTTCAAGATCGTGGACGAGTGCTACGGCGACTTCAAAGGCAGCAAATTCTTTGAAATTTTGCACTCCTACTACAAAAATCTCTTCTCCACAGCCAAAAAATATTTTTACGGCATGACGGCGGAGATAGAGAGCGTGAAACTTGAAAAGTTTTCAGCCGCAAACAACTATTATTATATGCTCACATCTCGGCTTTGCGCCGCGAAGGACTTCGACGAGCTCTTGTCTATCGCAAACGGGTTCGAGCGTCCGGATATTGGCAAAAGGCAAAAGAGCAAGATGAGCGCGGAGGATGTCGAGATCACGGACAGATTCATGGGATACGCAAACGATTTCATCGAGTCCGTAAAAGAGTTAAAAGGCTTCGGCGACAGTTTGCGATTTGAGGCGTTTCACAAACAAAACGCACTTTATGTGCGCGAATTGGTCAAATTAACTGCCCGTTTTGACGACAGGCTCACGCTTGAGAAGCAAAAAAAGAACGTCTTGTCATTTGAGGATCTCATGCATCACGCGCTGAGACTTTTGAAACTTCAGCCATCGCTCGGCGAGAGGTTCGACGCCTGCTTCGTGGACGAATATCAGGACATCAACCCCACTCAGGAGGCGATCGTTTGCAGTCTCGTGAAGGACGAGTGCTTTATGGTCGGGGACGTGAAGCAGAGCATATACGGTTTTCGCCTCGCCTCTCCCGCCATCTTCCTCTCGCGAAGGAAGAGCTACGATCTTAACGGGGTGAACATCGACTTCAACAAAAACTTCAGAAGTCAAAAGAGGATATTGCAATTTGTCAACGGCGTGTTCGACGCCATCATGACAAAAGAGATCGCCGACGTCGACTACAAGGACGACGGGCACTTTGACGTCACGGACTCGGCGGACGGGGAGTTTGTGGAGCTTCATCTCTTTTTGAACGAAAAGCCGCCGACGAAGCCCATCGAAAAGCCCTATGACATTCAAAACGACGTCCCCGAAGAGGAGGACTCCGCCGCAACGCGGGAGGGCAAATTTATCGCGAGCGAGATAAAAAGGCTCGTTGGAAATCTCGTCGTTGGCAACAGGAAGGCGAGCTACGGCGATATAGCCCTGCTTTTCAGGCAGCGAAGCAAGAGCGTGGGCAAAATTTTGTCCGTGTTGATGAGCGAGGGCATTCCCGTGAGCGACGTGCTCGACGAAGGGGGAGGGGACGACTCCGTGAGCGACGTGCTCAACTTTTTGAAGGTCATCGACAACCCGAGACAGGACATTCCTCTTGCGGGCTTTTTGCTCTCCTTTTTCGGCGGCTACGACGAGCAGGAGCTATACGAGATATCGACGCGCGCCGGCGAGTGTCTTTACGACAAAGTCCTGAGCAGATCGAGCGAGGACGACGCGCTTGGGCGCAAGCTGAAAAACACACTTGCTCAAATCGACAAATATCGCGTGAAGGCGAGCTTCAAGAGCGTGTCGGAGCTGATCAACGGCATCATATCTGATTTCATGTACGACGCCTATCTCATAGCGCGCGGGGAGCAGCGTCTCAACGCGGCGAGGGGGCTTGCGGCGGGCGTGAAGGACGTCTCGCTCGGAAGATTTTTGGAGGAGCTCGTGCTCAAAAAGGATGTCGGCGGCAGGAGCTACGGCGGCGACAGGGTGCAGGTCTCGACCTTTCACGGCTTCAAGGGGCTGGAGATCCCCGTCGTCTTTGTGTGCGACATGGACGTCCGCTTCAACTTGCAGAGCTTCAAGGGGGATTTTCTCACCGCCAACAGCGGGGAGATGGGCATCAAATATTTTGACGCGACAAACAGGACTAAATATCCGACGCTTTCGATAAGCGTGGTCAGAAAGCTCATGTTGAGCGAACAGATAAAGGACGAGATGCGCCTCTTGTACGTCGCGCTCACGAGGGCGAAGCAAAAGATGTATCTCACGGCAAAGGTGGACGACTTTTCCTCCTTCGGCAAAAAGTACAGCGTGGTCGGGGCGAGCAGCGACCTCGACTTCCTCTCGCGCGCAAAGCGGGACGGCGGATTGAACATTTTGCCCGTCTTGCACGACATGGGCGAGAGCGCGGCTCCGCCCGCAACGGTCTCCTGGAGGGAAAACGACGAGTATAAAAAAGAGATACAAAGGCTCATGCAGTTCAAATATCCCTACGAGACTTCGACAAAGCTCTCGATGAAGTTCAGCGTCACCGCGCTCGACTCGACCGAAGACAACCTCGAAGCCGTCTCCGCCTTTGAAGAAGAGGCGAAAACGGGCACGGCGTATCACGCCGTCATGCAAAATATCGACCTCTTCGCAACGACAAGAGAGGGCGTGGAAGAGGAGTTCAGGCGTCTTGCCGACGGCATAATGACCCCCGATGAGCTCGCGAGAGTGGACAAGGACGACATTTTGAGATGCTTGAACAGCGATCTGCTTTCGGTAGCGCGCGAAGCGGAGAAGGCAGGCAAGTGCTTCAGGGAGCGCAGATTCATGATGTACGAAACGGCGCGCGACGTCGGCGTGGGAGAACAGTTCGACACAGACGACAAGGTCCTCGTGCAAGGAGTCATCGACATGTTCATCGACGGCGACAAAAAGATCATCATCGACTTTAAAAACTCATCGCTCAAGAACGAAGAGGTCGTCAAAAAGTATAAAAGGCAACTTTATCTATACAAATTGGCGGTTGAAGGGGCAACTTCTGCAAAAGTGGACGAACTTTGGCTCTATTCCTTCAAAACGGGAGCGGCTTTGAGGTGCGACTGAAAGTAGAAGTTTCGAAAAGATGCGCAAACTTTCGGCGGCGAAGGAAAATTTCGTCGCCGATATTTGTATAAACTTATAAATTATTAATTTATTGCAAAAATTTTTCGGGAAGTTATTGATTTTTTTTCGCATACTTAGTATAATCAAATATATTATGAGAGGTATAGGAGGCAACAGGTGGAAATTTTGACAAAAGTGTTCTCATTTTTTGCTGAAATTTCGTCCAAAATGCCTGCTATAGACCTCACGGCGTGCTTTTTGATCGTGCTGATTTTGCTCGTCGTCACAGGCGGAGCGATCATGCTCACCTATCTCGTCTCAAAACAACGCAAACTTTTCAAGGCATGTCGCAAGATCAACAAGTTTCTCGCCCAAGTCGAGACCGTCGACGAAGACAACGTGGCGGAGCTTGGCAAGTGCTTTGAGGACGCTCCCCAGTCCCTCAAGGACGCGTGGCTGAAGTTTCTCGGAGTGAGATTCGGCTTTCCCAGCGAGTTTTTGAGCGACGCCGTGCTCATGCATGAGCGCTCAAAGGACGCAAGACCGCTTATATTTCTTGCAATATCGCTCATAGCGACGGGGCTGTTTGCGTTTTGGGGATACGGGTCGCTCGAGACGGTGGAACTCGGCGTGTTGCATTGCTTTGCGCTCGTTGTCATCGGGATATTGTTTTTGGCATTCGTTGTGGTCTCGAAAAAGCAAATCAAGCGCACTGCGGAGGAGTTCGAACTGCTTCAGGACGAGATAGACAGCAAGGTCAATTTGCAAACGGAAATGAGCTTTGCAACGGACGGGTCGCCGCTTGTGGAGCTTGCGGGGATCATCGACGCGATCGTTGCGCGCAACATTCAAAAGGACGTTGACGAGCCGGAGCCCGAAGGCAAGACGCCCATAGAAAAGCTCATAGACGGCAAGACGGAGCTTGAAGAGGTAAGGATAGACCGCGAGCCTCAAACAAAGTTTGAGATATTCGAAGAGCCGCAGGACCTTTTCAGTTATGCGAGCGAGACCAAAACAGACGAGGTCGCGGCGGACGCGCCCAAGCAAAAGCCGTCAGCCAAGCCTCAAAAGCGCGAGGAAGCGCCAAAGGCAAAACCTGTCGCGAAAGCGAGCACGCCTAAGGGCGACGGGGAATATGATGAGACTGGCATTCGCAGCTTTTGGGAGGAACTTCTAAAAGAGCGCGACGCGCTCGTCAACAAAAACGGGGAGCTTTCGGACGAGGGCAAAGAGGTCGTCTCCTCAAAGATAGCGGAGCTTCCGGCGCTGATAGACCGGATGCTTGAAAAGGGCATGACAAAGTCCATGAAGATCAACGCGGCGAGCATTCTCATCAACTCGTACAAGATGTTTTCGGACAGCCCTGAGGACAGGCGCGTCATCATCAGGTGCTTAAAGCGCATGATGGAGTCGCTAAAACAGAATTAATATGCTATGCATATTAAAATTATAAAGCAAAATCAAAGTGAGGACAGTATGGGGATTTTTAAGAAGAAAAACAAAGAACCGCGCGTCAGAAGAGGAAAAAAGCAACAGCAAGAAGAGCAATTGCTGCTTGAACAGCAACCCGAAGCCGAAGAAGAGGAGCTGAAGGAAGAAGTTCCTCAAACGACGGACGCGGCAGAGGATACGTCGAAGCCCGAAGAGACTGCAGAGTCCGAAGAGGAGAAGGTGTTCTATTTCAGCGAACTCGTCGACGACGAGGATGAGGTCGTAGAGCTTGAGACCCTTGACGGCGACGAGCTTGTCGATCCGCTTCCCCCGCTCGAGGCCGAACCCGAGATCATATACGAGGTCGACCCGATCACCGACGACGAGGACGAAAACTTCAAGATCCCGCGCCTCGCGAACGTGCCAAACCTCATCGACTTTATGCTTGAAATGGGCATGACCAAAAAGATGAAGTCGAATATGGCGCTTCTTCTCATCAAGGCGTACGACAAGTTCAAGGACGTCAAGGACGAAAAGATGTTGCTTTTGAGGAGCATGTACAAGGTGCTTGCCTCCATTGCCGCCGACAAACAGAGCGCTTGAAGTCCCACTGTGAGGAATAAATTTTAAGTCCCCTATTTTGGGGACTTTTCAATTGCAAATTTTGGCGCGTCGGCGGCAAAAAGATCGATCGAATTTGAAATTTATCGGGCTTTTGAGCATGAAAATTTTATGGGTTTCGGGCACTGAATTTACGGGGGGCAAACGCGGAAATTTATGGCGCTTCGGTCATGAAATTTATGAACTTTGAACACGAAACTTATAGGCATTCGGGCATAGAATTTCCGGTTTTTTAATCCTTATATTTTACTTTGCAACGACGGCAAGATTTTCAGGATATTTTTTGAAAAACTCAACACATATATGCATTTTGTTCTCAAAAATACCACACTGTATCGTTTTTTTTGAAGTACGGTCACGGACGGTTTTCAAAGGCATAACGCAAAATCATTTCGTTTGTGCTCCCTGCTTATAGTGATCTTTGCGAGTCTTTTGCGACCGATCTGAAATCGTCGGCGTCCGATTTGCGGTTTGGCTTTTTGCATAAAATATATATTTATGCATTTTTTTGATATATTATTCCAAACTTCTTGCAAAATTCGATTTGGTTTGGTATCATATTAAATTATAAGGAAACACTTTAGGAGGCTTCACATGAAAAAGAAGTATGTATATCTGTTCACCGAAGGCAACGCGAACATGCGCGAGTTGCTCGGTGGAAAGGGCGCAAACCTCGCCGAGATGACCAACATCGGTCTCCCCGTTCCGCAGGGATTCACAATTTCGACGGAAGCTTGCACTCAGTATTATGAGGACGGCAGACAAATCAACGCCGACATTCAAGCCGAGATCATGCAATACATCGCAAAGCTTGAAAAGATCACGGGCAAAAAGTTCGGCGATCTTGAAAATCCTCTTCTCGTGTCCGTGCGTTCGGGCGCAAGGGCGTCTATGCCGGGCATGATGGACACCATTTTGAACTTGGGTCTCAACGAGGAGGTCGTGGAAGTGCTCGCAAAGAAGTCGGGCAATCCGAGATGGGCGTATGACTGCTACCGTCGTTTCATTCAGATGTTCTCCGACGTTGTCATGGAAGTCGGCAAGAAATATTTCGAAAAGCTCATCGACGATATGAAAGAGGCAAAGGGCGTCAAGTACGACGTGGAGCTCACGGCGGAAGACCTCAAAACTCTCGCAAATCAATTCAAGGCGGAGTACAAGAACCAGCTCGGCAAGGACTTCCCGTCCGACCCGAAGGAGCAATTGTTCGAGGCGATCAAGGCGGTGTTCCGCAGCTGGGACAACCCGCGCGCGAACGTCTACCGCATGGACCACGACATTCCGTACAGTTGGGGCACGGCTGTCAACGTGCAGATGATGGCGTTTGGCAACATGGGCGATGATTGCGGCACGGGCGTCGCGTTCACAAGAAACCCCGCGACGGGCGAGAAGGGGCTCATGGGCGAGTTTTTGATGAACGCGCAGGGCGAGGATGTCGTGGCGGGCGTGCGCACGCCGATGCCCATCTCCGAG
>CANQAA010000028.1 GCA_947589395.1 uncultured Clostridia bacterium
CCTGACCTATATTCATTCTCGAAGGAACGCCCAACGGGTTGAGCACTATCTGCAGCGGCGTGCCGTCCGCCATGAAAGGCATATCCTCTTTTGGCAACACTCTCGACACGACGCCCTTGTTGCCGTGACGTCCCGCCATCTTGTCGCCGACGGAGATCTTTCTCTTTTGCGCGATGTACACTCTGACCAGCTTGTTGACGCCGGTAGAGAGCTCGTCCTTGTTCTTTCTTGTGAACACCTTGACGTCCACGACTATGCCGCCCTCGCCGTTTGGCACTCTCAAAGACGTGTCGCGCACTTCCCTCGCCTTTTCGCCGAAGATGGCTCTTAGCAGTCTCTCTTCGGGAGTGAGCTCCGTCTCGCCCTTTGGCGTGACCTTGCCAACGAGAATGTCGCCCGCCTTGACCTCAGCGCCGACCATGACGATGCCCTCTTCGTCGAGGTTTTTGAGGACCTCGTCCGAAAGGTTGGGAATGTCTCTCGTGATCTGCTCTTCGCCGAGCTTCGTGTCGCGGCACTCGATCTCGTACTCCTCGATGTGGATGGAGGTGTAAAGATCGTCCCTCACGAGTTCTTCGCTGATGAGGACCGCGTCCTCGTAGTTGTAGCCCTCCCAGCTCATAAAGCCGATGAGCATGTTTCTGCCGAGAGCGAGCTCGCCGTGATCGCATGCGGGTCCGTCCGCAATGACCGTGCCCTCTTTCACGAGGTTGCCGTTTTCATCGAACTTGGGGGCGTAGACCTTGTCGCCCTTGTTCACGATGGGGTGCTGATTTATGCAAGTGGACTGGTTGGACCTCTCGAACTTGCTGAGGATATAAGTGTCCTCGTCTCCGTCCTCCGTCTCGACGACGATCTTGTCGGAGTCCACATATTTGACGAAGCCGTCGCGCTTTGCTATCTTCAAAACGCCGGAGTCGTATGCGATCTTGTGCTCGACGCCCGTTGCGATCATCGGCGCTTCGGGTTTTAGGAGCGGCACTGCCTGACGCTGCATGTTGGAGCCCATGAGCGCGCGGTTGGTATCGTCGTTTTCAAGGAAGGGAATGAGCGCCGTCGCAATGGAGATGAGCTGCTTGGGGTTGACGTCCATATAGTCCGCTCTCTCCTTCGGGACTTCTCGTATGTCCTTTTGAATACGGCAGTTGACGCGGGGACGCACGAAGCGGCTCGCATCGTCAAGCTCTTCGTTTGCCTGCGCGATGACGTATTTGTCCTCTTCGTCCGCCGCCATATACACGACCTCGTCCGTCACGACGGAGTCGACGTATTTGCCGTTTTCGTCATATATCTTCTCTATCTTTCTATAGGGAGTTTCGATAAAGCCGTACTCGTTGACTTTCGCGTAGGACGAGAGCGAGGTGATAAGACCGATGTTTTGTCCTTCGGGGGTCTCTATCGGGCACATGCGTCCGTAGTGAGAGTGGTGAACGTCTCTGACCTCGAAGCTCGCGCGCTCTCTGTTGAGACCGCCGGGTCCCAATGCGGACAGCTTGCGCTTGTGAGTGAGCTCCGCGATGGGGTTGGGCTGATCCATGAATTGGGAGAGCTGCGAAGAGCCGAAAAACTCCTTTATCGCGCTGGTCACGGGACGGATGTTGATGAGGGTCTGAGGGGTGATCTCCGCGTTTTCCTGAGCTGCGGACATCCTCTCCTTGATGACTCTCTCGAGCCTCGAAATGCCGATCCTGAACTGGTTTTGAAGCAGTTCGCCGACCGCGCGCACGCGCCTGTTTGAGAGGTGATCGATGTCGTCTATCGTGCCAAAGCCGTATCTCAAGCCCAAGTTGTAGTTTGTGGTCGCGACGATGTCGTCGAGCGTGATGTGCTTGAAAACGAGGCTGTCCACCGAGACCTTGATCGCGTTGAGAAGCAAGGTTTTGTCCTCGCCGTACTCGTCGAGCAGGAGCTTGAGGTTTGGATAGTACACCTTTTCGAGAATGCCGAGCTCTTTGGGATCGCAGTCCACGAACGCGGCAAGATCGACCGTGTTGTTGCCGATGAGCTTGAAGGAGCGCTCGTTGCCTTCGGAGTCGATATACTCGAGATAGACCTCGTTGACAGCGTTGTTTTGGATCTCTATTCCCTTCTTCTCGTTGACCGTCTCGCCCTTGACTGCCAATATCTCGCCGGTTATCGGGCTGACGACGTCACGAGCAAGTTTGTAGCCCGCCATTCTCGTGCCGAGCGCGAGCTTTTTGTTGTATTTGTAGCGGCCGACTCTTGCGAGATCGTAGCGCTTATAATCGTAAAATGTGTTGTGAATAAGTACGTTTGCGCCCTCTTCCGTCGGCACTTCGCCCGGACGCAGACGGCGGAACAAATCTATCTTGCCCTGTCCCTCCGACTTGCAAGCGCCGTCCTTTTCGCAGGTGTTTTTGATCATCTCGTCCCCGCCGAACAGCTCGAGGAGTTGCTCGTCCGTGCCGTAGCCGAGCGCCCTCAAGAGCGTCGTGGACGTGATTTTTCTCGTTCTGTCGACGTGCACCCATTGCACGTTGTTTGCGTCCTGCTCGAACTCAAGCCATGCGCCCCTGTTGGGAATGACGGTCGTCGCATAGCGCGGAACGCCATTTTTGTCGAGCGCGCGGTCGTTGTAGACGCCCGGACTTCTCACGAGCTGGCTGACGATGACTCTCTCCGCTCCGTTGATCACAAACGAGCCCGATTCCGTCATGAGCGGGAAGTCGCCCATGAACACGTCCTGCACCACGATCTCGCCTGTTTCGAGATTTGTGAGCTTTGTCTTGACCTTCAGAGGAGAAGCGTAGGTCGCGTCTCTGTCCTTGCATTCCTTGACGGAATATTTGGGCTCTCCGTCAAGCCTGTGCGACAAAAACTCCAACTCCAGCTTGCCCGAGAAGTCGGAAATGGGCGAGTAGTCCCTGAAGACCTCGTCTATGCCCTCGTTGATGAAGCTGTTGTAGGAATTCTTTTGCACCTCGATGAGATACGGGATCGGCAAAACGTTCTTGATTTTGGAAAAATCTTTTCTTTCCGTCGTGCCGTACATTTGATTGTGAATTCTTTGGGACATATATTCACTCCTTAAAAAAATTACATGGTCACGCTTTGAGGCGCATTTTGCGTATACGCATAATATAATTTTATCTTATATATCCCCCTACCCCCAAAAGCCGGGAGCTTATGAGGGTAGGAGTGCATATTGCGCAGTTTTTCATTATATATGCATCTGTCAACTATGTCAAGCAGAATTTCATAAATAATTTTATAAATTTTATATTTTATATAAAAAGGCGCGCGCACGTCATAAATATGACAACTTTCGCGCAGACGACAATCTTTTTATCGCTTGAAATATGCCTTGACGTGCGGTATAATAAGTCGAGGCGAATATGAGAATAGACAAATATTTGAAAGTTTCGAGAGTCATCAAAAGACGAAGCGTAGCGCAGGAAGCGTGCGACGGCGGCAGGATAGAGATAAACGGCAAGCCCGCCAAGCCGTCGAAGGACGTCAAGGTCGGCGACAAGGTCACCGTGAGCTTTGGCAACCGCTCCATGAGTTTCGAGGTGCTCAGCGTCGACGAGCACGTCTTAAAGCAAGACGCTGAAAATATGTACAGGATCATCACGGACGAACTATGAAGATCAACGTCATCATCCCTGCGGGGGGAAAGAGCTTAAGATACGGCGAAAAAAACAAACTTTTCGAACCCGTGAAGAACAGCGTCGTGCTTGTCGAAGCGGCAAAGCCTTTTATTTTGGACGAGCGCGTGAGCCGCGTCATATTGGGCTTGGACCCCTCTTTTTCAAACGAAGCGAAGGAGCTCTTTGAGAGATACGCCCCGACTAAAAAGATAGTGGTTTCAAAAGGCGGGAGCACCCGCTTCGAGACGGTCAAAAACGCCTTGAGCGCCGTCGAGGCAGACGCGGACTTCGTCATGGTGCACGACGGCGCGCGCCCGTATATCAAACGAGAACTCATTGACCGCGTGATAGAGGCGATAGGCGCAAACGACGCCGCGTTGCCCCTTGTGAAACTCACGGATTCCGTCGTCGAGCGCAACTCGCTAAACAGCGTGGACAGGGAGACTTTGAGGCGCGTGCAAACGCCGTTCATCGCAAAGACGAGCGTGATAAAGCGAGCATATCAAAATGCAAAAGAGGCATTTTATGATGACGTTTCGGTGGTAAAAACCCTCGATAACGTCAAGATAGCGACAGTTGAGGGCGATGAGGAGAACGCGAAGATAACCTACTCTTCCGACCTTAAAAATCTGCCTCTTGCGGGCATCGGATATGACATTCATCGGCTCAAAAGCGGAAGCGGCATTCGCCTTCTCGGAACGGATATCGATTGCGAATATTCCTTTGTTGCGCACAGCGACGGAGACGTTCCGGTGCATGCCGTCATGGACGCAATTCTCGGCGCACTGGGAGAGAGGGACATAGGGCATCTCTACCCCGTCGACGACCAAAGGTATGACGGGGCAAACAGCATGGATCTGCTCGCGGGCGTCGTGAAAGTGGCAAAGGATAGGGGCTTTTGTGTGCACAACGTCTCGGTGACGATAGTGCTTGAAAAGCCAAAGATCGCTCCGTATATAGATGAGATGAAGAGAGTGATGGCTAAAGCGCTGAACATCCCCTGCGAGGGGGTGGGCGTGAGCGCGACGACCAACGAGGGCGTGGGAGAGATCGGAAACAGCGAGTCCGTCGCCGCCTTTGCCACCGTCACGCTTATAAAAGAAAGCTAAAAACCTCACACATATATCAATTTCGCAAAAATTTGATATTCCTCAAGCAGCAAAATCATATGTTTTTTGACAACATTAAAATGCGAGCAAACTCAGCAAATTCTGTTAAAGTTCGTTCGCATTTTTGATTGCAAAACTCTCGGCAATAAATCTCGTTTTACTCGCCCAAACCCTATCAAGCGAGCGAACGTCAACTTATATCATAGTTATAGCCGTCTCGCGCTTTTGGTTCTCTCGCTTTCAAAGCGAGTCGCGCTTTTGGTTGTCAAACTTTCAAAGTTTGTCAAGGCTTGACAAAGGCGCAATGTTTGACTATCCACTGTTGGACTTTTTTCTCCTTGAAGAGGAGGAATACGCCGAGCGTCACGACGGAGAGCAATCCCCAGACGATCTGTTTGCCGAGCAGCTCTATGCCGCGACCGTTGAAGACGAGCTTGTGACCGCTGATGGTCTGGTGGTTGAAGTTCCATCTATACTCTCTGCAGAGCGCCCAACAATGGTAGAAGCCGAAGGTGAACACGGTGAGGACGAGGTTGATGACAAAAAGTCCGATCTTGCCCTCAATGTCCGCCGAGAAGACGCTCGGGGTGTTTTCCTCGCCGACGACTTGGGTGTGTTCCGCGACGTACTTGTCCAGTTTGTATCTATACTTGAAGGAATACAGCCCCAAAGTCAGCACAATGAGGCACATCGAGCCCAACCATTTCCAGAACAGCTCGCCGCCCCTGCCCGTGAAGACGAGGCGTTTGCCGTTGATGACCTTGCCGTTGATCTCCCATCTCTTCGCCCTGCAAAACACCCAGACATAGGCTAAGCCGAGCGTGATGACAAGCAAAAAGCCGTGCAGGAGTTTTCTGAGCAGCAGCTTCCAAACGCTCGAGTCGAAGTAGGTGTCCTCCGCCCCGAAGTTTGCGTTTTGATCCGAAGCTTCCGTCTGCGACGGAGAGGGAGCGGGCTTTGCGGGTTTTGCGGGCTTTGGGAAGTCGCTCTTGTTCGCTCTTTTGTCGTAATACGGATTGACGTACATCGTCCCGCAATTTGGGCAGATGAGCTTTTGAAGATAGGGTCTTGCCTCGATGACGGTCTCGCAATGGCGGCATTTGATGTGCCTTATTTCATGCGAAACTTCGCGTGCGTCGGGGTTTTTGTATCTTGTGCCGCATTTTGGACATACGACGTACGGCGATGTGCCGGTGATCTCCAACACGGCGTCACAGTGTGTGCATCTGATCTTAGTCATTTGAATACCTCCGTTTTTTTCAATTATAGTGCCAAACGTACGGCTTGTCAAACCCCAAATTTTCTCGTTTTGCATGAATACGATACTTTATTGGAAAATGCGTTTTTGGAAAAATATGATTTTTCAAAATGAGCCATTGAAAATACATTATAGAGAGACGCATTGTGAAAAATGCGTCATAGGAAAACGCATTATATGGTATATATTATTTTATTATATATATATAATTAACGATATAGAGCAAGATAAATAAAAAGTCCTCGCGGGGGAGGACTTGGTTGGCGGAAGCATTTGAGATCACGATTTCATGCTCTCAAGCTGACGGCGTAGCGCCATCACGGCGTCAGAGGGAGAATCCACTTTCAAAACGGCGCTCTCCATCGGGCACAGCCCGTCCCCTCGCCTGTTGATTATGTTTTTTGTGAGGGTGCAAAAGTCGTGCTCCACGCCGTAGCGCGTGAGAAGCTCGTCGGCGGAGGCGCTCATCACCCTGCCGTGCACTCGCTTGACCTTTGCAAAGATCATGAGCAAGGCGGCGGCTTTTCCGACGATGATATCCGCAACGCTCGCGCCGAAAAGCAAATCGGATGCGGTCGCAACATCAAAAAGCGCGGATATCCCGCGCTCGGTGAATGTGTGAATTTCGCCGTTTTTTACTACGGCAAGCAATGCTCCTTCGTCAAGAAGTCGTTTTGCCTCGTCACGATCACTCATTGGCTTTTTTGATGATGGCGTCAAGCACGATCACGACGATGGGAACGAGGATCGCGTAAAGGAAGAGCCCGGTGAGACTCGTTTGCACGCTGTTAAAGAGATATGCAAAGCTCTTTCCCGCGATCAGGTTGTACACGACGTAGACTGCTCTTCCCGCAACTTCCGCCGCGAGCACCGCCGGGAAGGCGACGACCGGGTTTTTGGCGATGAGCTTGCCAAAAAGTCCGCTCACAAGCCCGAACATTGCGAGCTCGAGGGTCATATACGGCAATCTTTCAAGCGCGGGCATTGCCGAGTCAAGCGCAAGCGTTGTAAAGCCGAAGCTGCAAATGGGCGCGATGATACCTACTCCCAAGCCCCATTGCCAACCGAGCAAGCAGCCCGCGATCAGCGCCGGCGCGTACATCGGCATCCATATAGCTCCCGCCTGTGCCCCGCCGATTATGTGGGCGAGCTGAGGGAGCGCGACGGACAATATAACCAAAATTGCGGATATAGTACCCTTGACCGTAAGTTTGAACGAAAGAGATTTTTCTTTGAGTAATGCACTTATCATAATCGTTATATAACCAAAAGTTATATCCTCCCATATATCCATAAAGCCCCGCTTATGCAGGGCTTTTTATTGGTCTGTGCAAATCACTTTTTGGCGATGTCGATGCGATGAGCAAAGTACGCAGTGCCGATGACGCCAAGCACAAAGTTGATGAACACGGGCGTGCCGAGATAGTCTATCAAGGTCTGCAGCACGTCGCCTGTGCCGTTCTTTTTGAAGCTGAGCGCAAGTCCGCCGATGCCGACCAAGCCGCCGTAGATGAGCACGACGATCGCGAAGATGAGCGCGAACACATAGCCCGCTATCTTGCCCGAAGCAATTCTCTTTGAATAGTCCGCGTCGCTGTCAAGCGCCTTGAGTTTGAGGTTTGCAACGTTGATGTGCATAGCGCTCAAAATGAACACGCCAAGCGCGATCGCAATGTAGGGCAGATAGGACATCACAACGGTGTAGAGGAAGTCGTCTTTAAAGATACCCTTGATCTTATACAGTTCATACACGCCCTTGAAGTATTCGACCATATCCTGACCTTTGATCAACGTGCCGTAAATGTACAGCGCGACCGCCGCCATCAAAGCAAAGCCAAAGAGCAAGAGCACAATGAACGCGCCCCTCTTTGCCACGAGTTTCGCTCTCTTTCTGGCGATCATCTCTTCGTCGACCTCGTCTGCGTAGCCCTCGTCGCCCCATTCGGACTCTTCTTCCGCTTGGACCGCATCCTCAACGAGTTGGGGCTCGTTGTATCTGCGCTCTTCGAGCTCACGATCCCTGCTCTCTGCAGGACCGTAATACCTGCGCTCGGCGGGCTCATGATCATAAACGGGACGAGGCGTCGCTGTCGGATCATAGTAAATGTTGCGATACTTCTTGCCGCAACGCGGGCACGGGAGCACTTCGACGGTCGGGTCGATGGTCACGATGTTGCCGCATGTTGAACATCTGAATTTTTTTGCCATTTGCGTATCACTCCTTATTATTGAGTATATTATATGCTTATATTTTGCTTAAGTCAATGCCTAAGTTGAAAATCGCTCAAAATTTATTTTTCTCGCCGAAATATTTCAAAAATCGGCATCCGTTTTGCCCCTCCCCTCCCGCGCGAAAAAATTTTGTCGGAAAAATGTTTTTGATTTGTTGACATAGCTTTGAAGTTATGCTAAATTTATACCTGTTTTTGAATAAAACTTGCTCAGGCGATTTTTTAGGTGCGAAAAAACACCTAAAAAAAAACGCCTTTTTTTCATTTTGAGGGGGCGTGAAGGAGAGAATATGGCAAAGTATATTTTCGTAACGGGCGGCGTCGTCTCGGGACTTGGCAAAGGCATCGTCGCGGCGTCTTTGGGAAGGCTGCTGAAACTAAGAGGCTACAAGGTGGCGGCGCAAAAGTTCGACCCCTACATGAACATCGATCCCGGCACGATGAACCCCACTCAACACGGCGAAGTTTTCGTCACCCACGACGGCGCGGAGACGGACCTCGATCTCGGTCACTACGAGCGCTTCATAGACGAAAACCTGACGAAATTCTCAAACCTCACGTCGGGAAAGGTATATTGGTCGGTGCTGAACAAAGAGCGCAGCGGCGAATATCTCGGACAGACCGTGCAGATCATCCCTCACGTCACAAACGAGATCAAGGACTTCATCAAAAAGAACGCGGATCTCACGGGCGCCGACATCATGATAACCGAGATCGGCGGCACGATAGGCGACATCGAAAGCCAGCCTTTTTTGGAGGCGATCCGCCAATTCTCATCCGAAGTGGGCAGAAAAAATTGTCTGTTCATCCACGTCTGCCTCGTGCCCTACATCAGCGGCTCGGACGAATATAAGTCCAAACCCGCGCAGCACTCCACGAAGGAGCTTCAATCGATGGGCATCTTCCCCGACATCGTCATCACGCGCTCGGACGGGGACTGCGGCGACGCCATACGCAAAAAGATCGCGCTGTTTTGCTCCGTCAAAGAGGACTGCGTCATTTCAAACGTCACGGTGGACTGCCTGTACGAAGCGCCCATGATGCTGCACAAAAACGGGCTGGACGTCGTCGTCTGCCGCGAGCTCGGGCTGAAGAGCCGTTGCGACTTTTCGGAGTGGCGAAACCTCATCAAAAACATACATTCGCGAAAGGGCGACGTCACGATCGCGATCGTCGGCAAATACGTCTCCTTGCACGACTCCTATCTCTCCATCGTAGAGGCGCTCAATCACGCGTCATATTTTTGCCACGTCAACGTGCACCTCAAGTGGGTGGACAGCGAGGATCTCAACAAAAACAACGTCGCCGACGCCTTGAAGGACGTGAGCGGCGTGCTCGTTCCGGGCGGCTTTGGCACAAGAGGCACGGAGGGAATGATCGAAGCTTGTCGCTATGCGCGCGAAAACAAGTTGCCCTATTTCGGAATATGTCTCGGCATGCAGATCGCGGTCATAGAGTGCGCAAGGAACATGGCGGGGATCTTTGACGCCACGAGCGGCGAGTTTTCAAAGCACGGCTCTCACGTCATCGACCTCATGCCCGATCAAAACGGCAAGCGCTTGGGCGGCACGATGAGACTTGGCGCATACCCCTGCGAGATAGCCGACGGCACTCTCATGAAGCGCGCCTACAACGCCTCCCTCATCGAGGAGAGACACCGCCACCGCTATGAGTTCAACAACGACTTCAGAGACAGGCTCGTCGCGAGCGGCCTGAAAATCAGCGGCACCTCCCCCGACGGACGCATTGTCGAAACGGTCGAGGTCGAAGATCACCCATTCTTCATAGGCGTGCAATTCCATCCGGAGTTCACCTCCCGTCCCAACAAACCCAATCCCCTCTTCCGAGAGTTCGTCGCGGCGGCAAAAGCACAAAAAAGATGACGCACGCGCGCGTCAGTATGTCAAAAGATGTCAAACGCAACTTGTAAACCGCATGAAATAGAATAAAAAACGCACTTGAACGCCTTAAGGCCGAAAGGCGTAACAAAAGCCAAAACAAAAATGACTTGCTAAAAACACATAAAGACTACACAAGACGGGCATCGCTCCGTCTTTTGTTTTGCGGAATATTGTCGAAATTTGTCGCTTTGTCTCAAAAAGACGAGACGAAAGCGTCAACCGAACGCGAAAATTTTGCGTTTTTTTGTCTCGTCATGCCGATTATTTTCTTTTTGACACAAATTATCGAACAAATGTATAATTTTCTTACAAAATGTATGATATTTTTTGATTTTTGTTGACACGGGCGCGTAAATTTTATAGAATAAAGGAGCAATAACAAGGAGAAAATATGTTCCATATCATAGTAAATCCCGTAGGCGGCAAGGGCAAGAGCCTCAAGGCGCTTGAAATCGTCGAGCAAACTCTGAAAGAAAAGAAAATTCCGTTTGAGACACACAAGACGGAGCGCAAGGGTCATGCGACCGAGATAGCGCGCGAGCTCTCCCACACTCCGGGATCAAAGTTGCTCGTCATCGGCGGCGACGGCTCGTACAACGAGGTGTTGAACGGCATCGACAACTTTGAAAACATCACTTTGGGCTTGATCCCGAGCGGCACCGGCAATGACTTCGTGTCCGCAAGCGGGCATCCCAAAAAAGTCGAAGCCGCGCTTGAAGTCATTCTCAAGGGCAACGAGTCCTACATCGACTTCATCCAGCTTGACGACCGCCGCTGTCTCAACGTGCTCGGCGCGGGCATGGACGTGGACGTGCTTCTCAAATACGCCGAGATGAAGCCTTTTCACGGCAAGGTCAAATATTACGCTTCCCTCTTTTACACTCTCGCGCACACGCGCTTTCACAAGCTCCGCTTCACAGTCGACGGCGGCGAGCCTATGGACAAGAGCACGTTTATGATCGGCGTGGGCAACGGCAGGAGCATCGGCGGCGGCATTCCCATCTGCCCCAACGCCAAAGTGGACGACGGCAAGCTGAGCATAGTCATCGTCAATGAGGTCAAAAAGGCGAGGATCCCATTCTCTTTGCCGGGATTTCTCACGGGCAAGCACGTCAAAAAGAGCTATTGCGACGAGTTCGAGGGAAAGAGCGTGACCATAGAGGTGCTTGACGACAGCAAGTTCGAGTGCGACGGCGAGATCTTCGACAGCAAGTGCATCAACTGCCATGTCGTGTCCAACGCGCTCAAGGTCTTCAGATAATCAATATATATAATAAAAGCGGCTCGCAAGTCGGGTCGCTTTTTTGTGTGCGCAATTCGTTCACATCGCTCTTAAAATATCCGATATGTCGCCTTCAATGCAAATGGAACGACTCTCAATTTGTTTTGGGCATGCGGCGTCAACGAGGTTCACACAAGCGTACGTCGCTTTTACGTTTTGCGCGGTCAATTTCCAAAACGGATATTTGATGATCGACGGCGTTTTGTATCCCACTCCAAATTCCAAAAACAGCACTTTATCCTGCTTGTGCGTGTTGATAAACTCCTCATAACGCCTGCAAGCCTCATACCACCCCTCGTCCTGAACGAACTTGTCGTCGGAACGCAAATTCATCGTCATGGGCTTTTTGCAAACGGGACAACGCGGAATAAGCTCGCTTGGAACGCGCATATCTTTTTGCTCTTTTGCCATGCGCAAAACAAGCTCCTCGTTGTCGTAGGTCTTGTTGTGACATGGCGCGGAGCATTGAAACAGCCCGTAATCCCCCTGCGTGTAGAAGAGGCGCGCCTTGTCAAATCCCGCCTTTTGAAAGCAGTGATCTACGTTTGTCGTTATGACGAAATAGTCCTTGTCCTTCACAAGTTCCAAAATTCTTTGATAGACGGGCTTGGGCGGATCCATATAGCGGTTGACAAATATATATCTCGACCAATACGCCCAATACTCTTCGAGCGTATCGTAGGGATAAAACCCTCCCGAGTACATATCATAAAAACCGTACTTCTCCCCGAAGTCCGAAAAATATTTTTCAAAACGTTCACCCGAATAGGCAAATCCCGCCGCCGTTGAAAGTCCCGCGCCCGCGCCGATAACGATAGCGGCGGCATTTTGTAATTTTTCTTTCAATCTACTTATTTGCGCCGAGAAGTCTTGCATAAATTTCATGATCTTGCTCCTTAAACACATTGAAAATTACCTTGATTTTGCTTTTCGTTTCATGCTTGTATTCTTGTACAGTCCGAACGGCGATCTCGGCGGCGCGCTCGTTCGGAAAATGAAACTCGCCCGTAGAGATACAGCAAAACGCAAGGCTTTCAAGTCCGTTTTCGTCGGCAAGAGCAAGACAAGAGCGGTAACAGCTTTCAAGAAGCCGCTCGTGTTCGGTGGTGAGCTTTCCATAGACAATGGGACCCACCGTGTGAAGAACGTATTTACAAGGCAAATTATAGGCGTGAGTGATCTTCGCCTCGCCCGTAGGTTCTTCGCGTCCCTGCGCTTTCATAATATCCGAGCACTCACACCGAAGCCGAACGCCCGCAAAGGTGTGAATGGCGTTGTCGATACAGCCGTGATTTGGGCAAAAGCAGCCGAGCATTTGCGAATTGGCGGCGTTTACGATCCCGTCGCATTTGAGCGTTGTAATGTCGCCGCGCCAAAGATAGATGTCGGGCTTAATCGGCGAAAGGTCGACAATATCAGTTATGCCTTTGAGCCGCAACTCTTCGCTCAGATACTCGTCCTGCACGCGCAAAAACTCCTCGCTCGCGGGCATGGGCTTACGCACATTGAAAAGCGCGCGCAAGAGGCGCTTTTGAGAATACTCGTCGTCGGGAATTTCCGCCCGCGCGTTTTGCTCGTCAAGCAGACATTCAATAAGATATTTTCGTCTTTGCGATTGATCCATAACCGTCGTTCACGCTAAAAGCCAAAACCGTCCGTCAGCCGATGATCGCGTCTTGCGCAGTGTAACTTGCAAGGGAGTTTTCCTTCACCTGTATGCAGATATATCTTATCCCGCTCTCTTCGCCCGCAAAAAATCTGCGCTTTGCGCTTGGGGATATGCGCAGCCAATCGCCTGCCGCAAGGGGGACGACCTCTCCGTCTATCTCCGCTCTGCCCGCGCCATCCAAAATGCCGTAAATTTCCTCGTTTTGTTTGTGCGCGTGCACGAAAGGAACGCTTGCGCCCGCCGGGAGCGCGTTTATGCTGACCTCCGCTCCCGTGAGAGAAAGCGCGTCATGCAACTCGACGCGACCTGCGTCCTTGACGCTCGTTTTTGTGAAATTGTTTGCCATATACTACCTCCTGAAAATTATTGTAATCTACGTTACGATCACATTATAGCACGCGATGAGAAAAAACGCCATAGGGTTATAAATCTATTACCAAATAACAAATTTGATACTTTGTTTCTTTTTTGAACTATTGACTGCGCGCTATGTTTGACGCTATAATAAATCAAGAGGTGATATCATGTTGACTAAGGAAGAACTCCCCGATTGCCCGGTGGCGACCACAGTTCAGCTCATCGGCAACAAATGGAAATTGCTCGTCATACGCAATCTTGTCTACAACGGCAAACAGCGTTTCGGCGATTTTTTGAAAACAATCCCCGCCATCAGCAAAAAAGTGCTGACGGACAACTTGCGCGCGCTCGAAAGAGACGGCCTCATCTAGAGGAAAGTCTTTGCCGAAGTGCCGCCGCGCGTTGAATATTCCCTCTCCGAGCTTGGCAATTCCCTTCGCCCCGTCATAGACGCTATGGCCGAGTGGGGAGAAAATTACAAACTCAACATGTGAAAGTCGTCCCGAAAAAAGTTCTCCCGCCTTTTTCAATACATTCGGGCAAAGACTTTGCCTTGAAGCGCGCGATCCGGCGCACTTGCGGGAAAATTGAAAATTTTTGTTGACAAATCAAAAAAACGGTGCTAAATTTTAGTAAACCGTTGATGCGGAAGTAAAGCCGATTCATGACTTAAAGAGAGCTTGCGATGGTGTGATGCAGGCAAGAAACAGTTCGGCATAATGGGCCGCTGAGGGTGCTTAACAAAGGCGTTTTCGCCGAGTATTTCGCAACGTGAAGACATACGTCAGTTGTCGGGGATATGTTTGTATCCCACAGAGTGCACGGCATCGCCGTGAAGCAAGGTGGCACCGCGGAGCGCGAATTTCGCTTTTTCGTCCTTGACAAACGCTTGTTTTGTCGAGGGCTTTTTATGTTGAGAAGACTCAATCAATTTCATCCCGCAAGACGATGGCACGGAGCCGTCCGCTCCGCCCTATTTTGATATTTTTTCCGTAGCAACTTTTCGCCAAATCACAAAAACCGTATTTTATCATAACCAAAAAAGGAGTTAAACAATGAAATATAGCAATATAGACTTTGACAATTACTTCAAAACCTATCCGGACGAAAACGGATATTTCGGACGCTTCGGCGGCTCGTATGTGCCAAGCGATCTTCAGGCAGCGATAGATGAAATAACTGAGGCTTATCTCACCATCTCAAAATCCGAGAAGTTCATCTCGGAGCTTCGCCGCATACGCCGCGACTTTCAGGGACGCCCCACGCCCATATCCCATCTTGCGCGGCTCTCTGACTCCATCGGGCGCGTTCAGCTTTACGCAAAGAGGGAGGATCTCAACCACACGGGCGCGCACAAACTCAACCATTGCATGGGCGAGGCGCTGCTTGCAAAGTATATGGGCAAAAAGAAGGTCATCGCCGAGACGGGCGCGGGTCAGCACGGCGTCGCGCTTGCAACAGCGGCGGCGTACTTCGGGCTTGAGTGCGACATCTATATGGGCGCTGTCGACGTCAAAAAACAAGCTCCGAACGTCGCGAGAATGAAGGTGCTCGGAGCAAGGGTCATCGAGGTCACCGACGGACTCGCCACTCTCAAGGAAGCCGTCGACGCCGCGTTCATGGCATATCTTGCTGACTACAAAAATTGCATATATTGCATAGGTTCTGTCGTCGGTCCGCACCCCTTCCCCATGATGGTCAGAGACTTTCAGAGCGTGGTCGGGATCGAGGCGAGAGAGCAATTTTTGGACGCGACGGGAGAGCTTCCGGACGCTATCGTCGCCTGCGTGGGAGGCGGCTCGAACGCTATGGGGCTGTTCTCGGGATTTTTGAACGACCCCGTTGAGATTTACGGCGTTGAGCCTCTCGGCAGAGGCAAAAAGCTCGGAGATCACGCGGCGAGCCTGACCTTTGGCAGTGAGGGCGTGATGCACGGCTTCAACTCCATCATGCTCAAAGGCGACGGCGGCGCGCCCGCGCCCGTATACTCCGTCGCGAGCGGGCTCGACTATCCCTCCACCGGCCCGGAACACTCCTTCCTTAAGGAGATAGGCAGGGTCAAGTACGGCGTTGCGGACGACAAAGAGGCGATAGACGCGTTCTTCAAACTCTCGCGGCTTGAGGGCATAATCCCCGCGCTTGAAAGCTCCCACGCCGTCGCCTACGCCATGAAGCTCGCAAGAGAGATGAAGCACGGCTCTATCCTCATCAACCTCTCCGGCAGGGGCGACAAAGACATGGACTATGTGATAGAAAAGTACGGCGTCCCCGAAGTCTGAGCTCGCACTAAAACACGCTTGCCTCTATAAATCGAATATAAATCAACAAAACTCGATACAGGTGGCAAAAAGCTATCAATATTGCCCTTCCCAATCGCTTTATGCGAATCGAATGAGCGGTCTCGGCGAAAGCCTGCCGCTCATTCCTTATAAGCGGCTTTGAAAAATTCGGCGCTTATTTTTTTTGGCAAATTTTCAAGACTCGAAATTGCAAAACAAAGGCTCGCAATTCAGCGAGCCTTGTCAACAGTAAAGTTTGATTTTCAACTCACTTGCGAGACTACGAGCGCAACGCTCAGACCGTACTCCTCGAGCGCGAGCCTGAAAGTGTGTTCCGCAGCGTTCAGCGACACTTTGACGAGCAGACTTCCGTCCTCCTGAGGCGTTGAAGAAATCAGCTGATACATCGCATAATAGCCGTTGAACTGCGTGCATTCGAGAAGTTTGTACGCGCCGTTTTCCATCGTATACGAATAACTCGCGGTGTAGTTTTGACCGCTATCCTCGCCGTCTATAACCGTTGTGCAGATATAATCCATCGTCACGGACTCTTGCGAAACGTAGGTCAGCTCGAACTTGTCCGTCGTCCTCGTTGCGAGCGTGACGTCCGTGACCTCTACGACAAATTTGTTGAGTCCGTCCTTTGTCGCCTTATAGTCGTCGACCATAAAATCGCCGCCGCTGTACACGCTCTTTCTGCTCATAGAGAAAATTTCCGTCGC
>CANQAA010000029.1 GCA_947589395.1 uncultured Clostridia bacterium
CTTGAGCCCGTTTTTGCCGCTTGCGAACGTCATCGTCAAACACGGGCTCACCCCGCACGTCCTCAGCGAATCCGCAGGCACTCAGATGTTCGACGCTCTCTACATGCGCTCCGCCTACAATTCCGCCCTCGCCGCGCAAGGCAGATAACGCGGGAAGTGAGGTGTCCAAACAAGCCGTCGGAGCAGAAATTGACAATATGATAATATTGCGTCGAAAATGCCGTTTTTGGATATAACTCTGTGGGCGCGCAAATAAAAGATACTACACAACATCAAATACTAAAAGATGGATAAAATATCAAAAAACCGCCCGTTCAAGGCGGTTTTTGTTTGGGAAATTTTACTCAGCACTTGCTCTTGTAGTCCTTAACTTCGTCTAAGATAGGACATTCAATGCTATGCAAAATAAGACACCGTTCCGCCTGTTACGCTCGCCCTGACCGAGACGATCTTGAACATTTGCGAAAGAGAGAAGTCGGATAATTTGTATGTGACCTTATATCCGACACTTTTTGAAACGTTCCCCAAAACATGATTTTTTGTCATCAATACTTTTTGATTTTTATCCAAAAATTGAAGCGTCAATTGCAAGTCCTTTATATCGGTATTTGGCGTTACGATCATGTTTATGCTAAACGAAAAGTCATCGTCAACTTCAAATTTGATGTCTCCATTATTGGCTGAGCGAGATAGGAGTTTTCCGACGCCGTCCGTGTTGACCCCAACGCCATTTTCATTCGATATAAGTTTTGGAAGCCAAACAGTAAAAAACAATATTGCGAGAATAATCAATATGCTCACAATTATCACTACAAATACCAGACATCCAAGATGTGATTCTTTGTTTTCGGTTTCTTCCATAATTTCTCCTATGTTTTTGATTATATTGAGCTATCTATGAATTCAAGTATACTTAAACAATGGGCGCCGACTTGCAAACGACTAAAGCGTCTTCAAAGTTTGTTGCTTGCTGTTGCTATGTTGTGTTTCCAATGGGGCATATTCTTTTGAATAATAAACTTAACAGATAGAATTTTATAACCCATGAGAAATACACGATTTTGTTACATAATTCGGAAAGATTTTATCCGTTTCTTATGTGAACAGTATATTGGCACTTTAAGCGTTTGTCAATTAAATTTATAATCAGCAGAGTAAATTTAATCTAAAATCCATATTATTCTCGAGAGATGGCGGAATGTCTGGTGGAAGCGGGCGAAGCGGAGCTTGTTTGCACGAACGCGCAATACAAAACTTTTCGGGAAAAATCGGCGGGGAATGAGTGAAAAATAGGGTTCAAAACCCGCTTCCATCTATGCGCAAAACACGAGTTTTACGCATAGAAAGCTATAAAATCGACAATATCCAGTAGGGTTTTCAAAAATTCTATAAATTATTTTTTTGTGCGTTCGGACTTCAAATTCAATTTGATGCTCAAACTTATATATTGAATTTGCTTTAGATTTGCATATATATCTGATTTGCATATACATATGATTTACATGACATTGATTTATATATGTATTTGATTTATATTCGTTTATGGTCAAATTTGCATTTGATATATCGTTTGATTTATTCCGAGCGCGATTTCATTTGTCGAGCGTTTTGCTTATATAAGGATATATTTTATATTAATATTTGATTATAACCTTATTTAATAGATGAAATTTGCGTGAATTTGAAACCCACGAATGCAAATCCGTCGGACGCGTCAAAAATTTAGTAAATTTACACAAATTTGAAACCAATGACAAGCAGGCCCGTCGAAACACAAACTTCAGCGTAATTTGAGCGAGTTTTGGATTCGTCGGCTTGCAAAGTTCATGGACACATCAAACCTGTAGCTTAATTTGAGCAAATTTAGGACGCGTCAAAACTTCAGCTTTGATTTACACAAATTTGGGGCTCGTCGGCTTGCGAAGTCGGTCGAAACTCAAAACTTCAGCGTGGTGAGCGTGTGTTCGAGGGCGATGACGGCATGCTCATATGTGAGGCCGCCTTGCAGATAGACGATGTACGGCTCGCGAATGGGCGAATCCGCGCTGAGCTCGATGGACGACCCTTGCACAAACGCGCCTGCCGCCATCACGACTTGGTCCTTGTAGCCCGGCATATCCCACGCTTCGGGCTTGACGTTGCTGTCGATCGGCGAGACTTCCTGTATTGCGCCGCAAAAATCCACAACGCGCTCCTTCGAGCCGAGTTTTATGCTTGTGACAATGTCATACGGCGGCATATCGTCATTTGGAAGCGTTTCAAAGCCGAGCGCGCTGTACGCCTTTGCAAACAACAGCGAGCCTTTCAAGGCGGATTTCACGACGGAAGGCGCAAGAAAAAGCCCTTGATAATACGGCAAATATCCGTACGCATACGAGCCTTCCTCCATGCCCAGCGACGGCGCGGTCAGCCTGTACGAGACGAGTGTGACGAGCTCGCGTTTGCCCGCGACGTAGCCGCCCGTTGGCGCGATCCCGCCGCCTATGTTTTTGATGAGAGATCCCGCAACAAGATCCGCCCCGACGTTTGTGGGCTCGATCTCTTCGACGAACTCCCCGTAGCAATTGTCAACTAACACGAGCGTTTGCGGGCTGATTTTTTTGACGAATGTGACCAAATCGGCGATCTGTTCGACAGAAACGGCTTGTCTAAGGCTATAGCCCCTGCTGCGCGCGGCAAACACCGCCTTGATATTTTCGCTCTCGAGCCGCCTCTTTATCTCATCGAAGTCAAAGCACGGGACTTGGTTTTTTTCAAGCAATTCAACGACGCCGAAACTCACGCCGAAGTCTTTGAGAGACCCCTTGCCGTCCGCTTCAATGACGTCGCTGAGCGTGTCGTACGGCTTTCCCGAGACCGCAAGCAGCTTGTCGCCGGGTCGCAAAATGCCAAACAACATGAGCGTGAGCGCGTGCGTTCCGGACACTATATTTGGCGAAACTATCGCCGCCTCCGCGCAAAAAACGTCCGCGTAGAGCTTGCAAAGCGCGTCCCTGCCTATGTCGTCGTAGCCGTAGCCAGTGCTGCCAACAAGATGTCGAGCCTGAATGCCTTCCTTGAAAAAGGCGTCCAAAACCTTGCGCTGATTGTTCAGAGCTATCCTATCCAATCGCTCAAATTGCTCTTTGAGCGCCGCTTCGCAATTTGAAATGTGCTGTCTTGCCTTTGTAACGTCCATATTTCCTCGCTATTTATTCTCGCTTAGTCTCATCATGATATAATCGATCGCCGCTTGCTTTTCGCTCACGTCAAACCACTTGACGAGGTCGTATTTTTTGAACCAGGTGAGCTGGCGTTTGGCGTAATTTCTCGTGTGCTGTTTGATCTTTTCCTTGATCTCGTCAAGTTCGATAGTGGCCGCGCGCACGCCGTTTTCGACGCGACACGGGCAATCTTTGAACTCTTTGTAGCCAATCGCCTGCATTGATTGACTTTTAAAGTCGCATGCGTTCAACGCCTCCCTCGCAAGCCCGTTCTCAAACATCTTCTCGACGCGGGCGTTTATGCGCTCGTAAAGTTTTTGTCGCTCGCAATTTAGACCTATCATTATGATGTCATCCTCGCTTATGACGGGTCTAAAGTCACTTTTTAGCGGCTGATTTGTCGTGAGCACGATCTCGAGCGCGCGAATGACGCGCTTCACGTCGTTGACATGAAGCCTGTCTGCTGCGGCCTTGTCGAGCGATTCCAACTTTTTGTGCATGTGATCCGCGCCGAACTCCTCAAATTCCCGCTGCAACTTGTCTCTGAGCTCGGGATTTTTTGTCACGTTTGAAAAGCTCATGGGATATATGAGCGCCTCAAAATAAAGCCCCGTGCCGCCGACTATTATGGGCAATTTGCCGCTGTTTAGAGCGTTTTTTATCTCTATATTGGCAAGTTCGGCGTACTCAGCGACCGAAAATTCGTCTTCGGCGTTCACGATGTCGATCATCTTGTGTTCGACCTCACGTCGCTCCTCAACGGTCGCCTTTGCCGTGCCGACGTCAAGTCCCCTATATATCTGCATGCTGTCCGCAGAGATTATGACCCCGCTCACCTTTTTTGCAAGCGAAAGCGCCAGCTCGGACTTTCCAGAAGCCGTCGGACCCACGATATAGACAGGTTGCAA
Organism: uncultured Clostridia bacterium; assembly: GCA_947589395.1. Classification (GTDB taxonomy): domain Bacteria; phylum Bacillota; class Clostridia; order Christensenellales; family CAG-917; genus CAG-475. The sequence continues at coordinate 4,112 of CANQAA010000029.1, forward strand.
GGTCATTTTGCTCATAAACTATTCTCGATTTTTGATATTTTTGGAATACTATACTATTCTTTTGAAGAGTTTTTCTATCTCTTTTTTGCTAACTTTGACGACAGCGGGTCTTCCGTGCGGACAGCTGTCGGGAAGTTTGCCCTCGCTCAGGAAGTTTTTGAGGACCTTTGCGATTTGCGCGCGCGTCAAAACTTCCCCGCCTTTTATCGCCGCTTTGCACGCCTGCTGACACAAGTTTTCCTTGAGCACGGAGGCGAGAGTCAAGCTGTCGTCGGACATGTTTTCGAATATTCCCGCAAACACGCGGCTCAGGTTCAGCTTGGCGACGGGCTCGGGCACTGCCGTCACAAACGTGCTGTCGTGACTCGTCGAAAACTCGAAGCCTATCTTTTCAAGCTGTCCCTTTATCCTCTCGAAATACTCCTCTTCGGCGGCCGTCATGCTCAGTCTGAACGGAATGAGCAAGCTCTGCACGAAATTGCCGTCGAGCTTGGCGGAAATCTTGTCGTACAAGAGGCGCTCGTGCGCGGCGTGCTGGTCGATGATGAAGGCGTCGTCTTTTTGTTCGACGATGATGTACGTCGCAAAGAGCTGCCCGACTATCTTGCCGTCGAAAAACTCCTCTTCCTCCTCGTCGTCGAGAACATTATCCGTCTTGGGAGTCGTGAAATCAAAACCCTCTTTCAAGCCCCCGCCGATGAGCATTATGTCGCCGTAGCTTGTGCGCTGAGTTCTTAAATTGTTCACAAACGACGTGTCTATCATCGGTCGTTTAGCGCTCGTCGGAGCGTTTATAATGCTTTCTTCGTCGCTCTTTTTCTCTTCGATCTTGCCCTCAAACGACACTCGCGAGGATGAGACGAAATTATCTATCGTCTGCTTTACAGCCGAATAGACTGCCGAAAATACTTCATGTTTGTTTTGAAAACGGACTTCCGCCTTTGAGGGATGCACGTTGGCGTCCACCTCGTCAAATGGCATAATCACGTCGACGATGAACATCGGGTGACACCGCTTCATCAAATAGTTGCCGTACGCTTTTTCCATCGCGACGGAGATCGTGTCGTCCTTGACCGTCCTGCCGTTGACGATGACGGTTTGATATTGGCGATTGGGCTTTGTGAAGTCCGGGTTCGAGATGAAGCCTCGAACCCTTATTTTGCCCTCGCGCTCCTCGATTTTAATTAGCCGCTGAACATTTTTTATGCCATAGACTGCGATCGCCGCCTCCTCAAGCTCCCCGCCGCTCGATGACAAAACGAGCTCGCCTTCGTCGTAAAGGCTCACTTTAAGGTGCGGATTTGCAAGAATTATCGCGCGCACGATGTCCTCGACAGCCTTTTTTTCAAGCGACGGAGTCTTCAAAAATTTGAGGCGCGCTGGCGTGTTGAAAAAGAGGTTTTCGACAGTTATTGTCGTGCCCTGAGCGCGGTGGGAGCGCGTAATATCAGTGATCTTGCCGCCGCTTAAAGTAATTTTGTTTGCGTGCTCCTCGCCCTTTGCCTTTGACTCGGCCGTCACGCGGCTCACCGACGCTATGCTTGCAAGCGCCTCGCCTCTGAAGCCGAGAGTCGAGAGCATGTCGAGGTCCTGTATGTTTTTCAATTTGCTTGTGGCGTGCGGCAAAAACGCCTTTTGAAGGTCGTCGCTCTCAATGCCGATCCCGTCGTCGCTGACGACGATCTTGTTTGTGCCGCCGTTTTCAATGAAGACGTCGATGACGTTCGCGCCCGCGTCGATGGAATTTTCGACGAGCTCTTTGACGACGGACGCGGGTCTTTCGACCACTTCTCCCGCCGCGAGCATGTTGAACACGGAAGCGTCAAGCACGTTGATGTTGCCCATAATGACTCCTTTCAGCTCTCGAGCTGTTTTTTGATGTCCGAAAGCACAGTTAGCGCCTGCATCGGCGTGAGATTGTCAACGCTAAGGTCTTTTAGCTGCTCGATTATCTTGTCGTTGGAATTTTGAAACAGGCTGACCTGCTCCGTCACGCTCTGCTCGGACGAGGCGAGCAACATGCCGTTTGTGTCGCGGCTCTTGCTTTCCCTCTCAAGCGTGAGCATGATGCTTCTTGCTCTCTCTATGACCTCTTTTTTCACTCCCGCAAGGGACGCCACTTCCACGCCGAAGCTCTCGGACGCGCCCCCGCGCGCGATCTTGTGCAAAAACACGACCGTGCCGCCCTGTTCGGACACGAGCACGCGGTAGTTTTTGACGCCTTCGAGTCCTTCAAGCTCCGTGAGCTCGTGAAAATGCGTGGCAAAAAGCGTCTTTGCCTTGAGTTTTTTTGTTATGTACTCGAGCACCGCCCACGCGATGGACAAGCCGTCGAAAGTTGACGTGCCCCGCCCGATCTCGTCCAATATGAGCAAGCTCGACGGAGTCGCGTTGTTTAAAATCGAAGCCACTTCTATCATCTCGACCATAAACGTGCTCTGCCCGCCGCTGAGGTCGTCGCTTGCGCCGATACGCGTGAATATCCTGTCCGTGAGGGGGATCTCCGCCTCGATCGCAGGCACGAAGCACCCGATGTGCGCCATTAAAACGATGAGCGCCACCTGTCGCATATATGTACTCTTGCCCGCCATATTCGGACCCGTTATTATCATCGTGCGGTTTTCGTTTCCGTCAAGGAGGGTGTCGTTTGGAACGTAACCGCCTCCCGCCAAAAGTCTTTCGACGACCGGGTGCCTGCCGCCCGAAATTTTGAGCTGTTTTGAGAGCTTCGGCTTGACGTATCTATATTGCACGGAGACTGTCGCAAACGAGTTAAGTGCGTCGAGATATGAAAGCGCCCTTGCTGTCGAAGATAGCTCCGAATACTTTTCTATCGCCTTTTGCTTCAGATCCGCAAACAGACTCTCCTCGAGACGCGTGGTATTTTCCTCCGCAGACAATATCTTTTCCTCTATCTGTTTGAGTTCGTCGGTGATATATCTCTCGCCGTTCACGAGGGTCTGCTTGCGCGTAAACCTGAACGGAACTTTGTCCACGAGGGACTTGCTCACCTCGAAATAATAGCCGAAAATGCGGTTGTAGCCCCACTTCATCGTCTTGATGCCCGTCTCTTCGCGCTCCCTCGCAAGCAGGTTGTCCAGCCACTTATCGGCGGTCTGTTTGATGTTGCGAAACTCGTCGAGCTCCTTGTTGAAACCCTCTTTGATGTAGCCGCCGTTTTTGTAGGTAGCGACGGCGTCCCTATTCAGAGCGCGATCCAAAAGCTCGGCAAGCTCGCCGTTTAGCTTTATCGAGGCGCTTATGCCCTTCAGCATCTTGCTCTTTGCGCCCTTAAGCTGACCTTTTATGGCGGGAAGTTGCAATAGCGTGTCCGCGATCGAAATGAGGTCCTTTGGCGTGGCGCTGCCGTACGCGAGCCTGCCGCAAAGCCTCTCGAGATCTCTCACTCCGTCGAGCGCGCTTGATATCGTCTCTCTCATGACGGCGCTGAGGGTGAGCTCTTCGACAGCGTCGAGGCGTTGATTTATCTTGTCCGCGCTGAGCAAGGGCTGCTCGATGAAGCGCTTTAACATTCTCGCGCCCATAGCGGTGTGCGTCTTGTCGAGCACGCTCAAAAGCGACCCCTGCCTCTTGCCGTCCCTCGCGCGCGCAGTCAGCTCGAGATTGCGCCTTGTGGCGCTGTCGAGGACCATGAAGGACTTGTCCATGACGTAGGTTATCTTGTCTATCTGCTTTAGCGCCCGCTTTTGGGTTTGAACGAGATATTCGGCAAGCCCTCCCGCCGCGCATACGGCGTCCTGCTTGTCGCCTATCTCAAACACGTCGAGAGAGGCCACCCCAAACATCTCCTTGAGTTTTTTTTCGGCTACGGAGAGCTGATAGGCGAAGTCGTGATAGCAATGCGCGCGCGCCTCGTTCGCCTTGAAGTACGCAAGCCGCGCATATTCGCTCAAAAAGTTCTCGTTGCATATTATCTCTTTGGGATTCACGCTCGAGAGAAAGTCGCTGAGTCGCTCGAAATAGTTTTCGCCGCCGTATTCATACGCAAAGAACTCGCCGGTCGAAATGTCGCTCCAGGCAAGCCCGAAGCCGCCCTTTCTAAAAAAGACTGAGGCAATATAATTTGACGACCTCTCGTCGAGGATGTCCTCTTCCATGACGGTGCCGCCCGAGACAACTCTTATCACGTCGCGATCGAGCATGCCTTTTGTGGTCGCTGGGTCGCTCAGTTGCTCGCAAATCGCCACCCTGTATCCCGCGTCGATGAGGCGGCGGATGTAGTTGTCGACGGCGTGATAAGGCACTCCGCACATCGGAGCGCGCTCGTCAAGCCCGCAATCCCGCCCAGTGAGGGTGAGATCGAGCGCCTTCGACGCCGTCACCGCGTCGTCGAAAAACATCTCGTAAAAGTCGCCGAGCCTGAAAAACAGCAGGCAGTCCTTGTAGTCCGCCTTGATTTGCATATATCTCTTCATCATGGGAGAGAGCTTTGCGCTGTCGATTATCATATTTCCCTCTCTTAGTTTACTCTTTCGCCAAACAGCGACGCCGAGCGGCTCGCCGTAATTTTCACGTCGAAGAACTTCCCTACGTCCTTTTCGTCGCCGTCAAAGGTGACGAGCCTGCCGCTATCCGTCCTTCCGCAAATCTTGTTTTGATACTTCGGCGCGACGTCCTCCGCCAATATCTCGTAGACCCCGCCCGTGTAGAGGTCGCTCAGTTGCTTTGTGATGGCGTTTTGCTCTTTTATCAAGCGATCTATCCTCGCCTGCTTTACGGCGTACGGTATCTGAGGCATGCTCGCGGCGGGAGTGCCGCGTCTTGGCGAATAGATGAACGTAAACGCGTTTGAAAACCGCACGCGGCGCACGACGTCGAGAGTGTCCTCAAAGTCCTGCTCGCTCTCCGTCGGGAAGCCGACCATGATGTCCGTCGTTATCCCGATATCCGGCATCGCGGCGAGAAGTTTTTGAATGAGGGAAAAATATTTTTCCCTGTCGTAGCGGCGGTTCATGTCCTTCAAGACTTTGTCCGAGCCGGACTGGATCGGCAAATGCAAGTTGTTGCATATCTTGCTTGATATCGCCATCGCCTCGATCACCTCATCAGTCAGATCCTTTGGATGAGAGGTCATAAAGCGCACTCTGAACTTGCCTTCTATCTTGTCTATTTCTCTTAAAAGTTTTGAAAAACTGACGTCTGAGGATAGGTCGTTTCCGTAGGAATTTACGTTTTGTCCGAGCAAGGTTATCTCTTTGTAGCCCATATCAACGCAAGCTCTCACTTCGTCGAGCACGCTCTTCATATCGCGTGAGATCTCCCTGCCTCTGACATACGGGACGATACAATATGTGCAAAAGTTGTTGCAGCCGTAAATTATGTTTATCCAGGCGTTTGGATAGCTGCTCCTGAGCGTCGGCGTCGAGGCGTCGATGTCGAGATAATTTTCGGGCAAAGTGACGTCTGAGGAGCGATAGCGCTTGGCGTTTGCCCTCTCGCGAGCGGATAAAACGCGCTCTATCTCGCCCTTTAGCAAATAGATGTTGCGAGTGCCCAAAATTATATCCACATACGGATACTTTTGCTTGATAGTCTCGGCAGTTCCGGCCTGTTGCGGCATGCAGCCCACTACCGCGATGATGAGATCCGGCTTTTGCTTTTTCAAACCCTTGAGCACGCCGATATTTCCAAGCGCCCTGCGCTCCGCCGTGTCGCGTATGCAGCAGGTGTTGAAAACGACGACGTCAGGGTCGACGCCTTCGGGACACGGCGTATAGCCCATGTCCTCGAGCATGCCCGCGAGCTTTTCGGACTCGTGCACGTTCATCTGACAGCCGTATGTGATGACCTTGTAATACATTTTTCTTCCCTTATATCTTAATTAAATTATTATACATAATTTTTCTTGAAAGCACAATAATAATTTTGATGAAAACCTCCTCGCAATGCAAAAATAATCAAACTTGCAAGCAAAAGTCCGTCAAACGTAGGCTTTTTGTCGCGGCAACGGTCGTCCTTTTTACGCCGATAATACTGTTTTTGATCGCGCTTTGCGGCTTTGAGATATGGGCAAGCGGCGTGAAGCTCGAAAAGGAAAAGCTCCCCGCGCTTTCAAGCTCGCCCGTCTTTTTCGACGTGGACGGAAACGTCATAGACTCGGGCTCGTCGCCTTTCATTCAAAAAGAGGACGTAACGGAAAATTTGAAATTCGCATTCGTCGCGGTCGAAGACAAACGATTTTTCAAGCATAAGGGCGTGGACGTCGTGCGCATTGCGGGCGCGATGGCAAAAAACATCAAGGCTGGCGGCATAAAAGAGGGCGCGTCCACGATAACGCAACAGCTTGTCAAAAACACGATGCTCACTCAGAAGAGGACGTACAAGCGCAAACTTAAAGAGATCGCCCTCGCCAAAAAACTCGAAAAAAGCTACTCTAAAGATGAAATTCTCGCGATGTATCTCTCCGTCGTATACTTTGGAAGCGGCGCGTACGGCGTGAGAGAGGCGGCGGAAAGGTTCTTTTCAAAGAGCGTGGCAAAGCTCAGCCTTGCCGAGTGCGCGACGCTTGCGGGGCTCGTCAGAAATCCCGCGGGATACTCCCCCATTCGTCATAAAAATGAGTGCGTTGCAAGACGAAATACCGTGCTCGATCTCATGCATGAGCAGGGCTATATCTCAAAGGAAGAGTGCGAAACCGCCAAAAATTCCCCGCTTGAAGTGAGCGAGACTTCAAGCCATACGAAAGATTTCGAGCTTTATGTCAACTTGGCAAAGGACGAGGTCATGCGCGCGCTTGACATGACGCGTGCGGAGTTTGAAAACTCGAACCTCAAAATTCACACCTTTCTCGACATGCGGGTGCAAAACGCGCTCAAAAAGTTTGTTAATACAAGTGAAAATCGCTCGAGCATAGTGATAGAAAACGCCGGCGGGAAGGTCGTTGCGTACTCCTCGTCTCTCCCTTACGAGGCGCTTCGTCAACCCGGCTCGGCGCTCAAGCCGCTTGCCGTCTACTCGCCCGCCTTCGATCTCGGACTCGTCAGCCCCGCGACGCATATCGTGGACGAAAAAGTTGACGTCGCGTCGTACTCTCCCAAAAACTTCAACGACAAATATTACGGCGAGACAAACGTCAGAGAGGCGATAATGCGTTCGATGAACAGCGTGAGTGTGAAGGTCATGAACTTCGTGGGAGTTGAAAAGAGCGCTGAATATCTCGAAAACTTTGGAATAAACATTTCAGAAGAGGACAAAAATCTCTCCCTCTCGCTCGGCGCAATGACTGAGGGCGTGAGCGCGAGCGCGATAGCCGCAGCGTACGCGACCCTTGCAAACTTGGGGAAATATACGCCGGCAAGATTCGTGAATTTTTGCGAGAGCAACGGCAGAAAAATTTCGTTTTCGGATATCTATTCGATAAAAATTACGCGAGCTATCAAACGCTCCTCAGCCTCTTTAATGACGAGCGCGCTTCTTGATTGCGTGAAGGGCGGGACGGCAAAGGCGCTTTCGAGCCTGAATTTTCAAGTGGCGGCAAAGACGGGAACAGCCGAGCGCGCAGACGGCAAAAACAGCGACGCCTGGTGCGCAAGCTACAATCAAACTCACACGGTCGTCGTGTGGCACGGAAGCGACGTCGGCTTTGACGAAAAAGGGGGCGGCAAGCCCGCAAGCGAGTGCGCAGATATATGGCGGGAGCTCGAAAAACTCGTCGATATGCCAAAAACCGTCCCGCTTTTTGACGTCGTTGAGGTCGAAATCGACGAATACTCCTCAAAAGTCAAGCAAAAGATAATCAAGGCTACCCCTCTCACTCCCGCAAAATATAAAAAGACGGAGCTGTTTTCATGCGATAGCGTGCCAAGCGAGGACGACTCGAGCTTTTTCGGCGGCGACGACTGTGAGTTCGAAATAAAAGTGAAGGACGGCTACGTTCAGATCTCCTTCTTGCAAGAGGAAATTTTCAAATACCGATTGCTTCGTCGCGACATCTTGGGCGAAAGGGTGATATACGATTCTACGGGAAATGAGAAAGCCACGCTCCAAGACGCGCCGACATCGCTCGGCGGACGGGTGGAATACGTTCTCACGATATATCTTGAAGATAACGTTCCCCTACGAACGGAAACAAAAACAATATTTTACGACATGATGGGACTGTAAATAAGAAAAGTATTCCAAATTTCAAAATATTTTGGAATACTTTTTGCGTTTGCAATTAAATTTATCTCTCAATACTCCTCTATCCCGCCTATCGCTCGCTCGACGAGCGAGTCAATGTCGAGTTCTTTTTCAAGCTCGACGACCTTCTCGAGGCGGGGATGAATGACGGGATTCTTTGGCAAAAACACCGTGCAGCAATCCTCAAACGGTTCAATTGACTTTTCGTAAGTGCCTATGCGCTTTGCAACGTCCATCGTCTCGTCCTTGTCAAACGCAATGAGCGGACGAAAAACGGGAAACTTTGCGCAAGACTCCGTCGAGGTCATGCTCTCCACCGTTTGAGATGCGACCTGACCCAAGCTCTCGCCCGTTATAATGGCTTTCAAATCGAACTTTTCGGCGAGGCGGGAGGCAATCCTCATCATAAAGCGGCGCATGATGGTGATCATGAACTCTTCGGGACAATGCTTGTGTATCTCAAGCTGTATCTCGGTAAAAGGCACGACGAACAGCCTCATTTTGGTCGTGTAGGGACTCAAAATGTCTCTTAGCTCGATCACCTTTTGCTTTGCTCTCTCCGACGTGTACGGCGGCGAGGCGAAGTGCACGGCAAAGAGCTTCATTCCCCGCTTTGCCATCATATACGCGGCGACGGGAGAATCTATCCCGCCCGACAAAAGCAACAGTCCCTTCGAGGAACACCCGACGGGCAGCCCGCCCACGCCGAGAAAACTGCCCAAATAGACGTAACTCACGCCGTTTTCCCTTATATCCACTTCAAAGTCAAAGTCAAAGTCCGTGAGGTCGACCTTAAACGACGTGTTGTCGAGGATCACCCCCGCGAGCTTTGCCGCAATTTCGTAAGACGGCATGGGAATTCGCTTGTCCGCGCGCTTTACGGTCACCCTGAAGCGGGCGTCCTTTTTCAAATTGTCCTCTTCGGCTTTGACCGCCAAAACTTTCAGCGCCGAGCGGATATTTTCAAAATCGTTTTCAAAGTCCGTCCTCACCATGAACGCGCTCGACACGGAGTGAATGCCAAAGACTTTTCTTAGAGTGGCGATCACCTCGTCCTCGCGCTTGAGTTCGAAGTTTGAGACGGCGTATCTTCCCTGCGAGCGCGAAAACGAGTAGTTTCCGCCAAGCAAGTCGTCCAGCGCGGATTTTATGTTTGAGATGAGCAAGCTCTCAAAATAGCTTCTGTTTTTTCCTTTCAAAAAAATTTCGCCGTAGCGAATGATGATGACTTTTTCCATAACTTCCTATTATTTTCTTTTATCGAGTCTCAGTTTGTTCACGCAAGCGGAGATGGCGCTCACAATATAATCTATCTCGCTCATGTCGTTATCTATTGAAAAACTCATGCGGATGACGCCGTCAACATATCCATCTTCAAGCGCGAAGAGCCTTTTGAATCTGCTTTCGTGATGGGACGCGCACGCAGAACCCGTGCCGACGAGTATGCCGTAGTCCTCGAGCGAGTGAAGAAGCACCTCTCCTCGCACGCCCTCAAAAGCAAGCGTGAGTATGTTTGAAACCCCGCCAATTGGAGATATAACTCTCACGCCGTCAACGCTCTCGAGCAATTTTTCAAGAAATTCGGCTTTGAAATTTGCGACTTGCTCGCGTTCTGTCGGGTCAAAACTCTTCACCGCCTCGCAAAATCCCGCGATGAGCGGATAACTTTCCGTGCCGCTCCTGAGCCCCTTTTCCTGTCCGCCGCCCGTGAGAAGCGGTCTGATTGGAGTGCCGCGCTTTATATACAGCGCGCCGATGCCCTTTGGACCGTGAACTTTGTGAGCGGAGACGCTATATAGGTCGACGCCGAGTTTTGCCAGGTCCACGTCCTCTTTCAAAAACGCCTGCACGCCGTCGGAGTGGAATATGGCGTTTTTGGACGCGCGTTTTGTGAGTTTTGCAAGTTTTTCAATGTCGTTGACCGCGCCCGTCTCGTTGCTGACGTGCATTATGGACACAAACGACACGTTGTCGCAAAGTAACGCCTTGAACTTTTCCTCGTCCACGCCGCCGTCCGGTTTGATGGGAGCAAAGACGACCTCGACGTCGCGCAAAACGCTCGCCGTTTTGAACACGGAATCGTGTTCTCCCTCGCCGATGATAACTCTGCTACCCTTTTTCATGCGGGAACAGGTGAGAGCCATATTGTTTGACTCCGTGCCGCCCGACGTGAAGATGAGCTCCCCGTCCCTTGCGCCCAGCGCGGACTTGACGACTTCCCTTGCGGCCGATATCTTGTTTGAGATTTTCAGCGCGTCAAGATAGAGAGCGGACGGATTGTAGCTCTCTCTCATCGCATCCGAGACCGTCTTTATCACGCTCTCGCGCGGGATGGTCGTCGCGGCGTTGTCAAGATATATTTTGCGATCAGTCATATTCATAGTCTACAAATTTTTCCCCGAGTTTGTCCTTCAAGAGCGTCTTGAGATAAAGATCCGGCTCGAACACGAGCCTCTCGCTCTTTCCGTTGGCGCTAAACGCGAGCTCGAACACGTTTTTGTCAGACGCGTCATCCGTTGCAAAAATATCGCCTTCGTCAACGAGAAGCGAGAGAGGCGACATATGTTCGACGTCAAAAAAGAGGACGCTCAGCATGCGCTTTCTTCTTCCCGACACGTCCGTGCACGCGACTACGAGCCGCTCGGGCGAAAAGCTGTATATAAATTCCTTTATCGCAAAGGAATAAATTGCAAAGCATATGACGGCGGCGATCAAAAACGGAACGCACGCGAGCGCAAACAGCCAATTGACCGTCCCCGCGACGATGACGAACCCGAGCGCAAGCATGACGGAAAATATCCCCGCAAAGAGCGTGCGCTTCTTAGACGATGGAATTTTGACTTCAAGCGATTGCGAATAGGACTCAGTCATTTCTTTTTCACCTTGTAGTAATCGCCCTTCTTGATTTTGAGGCTGATCTTTCCCACTTGCACGGTCGCCTCGCCTCTCGCGCTTATGCCGACGAGAGTTCCGCGCTTTTCGATGGACTTGACGAACACGTCGTCGCCGACATTCAATGGAGTTGGGTCGGGAGCGTCGACAATCGCCGCCTCGACGTCATATTCTGCGGACATATTTTCAAGTTTTTTGCGCAATGTGCGCGCGCTAAACAGATCCGCCTCGCACACTTCCTGCTCGGGCTTGTTCAAGATCTCTTTGATCTTTTCGATGAGCTCGTTCGCCTCGTCCACGCTGTCCTCGATGAGCTCTTTTGTCTGCCGCCTTATGTTTTCGTCGAGTTTTTTGCGCTTTTGCTCGACGAGGTCCTTTTGCTTTTTTGTTTCGTCAAGAAGCTCCGCCGCGCGCTGCCTGTCGATTTCGGCCTCGCTCACGAGCTTTGACGCCTGCTGTCTCGTCTCTTCCGCAGCGGAAAGCACGCTGTCGAACTGTCTCTTCTCATAGGACAGTCTCCCCCTCGCGTTTTGGATTATCCCCTCGTCAAGCCCG
>CANQAA010000030.1 GCA_947589395.1 uncultured Clostridia bacterium
CCACCGCCGTACTCCACCTCGAAGCCGTCCTCGATCTTCTTCACGGAAGTGACCTCGCTGTTCACTTTGACCGTCGCACCGTTCAGGATCGCCCTGTCCGCATAGCCGATCGCAAGCTGATAGGGCGACACTATGCCCGCAGTGGGAGCAAAAAGGCTGCACCCCACGCTATCGGACGCGTTGGGCTCTATCTTTCGCGTCTCTTCCCTATCTAACACGCGCACTTCCACGCCGTTTTTCTCAGCTTTGAACTTCAACTCGTCAAGCTCCTCGACCTTTGTCGCGACCACGATAGAGCCGCACTTGAGATAGGGCACGCCAAGCCTCTCGGCGTCCTCGTAGACGAGAGGATTGCCAAGCACGTTGAATTTTGCCTTGAGTGTGCCCGGCTCGCAGTCGTAGCCCGCATGAACTATGCCGCTGTTTGCCTTTGTCGAAAAAGAGGCGACGTCATCGTCCTTTTCAAGCAACAGCGCCTTCATATCGTAGCGCGCAAGCCTGTCGAGCACAGCCGTGCCGATGATCCCGCCTCCTATAACTATAACGTCGTAATCCATTGTTTCCTCAAAACCTTTATTTCGTCACTTATTTCGTCACTTTGCAAAAGCGTTTGTCGTACTCCGCCATATTTTCGGCGATTATCCTCTCTGCAGACGCCCTGTCCTCGACATGATACACTGTGGTCTGTTTGCCCTCGAGCTGTTTGTACACCTTGAAGAAGTGCGCCATCTCCTCTTTTATGTGCTGAGGAAGCTCGCCGAGCTCCTTATAGGAGTTCCAGGTGGGGTCCTTGAAGGGAATGGCGATGATCTTGTAGTCCATCTCGCCGCCGTCCTCCATGACGATGACGCCGATGGGATAGCACCTGACGAGCGCAAGAGGAACGATTGGCTCGGAGCACAAAACGAGCACGTCGAGCGGATCGTTGTCCTCAGAATATGTGCGAGGGATAAAGCCGTAGTTTGCGGGATAGTGCGTGGACGTATACAAAACTCTGTCCAAAATGAGCGCGCCCGACTCCTTGTCGAGCTCATATTTGTTTTTGCTGCCCTTTGAAATTTCGATGACGGCAAGAAAGTCCTTCGGCTGTATGCGACTTGGATTTATGTCGTGCCAAATGTTCATATATTCCCCCCTCAAAACACTTATAATTGTTTCAATTATAAAATCTTTGCCGCAAAAAGTCAATAATGACGGCGCACGTCGGCAAAATAATATTGTATATTGCGATGACAGCAGATATTTTATGCGATTAGATACCTTTAAACAAAATAACGCGGCGCTTAGCGCACAAAAATGTCAAAAGAAAATGTATTTTTGCCACTTGCGGATCATATTGGCATATGGTAGAATAAAGTCAAGTAAAAATTATATTTTATGCGTTGTAGTACAAAATGCTTGAACTATAGCGCAGAGGAGGAAACATGAAAAAATCAGCAATGATCGCGCTGTCGATCGTGTGCGTACTCGGGTGCATTTTTGCGTTTACCGCCTGTAATGATACCCCCCCCCCGTACTAACGACGACCATATCGCGGTGACCTCGATCTCTCTGAGCAAGAGCGAACTGTCGCTTGAGGTGGGTGGCGAATACACGCTTACGGCTACCATTACACCCGATGATGCGACAGACAAAAGCATAACGTGGACTTCCGACAACACGGCTGTAGCCACTGTTGCAAACGGAAAAGTCACTGCTCTGGCGGCAGGAACTGCAACCATAACCGCAAAGGCAGGTGAAAAAAGCGCCTCTTGCTCCGTCACAGTAAGCGCACCCGCCGTAACCGACGGACTTGCCGGCAAAACTTTTGTGTTTGCAGATGTCGTGAGCAATGGAATGGACGCCGAGACAAAAGCGGAATACGTCCGCATGAACAAAGGGATAGTGTTTGCATTCGGAACGGACGGCACCGTCAACGAAACTATTGCGGCGCAGACAGAAGATATGCCCAACACAGAGGTGGTCGCAACCTATGTCATAAATGGTCAGAATGTTACGATCACTCCTATAAGCGTGACGATAGACGGCGTTCCGGGAGATCCCTCTTCTATGTCAAATGTTTGGGGAGCGGTAACGTTTGACGGGACGGATCTTGTGGTGTTGACAGACAATGGTCACGGTATGATCATCAAGTTTATTTTCAAAGAAAAGAAGGACTGATTTTTACACAAATTTAAGCAATAAGGGCGCAAACGCGCCCTTTTGTTTACAAAAATAGCGGCGTCGCGGCCGCTATGCTTTACTTATACTTCCTAAGGAAAGTTTTGAAGAAGGTCACGGTCTCCTTGAGGGACGTAACGTAGATGTTCTCGTTTGCGGCGTGCATGGTCGAGAGCTGCTCGGACGACATCCTGCATGGGGTGCAGCGGATCGCCGTGTTCGAGATCTCCTGCATGGTGCGGCAGTCCGTCCCGCCGAACATATAGTATGGCACGACCTCGACGTCGGGATAGGTCTCCTTCACCGCCGCCACAAACTGTTTGTAGCTCTCGCCCGTGAGGTCTGCCATCGGCGACGCGTCGCGATGATTTTGAAGTTCTACCTCGCAATCGAACTTTTTTGCTATGCGCTCGAGTTTTTTGACGCACTTCTCAACGCTGTCTACGGGGGAGACGCGCACGTTTGCGTTCACCCACGCAGTTTGAGGAATGACGTTTGAGGCGGTCGCGCCCTCGCACATCGTGAACACCACAGTCGACTTGAACATCGGCGCGCCGTAGTGCCAATTTATCTTCGGCGCGACGTGAGCCGTGAGAGCGCCAAGCCTACCCGCCGCCTTCGCAAGCGCGCGATATTTGGGCTTGAGCACGTCGGCAAGTCCCAAGACCATCGCTTTTGCGGGAACGGACATCTTTGGCTTGAACACGCTGTGGCGTTCGACGTATCTCACGAACTCCGCAAGTCGCGCAATAGGCGTGTGCTTGGGAGGCTGAGAGCTGTGTCCGCCCTTGCCGCGCGCGATTATCTTGACGTCCGCATAGCCCTTTTCGAGTATGCCGACCATCGCGGCGTCCTTTGACATGAACTTGTCCACCTTTTTTACGATCGCGCCGCCCTCGTCCACGACGATCTCGGGGCGTATGCCCTGCGATTTGAAATAGTCCCTCGCCATCTCCGCGCCCGGACCGGAAATTTCCTCGCAATCGCTGTAGCTCAGATATACGTCCTGCTCGGGCACGAAGCCTTCGCCGATCAGCTCGTCAACGGCTTGAATTGTCGCAAAAAGTGTGTTTTTGCAATCTATCGTGCCCCTGCCGAACACCTTTCCGTCCTCCTCGACGGCGGCAAACGGCGGATATTTCCAATCCGCGCCGCCTGCAGGCACGACGTCCTGATGCGCCATGAGCACGACGGGCTTGTTTGAATTTTTTCCGCTCCACTTGTAGAGCAAAACGTTTCTTCCAAGCTCGATTTTTTGACACTTTGCGGTCACGTTTTCAAACGTCTCGTCCAAAATCTTGTGAAAGCGCACGAAATTTTCGGGGTCGTCCTGCGACACCGTCGGGCACTGTATGAGCTTTTTGAACTTTTCAACGTAAAACTTGTCGTCCATATTCACCTCGCAAATTTACACCTGTGTTAAGATTTTTTTGCATATTTCAAAATTTTCTTACTTTATGATTATACTCCCCTCTTCAAAAAAGGTCAATCGTTATATGACGATATATAGCCCCGCGAGCGCGGCAAAAAGCGTTGGGATCGCGATGAAAACGCCGAGCTTCAAAAAGTTGAGATAGCTGAATTTCACGCCGTGAGAGTTGAGTATCGAAGTCCACATTATCCCCGCAAGCGCGCCGATGGGCGTCAAAAACGCGCCTATGTTCGAGCCCACGATCGTCGCAAACACCGCGCCGAGCGCTCCGCTTGTCATGTTGGATATGATGGAGGAGTAAAGCACGCTCATCGGGATGTTGTTGATGATGTTCGCAAACAAGAACGAGGACGTGCCGTATGTGAGAATGTTATATTTTCCGCTCAGCAGCTCGCATAGCTTTGCCGTGACGCCCTTTTCACTGAGAGTGAGGATGATGACGAACATCGAGAGCACAAACGGAATGAGAGCTATAGGCGCGCGCCTAAAACAGCACACAAGCTGTTCGGGGTGTTCCCGTCTTTTTGCCGCCACGACGAGCGCGAAGAGGGACAGGCTCGCGACTGAGGCGAGGGAGACGATCCACATTTCGATGTGAACGTAGCTTGAAATTGCGATGAGCACGGTGCATACGGCAAGGTGCGCTACCCCGATGACAAGCTGCGTCTTGTCCTTGAGCACGACCTTGTGCGGCTCGCCCTCTATTGGCGCTTTCAGCTTTTTCGAAAACATAAGGTATAGCGCAAAAAGCGCGACCGCTCCCGCCATCACGGTTGGAAGCGCGCTCACTTTGAGATAGTCGATGAACCCCACGTCAAACGCGGACGCGAGATATATGTTTGTAGGATTGCCGATGACAAGCGCCATGCTCCAGGTGTTTGCCGCGACGAACTCGGCGGCGAGATATGGCGTCGGGTCTATCTTGGCGCTCCTTGCAAAATAGCATATGAAGGGCGTGAACGAGAGGATGATGATGTCGTTTGATGTGAAGATCGTGAGCACGGACACGATGAGGTAAAGCGCAAAAAACAGCCTTCTCTGCCCCGTATGCGCACGTTTAAGTACCTTGTACGCGAGATACCTGAAAAATCCGAGCTCGTCGAGATAGATCGAGAGCACCGTCATGCAAATGAACAGCGTGAGGATCTTGAGTGGGTTTATCGCGGTGTCCGCAGTGAGCGCCGCAAGCACGCTTTCAACGTCCGTCTCGCCCGACAAGATCAAAATGAGAGCGCCCAAAAAAGTTATCAGCCAATACGAGCTGACTCTCACTCCAAAGACGCGCACGGTCGGAAAAAACAGCACGCCCATGATCATAATTATCGAGGTAAACGCCGATATGATGATCGCCGGATACATATTGCCCTTGTCCCGAAAGTTTTGCGGTAAGCCGCATTTCGTAAGAAGAATAATACTTTTGCCCTTTTGATGTCAAGCAATGAGAGCACATTGCTCTTTTAACAGTGAAAATTCGAGCGTCAAGCGACAAAGCGACCCTCGCAAAACGTCTCCGCGCAAAAAAGGCTTTAACGCATGATAAAGCGACTTTTGCGTGTATGAAAAATGTTTCCGCGCGTGAGAAAACCGCACTGCAAAGCGTCTTTTGCGCATGGCAATGCGGTTTGAAGAAAACGCGGGTCATGCGCTTGCATGACCCGCGTTTGAACCTCTTAGTTCTCTTTCTTTTTGTACCGTCTCACGAAGATGAGCGCGAACAGTCCGATGAGGAACTGCGACGCAAACACGCACACATATGCGGTTATGTCGGCGTCGTTCACGACAAGGAAGTTGTTGAACACTTCGATGACGTAGTTGCCCAAAAGCCCGTTCCAGTTGATGTTGTCAAGCACTTCGACTCTGACGTAGTATGTGCCCATATCCGCGTCTTTGATGTCGCCGACGTACTCTTGCGTGCAAGCCTCGTCGTAGTAATACCTGATGATGTAGTCGCCCCACAGCGCTTCGGGCATGAGCTCCTCAAGCGGATCTTCGCCCTGCATGACGGTTTCGACCGCGTACTCCTTGACCCAGTAGTTGTGCGCCTTTTCGATGGTGTAGGTCGCCTTTGAGAAGGTCACGAGGTAGTTGGGGTTGTTGTAGCTGCCGACGATGTCGTAGACGCCCGCGTTGTGCCACTTGAGCCCAAGCGCTTCGTCGCCCCACAGCACGGACAGCGCGAGGTTGAGGTCGTCGCCCTCGAGCACGCCTTGCACTTCGCCGTGAGTGAGCGCGAGGATGTCTTCGGAATACGACGTCGTCTTGCTGTCGATCTGCACGCTTATCTGCTTGGGATCGACCGTGTAGTTGCCGTAGACTATCTCGAGCTCATAGTTATCTCTGCTGTTGGACCAATAATTATACTCGAGGCTGTAGTTATACACGCCCGCGTTATACGGTATGCCGTCCTTGAGGGTCGCCGCGTCGCCGTCGATCACGCTGAGCGTCAAGAGCTCGATGTGCGATCTGCCGTTTTCGTCGCTCAAGATTGCGCTGCCCGCCTTGCCGTTTGTGCGGAACACTTTGAGCAACGTTTCCTTCAAGGCGTTGACGTCAATATACTCGTCGCCGTAGGTCCTCCTGCCGTCTCTGACCTGCACTGTGACCTTGCGCGGCACGATGCGGTATACGCTATTTTTCGCCACTTCGTCGACTATCTCGTAGTTGTTCTGCGCAGGCGTGGGAGACTCGGGCTTGTTGACGGTCAAACTGTACTCGCCGACTGCCGGATATCCGTCCTCCTTGTTGTCTTTGGGATCGTTCACCCAAGTGAAGGTGTAGCCCAAGTCGTCGCCGTTGACGACCGCAGGACCTTCCTTGCCGCCCGCGCGGTAGCTTGAGCCGTGAGGCACGATCTCGTCGCCGTACTCGCTCTCGCCGTTGAAGGTGAGCACGATCTTACGTTTTGTGATCTCAAAGTTGCCCGCCGCATCGCCGATGTGACCTGCCGGCAGCGTGCCCGCATAATCGCCCGTGAAGGTGATATTGTAGTTGGAATTGTTGTTTGCGGTGACGATGATCGGATATGTGCCTATGCCCGTTCTCACCGTCGTGGAAGCGCCGTCCTCCGTGACCGTCTTGAGCGTGAGGTCGAGCTCGTCGCCGTTGGCGATCGCGTTGCCGCCGTCGCGGCTTGCCGTCCACTTGAGCAGATCGCTTGTGATCTCGTCGCCGTACTCGCCGCTTGCGTCCTCTATATTCACGTTGATCGCGCGAGGCAGGATCTCGTACCGGCCGTTGATGTAGGCAACTTCGTAGTTGCTGTTGTCAAACGAGGCTTTGAGCTCATGCATGCCTGCGGGCGACGTTCTGTCGATGTCGCAATAGAGGTGCAAGTCGTTAAGGTCGCCTTCGAGCACCACGACGTTGCCGTCGTAGAATTCCGTTCTGGGATTGGTTCTCGTCGCCGTCCAATCGATGCCGTAAATCGTGCTCAGCGGATGATCCTCGCCGTACTCGCTGCTCTGCTGACGCTCGAGGATGACCGTGATCTTGCGCGGCACGATGTTCAAAGTGCCGAGCGTGCTTTCCACGACGTGGTAGTTTTGATCAATGATCTTCGTTGCGTCGTCCACGCGGATGGACTCGAGATGTTCGCTGACCATCGTGCTCGAAGCGATGTCCGTTCTGAGCTTGATCGCCGTCACGATCTCGTCGAAGTCGGGATACGCAATGCCTTGACTGTCTCCGTTCACGCGCGTCGCCTGCCAGCCGCTGCGGTAGCCGAGACTTGCAATGTAGAGGTTGTGCCAATCGCCGTACTCGCTCATCTGATCGAGCACCGTGATCTTTATCTCGCGCGGCACTATCCTGTAGAACGCGGTGAGTTTGCCGTCGAGCACATAGTTTGCGCCCGTGCTGAGCGTTGCCGTGACCGTGTAGTTGCCAATGCCCTTCGTGCGGTTGTTCTCGGCAAACACATCGGAGACGTCGATCCTCATGAACGCCGCGAGAGTCTCTTTGGTCTCGGAGCCTGCAAGAGTGCTGTTCAGATCCCAAGTGAAGCGCTCGACAACGTCTGTGTCGCCGTACTCGCCGCTTGCGTCGTGCAAGGTGATGGAGATCGTTCTCGGGTTGACCGTGTACGCGCCGGCTTGACCGTTGCGATCGGTGTAATACTCGTCGCTCGACCACTCGCCTGTGACGGTGATGTTGTAGTTGCTGCCTATCTCATGAGTGTCAGCCGTGTTGTTCTCAAGAAGTATGATATATTGTCCGACGGGATCAAACTCCTTGTTCTCGTCGATCAACTCTCTTGTCTCGGCATTTCTCACTGCGAACTTGAGGAACGACTTGTCCGTGTCGCGGTTGAGAGCAAACCAGTCGGCGTCTTTCGAGACCCAGCCCGTAACCGTGTAGTTCATAGGCATCGAGGGACGCGCGTCGCCATAGGTGACCGATCTCGTCTGAATGTTGACCGCAAGATCACGCTTGTTGACAACGAGCTTCGCATAGCGCGAGGTGTCGACCGGATCATTCTCTTCGGTGACGAACGTGATATCGTAGTTGCTGCCGGAGCTCTTGTAGCTCGGGTTGAGTCTGTAGCCGGATTCGCTCGCCTTGAGATATCCCGTCGACGTATAATCGGTTGTAGCCGCCACGAGCTCGATCTTCAGATCAACGTCTTCCTCGTCGTCCGGGAAGATCGCGACCGCGCTTGTTTGCGCCGTGAGCGCGTAACCTGCGGGATCGATGTGCTCCGCCTTGTACGCTTGTATGCCAAGCGTCACAAATTTTTCGGGCAACGGGTCGCCGTAGGTGTAGGTGAGGTCGTAAAGCGTGACCTTGACCTTTCTTTGCGTCACGGTGTAAGTGCCGGCTTTGCCTCTCATCGCGTCGCCTGTCTCGCCCGTCCAGCTGCCATAGAACTCGACAATGTAGTTCTCGTTGTCGGAGCGACCGGTGATAACATATGTGCCGGCATGGCGTCTCTCGGTTTCGGAGCGCGCAAGCGTCAACGTGATGAGCAAGTCTTCGTTTTCGGGCAACAGCGCCTTGCTTGCCTCGTCGATCGTCCAATCGAGAGCGACTTCGTCCTCGCCGTACTCGCTTTGCTTGTCGTTGATGTGCACTCTGA
The DNA here is from genome assembly GCA_947589395.1 of uncultured Clostridia bacterium. Taxonomy (GTDB): domain Bacteria; phylum Bacillota; class Clostridia; order Christensenellales; family CAG-917; genus CAG-475. The sequence goes on from CANQAA010000030.1 coordinate 8,667, forward strand.
TCGCGACTGAGAGTATCTCGATGAAGACGGTGCTCTCGGGCTTGACGTAATTGTTGATGTCCGCGTTGCCGGTCGATTCCGGATTCATGTCGACGCTGATCGTCATCTTGTACAAGCCGACGTTCGAGATCTCATACACCGCGCTCTCCATATCTTCCATCACGCGATACATGAAGTTGCCGTACATGCCGTTTGCGACTTTATCGCCTGCAAGCGTACCCGTGACATAAGGCATGAGAACATGCTGCTCGCCGTCGTAGTAATAGCTGAACTTGGTGTACGTCTCTTCATTATGCTTGAACTCGTTGTCGATCGTGACATTGTCCTCGTCGCCTTCGGTGGGTTGCCAATTTACGCCGAGCGCGTCGAGCTTGTTGATGACGACCACTTCGTAGTCCTGAGCGAACTTGATCTGGATGTTGCCTGTCGCCTCCAAAACGATGAAGTACGAGTTTGCGGGGAGATAACCGCCGGAGCTTATGTCGGACTCACGCGTCGTGATGTTCACGCCGATTTCGTCCATACCCGTGCAATTTCTCAAGAACTCGATGACCTTGACGAGATCGCTGCTGATGTTCTCTGCGCCGTCGATCTTGTCGATGACTATGTTGTCTGTGCTGAACAGCCACGCCTTGAGGTCTGCCCTGAGCTGCGTTCTGGACATCGCTTTGCCGTCATGAGAATTGTCATCGGCAAAGTATGTGCCGTAGTCCGCCCTGAAGAGATCGCCCGTCAGATACACAGTGAGGTCCGCCTGCACGACGATGAGGGTGAGCGTGAACTCCGCCCTCTCGTGGTTGGCTTTTTCGACGATCACGGTCACGGACCACACGCCGTGGGACGTGATGAGCAAGTCTTCGTCGCTGAGTTCGCCCGCCTTGAAGGGCTGGCTGTCCTTCATGAGGTCGCGATATGTCACTGTCGCCGCGTCCGCCGTGAGGCTTCCGCCGTTGAACAGGTCGTCAAGCTCATCGGCGCCAAACGTCATATTGCCCGCAAAGATGAGGTGCTCTGCGCCTATCTTGAGGCTGTAGGAGACTTCCTCGCCCCTGAATATCTCGGTGCGGTTCCAAAGCGTACCATTGAAGGTCTCGCCCTCTTTGGGTCCGCGATCGTTTTGCGCTATGGTCGCGGGATCGATAGTGAACGTGCCCGCTTCGCCGACGTATTCGCCGTCTTTCCAATCGCCTTCGAATGTGACGTTGTAGCACATGTTGTACAAGCGATAGAGCGAATTGCTCTCGTCCTTGACGTCCTCAGCCCAATAGCCGACGATGGGATATGTGCCGACGGGCGCGAACAGCGCGTTCTCAATGTTCTTGTCGCCCGCGAGATAGAAGCTCAGATATTGCTCGTGACTTGCGATGAACTTGCCGCTGCCGCCGTAGCTCCAGTTGACGCCGATCGTGTTGCCTATCTGCGCGCCGTATCTGAGCTGAGCGCCGCTTATGCTGCCGCCGTACACGCCGCTTTGATCCTCGATGTGGATTTTGACTTCAAGCGGAGTGATGGTGTAAACGCCCCATACGTCTTTGACGTTGCTCCACTCTGTCGCCTTTTCGGCTTCGGTCTCGGAGGACAGCGTCGGATTGTAGCCAGTCACGTCGGCGTCAAACTCTGCATTATATTCTCTGAACACGACGTCGAAGTTGCGATTGCCGCAGTTGCCGGTGATGGCATAAGTGCCGCCGTAAGTTCCGTTTCCGTTGTTCCAAGCAGGATTGTCGGTTGAAGTGATGCCCTTTGACAGGGAGATGATCAACTCGCCGAAGTTCTTTTCGCTTGCCGCGCCGAACACCGACGTCCAATTGTCTTCCATATTCGTGTGATCGACGAACTTGTCGCCTCTCACGACAAACCACATTGTCGGTTCACTGCTTGCGCTCGCCTCCGAGCCGTAGACGCTGCTTTGCGGGCGGATGACCACCACTATCCTGCGCGGATCGATGGTCAGCGTGCCGTTCGTGCCATCAATATAGCTGCCTTTGAAGGTCACTGCATAGTTGGCGCTACTTGAAAATCCCTTTATCTGATAACTGCCGACGCTAACTCCCGCTTTTACGTCTGTGGAAAGTGTGATCCCCAAATCGCTCTCTTCGTCCTCGCCGACCGCCCAACCATCGGGCAACGTGTAGGTGAACAGCTTGCTGTCGATTGCCTCGCCGTATTCGAATGCGAAGTCATTGATCGTGACGTCTATCGCCTTCTTCGCGACGGTGTAGATACCTGCCTCGTTTGCATAATGATCGTCTTTCGCTTGCACGCCGCTCGTAAACGCGCCCGACCAGTTGGGCATATTGTAGTTTGCGTTGTCGCCGACATCGGAAGTTGTCTTCCATGTCGCGTAGAGGGCGTAGTTGCCGGCTGCGGGATATCCGCCGCTTCTCACTATGTCGATAAGCGAACTGTACATTGTGAAGTCAAGCTTGTCGCCTTCAACAAATCCGCCTGTGACCATAAACATATCTGCGTTGCCGACGCTGTTCCACGTCACGTCGCTTTCATCAAGCGCGTTGCCGTAAGTCGTTCCCTTGTTCGTCAACGAGCCGTTGAAGATGTTGATATTGATATTGGCTTTGTCGACATGCAGTTGCGGAGCCGTAGTCGCGAATGTCACTTCGTAGCTATTGAATGCGGCGCTGTCCTCGTTTACCTCGTTCTTGCTTGCCGTAATATTGTAATTGCCGACATTGAGCGCGTTGCCCGTGCTGACTTGGCCGTTATTGTAGAGTACCGCAAGTTTGATGCCGAACAGAGCTTCGTCGGCGTCGCTGACGAATGCCTTACCCGTGCCGTTGGTCGCGATCGCGGAATAGCCCTTTTGGTTGGCGAGCATGAGTTCGCCGCCCTCTTTGTTGAGGCCTTTGTATGTGCCGTAGGTCGCGGTGACGTCGCTCACCGTAACGGTGACGTTACGCTTTTGCACCGTGAACACGCCTACGCGGTTCTTATATGTGCTGCCCGAAGGATATTCTTCCTCTCCCGTCCAAGCGCCGCTGAAGCTGATACGGTAGTTGAGCAAAATTTCGTCGGTGCTTCCCAGCGTCTCGCCTTTGCGAGTTGCGGTCATTCCCTTGCCGTAGATCGGGTACTCGCCCGCATAGGAGAGCTGTCCGCGCTTGTTCTCGGAGCCGTAAGCGGTCGTCACAAGTTCAAATTCCACTTGCAAGTCGTCCACGAACGCGTCGCCCGTTGCCTTGCTTCCCGCGGGTAAGCCTATTCTGTACGCCGGGCTATCGCCCTCGACCGTTTGCACAAGACTGTACTCATCGCCGTAAACGCCGCTCTGGTTGTTGATATGGACGTTGACTTCACGCACGGTCACAAAGAACATACCGCTGCCCAAACTCCTCAGCTTTTCGCTGATGGGATATTGTCCGCCCCACATATATGACGCTTCCTTTGCAGGCTCGGAGGAGTATATCTCTTGATAGTCATTCGGGTAATTTTTAGCGTCTTCGCCGGAAGGTATGGGGGCTCTCTCCAACGTGACTTCATAGTTTTTGTTGACTCTCTCTTTGATGAAGTCCATCTCATAGACCCCTCTCGGACGGACGGAGTATTTGTCGGTATCATATGTTCCGACAATTTGCAACTCAATGCCGAGATCGTCGCTGCCGTAGAGTTCATAGTATTGAACGCCGTCAATTTCATCAGCGGGAAGCACGTTCCAATCCCTTCCTTTGGTGTTAGAGACTGTGATATCTTCGCCGTAGATCGCGGACTGGTTGTAGATCTCAATGCGCACTTTGCGCACTTCCTTTGTGTATATGCCGGCGTGATCTTTGTTTGCGTCTTCCTCACTCCAATTACCGACAAAGTTCACTTTATAATCAGTGCTCACATATGAGCCGATAATTGCATATATGTCAACGTCGTTGCGTCCCTCGTTCTTGCCGTCACGATCCAACGATATATTGAGCAAAGAGCGATCGTCGCCTTCTGCAAGGCCTCTGCCTTCTGTGGACATGAGAGCAATTCCTTCATAGCCCGCTTCGCCTTCCGCGACATACTCGAGGGGTGCTTCCGGTTCACCGTATACGGACCTGGCATCCTTTATCTTAACGTCGATTTCGCGTTGGTCAACCACGACCTTAGCCGTCGTATCATTGTTGGAAACGATTTCGTAGTTCGACGCTTTTTCACCGATCAAGGAGACTTGTATGTTGTAACCGCCTATCTTCACGCGTAGGTGACCGCTGTTGGAGCGTTGTTCTTGCAAAATGGTAACGCCATATTTTACGCCGTCGCTTGCCACATTCCAAGCGCCTTCCTTGCCGCCGTCTCTTGTGATATTCACATTCACTTTGGGTTCGCTCAAATTGCCGGCTTCGTCTATTTTATCATCACCGTAGGTGAAGTGATATTCTTGTTCAACATCGATATTTATCTTACGACGAGTGATCTCATAGTTGCCTACGCGATTCCAAGTGACTTCGTAGTTTTCCGCGTCATCGCCCGAAACTTTTCCGTTGATATCATAAGTGTCGACGCCTGAAGTGTTCGTCGCCGTCGGTGAAAGCGTTACGAGAATTTCATCTTCTTCAAACGCGTCATGAACTTCAAATCCAAAACCTGTTCCGTCAAGGATATCGTCGCCATACTCGCTCGTGCGAGCAGTTGTCTCGGCAGTGCCGACATCGATCGTTATATCCTTTGCCGTGACCATATACAAGCCTGCGACATTGTTGAGGGCTTTGCCGTCCTTGTTGCCGCCGCCTGTCCACAAGCCCGAGAAAGCAATTTCATAGTTTGCCGCGACACGTCTACCTTCTTCCGTCTCGGTATTTATGCTCATCCAAACAGCATATTCGCCGACCTTGAGCTTGCCTGCGCCACTGAAGACTTGTTCAAGCACTTCAAATTTGATTGCCTTTGCAAAGTCAGCCTTGTCTGTATCGATAACAGCCGTAGCGATGCCGCCAAGCGCGATTTGCGTGCAATTTTCGTATGTCCAAGCGGGAATATCTTCGCCGTAGGTGGAGCTTGTCGTGTCGAAGCGCAAGCCTATGTTGCGTTTGTTGACATTGTAAGTGCCTGCTTTCTGTTTGTTTTCGCCTTCACCGCTCCAACTGCCGCTGTATTTGATGTTGTAGTTGTCGATCGCTTGCTGCTGCTCGCTTGTAAGCTCGGCTTTGACGGTCGCTGTGATTGCGTAAACACCCGCGCCGATGAAGCCGTTGACGCCGTTCGCACCCACAATTGCAAGTTGTATCGCTGCCCTGAGATGTTCAAGATCCGCCGCGACGATTTGATTTTCACGATCTTCCCAAGTCAACTCGCTTTGCACGTTTTCAAGTCTCTTCTCGCCGTAGGTGGTGGTCTTGTCGTCGATGGTGAGAGTTATCCTCTTCGGCGTGATCTCGTACTCGCCTTCGACTTTGACCTCGCTCACGTCCTCAACGCCCGTGCGGACATGCTCGCCAACCACCGTTATAACGTACTCGTTGGTGGTGATGACGACGTTGCCTGCCTCATTCAATGTGACGGATCCGCCGATAGCCGTGCTTGCGCTGTCGAAGATTGTTACACCGTCGCGCTTGATGACGATGTGTATCGCATATTTGCCGACGTTCTTTGCGCCGTCCATGCTCAAGGACACGGCCATTGTGGGCGCGGTCTTTCTGTCGCCGACCATTTCCGACTTAACAAACGTAACGGTGTTGTTGTCGAAATCGTTTGTGACTGTCTCAGTCCAACCGTTGTTTCTGCTGCTGAACTCGCTCGCCGTGTGCGTCTTGCCGTCGTATGTGGCGGTTTTGTCGTTCAACGTCACGGTGACTGCACGTTTTTCAACGGTGAAGATACCGGCTTTGCCATTGAATTCATCATCGTCCGACCAATCGCCCGTGAAGGTCACATCGTAGTTTGCGTTGCGGCACTCTGCCTTGATCGCGCACTTGCCCGCGTAGTCCTCACTGCTCGTGTCGTTGTTGAGCGTGAGCCTGATCGACAGATCGGTGCCGGATATGACGTAATATTTATCTTTTTGATTTTCTGCACTTATACCGTTCGTATCGGCGAAGCCTTCGATATACCAACCGAGTTCTCCCTCTTTTGTGCCTTGCAACTGACTGAGGTTTGTGTATGTGCGACCGCCGAACACGCCGCCTTGATTGTTGACGTGCACGGTGAGTTTACGCACGGTGATGAAGTACACGGCATGGTTGGTCTCGGTGTGAGCGTAGGCGGAAACAGACTGATTGAGTTCTTCGTCCGTCATGCGCTCGCCGCTTTCAGCCTTGCCCGCGTCATAGTTTGCGCCGTAGAACGTTATGTCGTAGTTGGTGTCATTGTTCCAGGTGGCGGTGATGTCGTATTGTCCGACCGCCGTGCCGCCGAGCTTGTTGAGGGTGATGTTCAATTCATCGCCGACAACAATGGCGCCGTCCGTACTGCCGTTGTGGTATACGGTGAAGTCTTCTTTGCCAAACACATGCAGATCTTCGCCGTAAACGGAAGTCTGGTTGTCGATGACTACAACAAGTTTACGCTTGGATATCGTGTAGGTGCCGCCCGTGCCGTTTGTGCGATCGTCATCGGTGGCGTTGTAGCTGCCGACAAACGTGACCGTGTAGTTGTCGTTGGTCGCCCTACCGCTTATTTGATAGGTGTTGGCGCTGACACCCACGTCCTTTGTGAGCGTTATGCCGAGGTCGTCAAGTTCGTCGCCTGCCGCAAGTGCGCTGCCCGCTTGGAGCTTCCAGTTCTCGTCCTTGACGTTGGCGAGGTCGCCCTCGGAGCCGTCGTACTCATGAC
>CANQAA010000031.1 GCA_947589395.1 uncultured Clostridia bacterium
CCAACCTTATCGGCGTAGGCGCGGGCGCGACCGCTCTTGGCGACACGCATATATACAGCGGCACGTCGGGCTGGATCGGCACGATCACGGACAGGTCCGTCGTGGACGTCACGTCCATGATCGCGGCGACGGTCGGCGCAGAGACGGGCAAATTCAACTACTTTGCGGAAATGGAAACCTCCGGCAAGTGCTTTGAGTGGGTCAAAGATCACATCGCGCTCGACGAGGTGGGCGTGTACATCAAAAAAACGCACATAACCGAAGCCGACGACATCGAAAAGAAATATCTCAACTTGTATAGCTATATGGCGGACAAAGTGGACGACATCCCTGCGGGCGCGGGCGGCGTTATCTTCACCCCTTGGCTGCACGGCAACCGCTGTCCCTTTGAGGACCCCAACGCGAGAGGCATGTTTTTCAACATCAGTCTGGACACGGGAAAGACAGAGCTCATCCGCGCGGTGCTTGAAGGAATCTGCTACCACAAACGCTGGATGCTCGAAGCCTCCGCAAAAAAGGTCAAACCCTCCGACAAGATACGCTTCGTGGGCGGCGGAGCTTTGAACAACTTCACATGTCAGGTGCTTGCGGACATCACGGGTCACGTCATTGAGACGGTGGACAGCCCGCAAAACATCGGCGCGGTGGGCGCTGCGGCGTGCATAGGCGTGGGCATGGGCGTGATAGAATCCTTTGAACGCATCAAGGACTTCATCCCCGCAGCCAAGACCTTCACGCCCAACCTCGAGCTGAAGCGCAAAGTCTACGACAAGCAATTCGAGGTCTTCAAGACTCTCTACAAGCAAAACAAAAAGAGCTTCCGCGCCCTCAACGCCGAAAAGTAGAAGAAACTTGAAACTTTAATTTATCGGAAAAATCCACCCGTTTTGCGGGTGGATTTTTGATAACTCAATGCATGTCGCAATTTACAGCGTGAAGTCGTCTTCGTCGTCGTTAAGGACGTAGTCCGTGCCGCCGCTGCCCTTCTTTTCCGCCTTTCTTGCAAGGCGAGCGTAATACCTTTGAGTGAGCTTGGGCGACGAGCGACGAATCGCCTTGACGATAGCGGAGATCGCGACGACGATAAGCGTCACCAAGATCGCGATGACGGCAAGCGCAAGTATGACCAAAATGACGAGGTTCGAGGGCTTGTTGCTTGGCGGGACGACGACCGGGTGCTTGTAAAACTCTATCATATCGTGCAAACTCGGGAAGGTGTTTTCGACGTCGTCGCCAAAGCGCGGGTCCGCCTTCACAATGTCGTAGATCTGCTCCTCGTCCCAATAATATTTGAAGTTGTCGGTGGTGATGCCGCCGCCCATGCCTGCTTCGCGAGCGTAAACCGCTTCATAGGACTTGACGTAGCCCGTGTCCCACACCTCGAGCGTGACGTAGAAATAGTCATAAGATTCAATATCTTGACCGCTGACCGCCATATCCTCTTTTGGGAGTCTGAACCACTCGCGCAAGAGCTTGGGGCTTGCGCCCATATCCACCGCGAACTTCGCCGTGTAGTAGCCCTCGTCGCTGTACGTCAAGGAAAGCTCGTCAAACTCCGACGCAGTGCCGTCCGAGATGATCTCGGGACAATACTTCATGTTGTAGATCTCGTTTATGCCGTCGAGCGAGTGAATGGCGGTCATGAGGTCGTCATAGTTATATTCCTGCGGCTCTTTTGTCAACGCGTAGGTGGCGTACGGGAACACTTCGAGGTCGACGTTGGCTTCGGAATTGTCGCCCGTGACGCTCGCAAAATAGTAGTTGCCGCCCTCGTTGTAGGTGATCTTGAGCATCTTTGTGAACATACCCATTAACATCGAAAGATTGCCCTTTGCGTCCGCAACGAATTGGCTGTAGAAATCTCCCTTGTCGTGCAAGGTGAACGCGTGCATGACCACCGTGCCAAACGCCGATTTTGTCACGACGTCGTCGGGCGGCAGGTTTTCCTCGCGCGGATCGCCGTTGTACATTATGCCCATCTTGCTCTCTTGAAGCATGAGCGACGTCCACCCCTGCTCTTCCGCCTGAATGCGGCTTTGATTTGCTATGTCATAGAGCGTGAGACACGCCTCGATAACTTCGTCCGAAGTTGCGCCGTCGCTTAGAGCAATGTCCAAAATATTTTGTTCTTCCGATGAAATTCTGTTTTCAAGCGCGGGTCTTGGCTGTTCTTCAAAATGCATTCCCGCGATGCCTCCCTTATTGCAAGCGGTAAGGACAAAAACAAAAGACACAAGCAATAGCGCCGCAATGAGCGCAAGCAAAACTTTTTTTCTCATAACATCCCCGATATGATTTATTATATTAAAATTTTACAATAAATTTTTCTTATAGTCAATATTATATCAAAAATCCGTTCCGATTATTTTCTTGACGTTAAGTATTGCGCGGGCGTTTTGGGGATTGACAAAATCGTACGATATGTTAAACTGAATTTATGAATGCGCTAAACATCGTACATTCGGCGATCAGCCGTCATGTGAGCGAAAACTCCGTTGCGATCGACGCGACTGCGGGAAGAGGCTACGACACAAAGTTCTTGTGCGAGCTGCTGAAAAGCGGCAGCGTCACTGCGTTTGACATTCAGCAAGAGGCGCTTGACAGCACGGCTGAGTTACTCGAAAAAAATCATCTCAACGCCACCCTCATTCACGACTCTCACGCCAACATGGACGCGTACTTCCCGCCCGAAAGCGCAGACGTCATCATGTTCAATCTCGGCTATCTCCCTCACGGCGACCACAAAATTTTCACCCGTTTCGACTCAACGAAGGAGGCGATAGATAAGGGACTGAAGATACTAAAGCGCGGCGGAATTATGAGCATATGCGTCTACTACGGCGGCGACAGCGGATATGAGGAAAAAGACGCTCTCTTGCCCTATCTCAAGACGCTTGATTGCGATCTGTATCAAGTGATAGAGGTCACGTTTGCAAATTGGACGAACGATCCGCCGTTTCCGGTCTTTATAATCAAAAATCAGTATGAAAAACCTCACGTTAAGCGATATTGAAAACGCCGAGTTCAAACTTTTTAACGGCAATCCCATCATCAAGCCTTTCGGGGGCAGTTTCACCGTTGCGGACCCCTCTTTGCTCACGCCTGACGAGTCGCAAGACCGCTTGTGGCATCTTTTTTGTCACACTTTCTTTGGCGTATATCGCTTTGACAGCGAGGACGGGATAAATTTCAAAAAGGTGCAAAAGGTCACGTCCCGCGCCATGCGTCCGAACATAAACTTAGTTGACGGCAGATACTATCTGTTTTTCGAGCGCACGAGGACTCTTCTCGGCAACGCGCTGACGCTTTTGGGCGCAAAGTGGAAAAGCGGAATATATTGCGCAAGCTCTGTCGATCTTTTCTCATTCACAAACCCCTATCCCGTCATCGAAAGGTCGCACGGCTATGAACAAAACGACTTGGGCACGTCAATATCCAACCCTTTCCTCATCAAAATGAACGGGCTATACAGGTTATATTATTCCGCAGGCCTAACTTTCATCAAAGATTGCGGATTCAGCGAGCCCACGCACATATCGTATGCGCTTAGCGAACACGTCGACAAAGACTACTCCACCCGCCCTACGCCCATCATCTCGCCCGACGAAAGCGTGAACTATCTCAATCTTTGCGCAGGGTGTCTGAAGGTCTATGAGCTCAAGGACTGCTTCATCGGCATTCAAAACGGCATTTACCTCGAAAACGGCAAGAGCCACTCCGCGATCATGCTGCTCAAGTCCGACGACGGCGAGCGCTTCGAGTTTGTCAAGCCCCTCGTAATGCCCGACCCGAACATTTCGTGGATGGCGCAATACGTCTACGCTTCCCACCTCACCTACTACGACGGCAAACTCCGCCTCTACTTCAACGCTCGCGACGTCTCCAACCCCCTCAAAGGTCGAGAATGCATCGGGTTTTGTCAAGCAACACTCAAATAATCGTGTATCTGACCGGATATAATCAAACAATGCTATGTCAATTTGTTTCGCCATAGCATTGTTTATAGAAAATTCGATCGTTTCAAACTACTTCCCTAACTTGCGCTTTTTCACGAGCAGCGTGTTGAAAAGGAGCATCGTGACGGTCATAGGACCGACGCCGCCGGGCACGGGGGTGATGTACGAGCACTTTTTTGAGACGTTTTCAAAATCTACGTCGCCGCAAAGTTTGCCGTTTTCATCCCTGTCCATTCCCACGTCGATGACGACTGCGCCATCTTTCACCATATCGGCGGTCAAAAACTTGGCTTTTCCAATGGCGACGGCGACTATGTCCGCTTCTTTTACGACTTCGGCAATATTTTGCGTCCTTGAGTGGCACACGGTCACCGTGCAATTTGAGTTCATCAAAAGCTGCGCGAGAGGTTTTCCAACGAGATTGGATCTTCCGATCACCACCGCCCTCTTGCCCGAAAGCGGAATGTTGTAAAACTCAAGCAACTTCATCACTCCAAACGGCGTGCAGGGCAAGATCGCCTCACGTCCCGTCCACAGCCTTCCCTTTTGCTGATAGGAGCAGCCGTCCACGTCCTTTTCGGGGTCGATTAGGTCAACGAGCGCGTTCTCGTCAAGTCCCTTTGGCAGGGGCAATTGCAAGATGATGCCGTCCACGTTTTCGTCCGCGTTGAGCCTCTCTATCACCGCCTTGACGTCCTCAAAGGCGCAATCCTTTGGCAGGCGTTCGAGATACGACCTCATGCCCACTTCATCGCACGCCTTGATTTTGTTGCGGACGTACACTTCGGAGGCGGGATCCTCCCCCACCAATATGACCGCGAGCCCCACGCTCAAGCCTTTCAGCTCCTCTTTCATTTGCTCGCGCAAGGTTTTTGCAACAAGTTTTCCGTCTATAAGTTGCATATCCACTCCAATGTCATTGATATTATAGATTCATTCTAATCTCAATCCGGAAAAATTGCAAGACTATAATCAAATTTCCGTCGCACGTTAAAGTTTGCTCTTCGAGAACATTTTCCTTCAAGCGTCAATTATCAATCGGCGCATCATAGGTCAAATAGATTTTCATCAGCCCCAACCGTCTAAAAGTTCGCGATCAAAAAACGCGATTTTAAGAATATCGCATGCATATATGAAAAAAGACCGCCGTTTGGCGGTCTTAACTCAAAATTTCGTTACATTGGCATGGACGACGTATTCTTTTGAATGACGTCGTGCGCGCCGCCCTCGACGATGGACGTTGCGGAAACGACAGTCATCTTTGCGGTTTTGTGAAGCTGAGCTATCGTCGTCGCGCCGCAGTTGCACATCGTGGATTTGACCTTGTGCAAGCTCTTTGACACGTTGTCCTTGAGGCGACCCGCGTACGGCACATAACTGTCCACGCCCTCCTCGAACGCAAGGCTGTTTTTGCCGCCCAAGTCGTATCTTTGCCAATTGCGCGCTCTGTTGCTGCCCTCTCCCCAATACTCCTTGACGTAGCTGCCGTTGACGTTGAGCTTGTGACCTGGAGCTTCGTCGAAGCGGGCGAAGTATCTGCCGAGCATGATGAAGTCCGCGCCCATAGCGAGAGCGAGGGTCATGTGGTAGTCGTGCACTATGCCGCCGTCGCTGCAAATGGGAATGTATATGCCCGTGCGCTTGAAATAGTCGTCTCTTGCCTTTGCGACCTCGATGACTGCGGTTGCCTGTCCGCGCCCGATGCCCTTCGTTTCGCGGGTTATGCAAATCGAGCCGCCGCCTATGCCAACCTTGATGAAGTCCGCGCCGCAATCCGCCAAAAAGTCGAAGCCTTCCTTGTCCACGACGTTGCCGGCGCCCACCTTGACCTTGTCGCCGTATTTTGCGCGAATGAAGTCCAAAGTGCGCTTTTGCCATATCGTGTAGCCCTCGCTCGAGTCAATGCAAAGGACGTCCGCCCCCGCTTCCACAAGCGCCGGAACGCGCTTTTCATAGTCGAGAGTGTTGATGCCCGCGCCGACCATATAGCGCTTGTTCGCGTCAAGCAACTCGTTTGGGTTCGCCTTGTGCGCGTCGTAGTCCTTGCGGAATATGAGATACATCAAATTGCCGTCGTCGTCCACTATGGGCAATGAGTTGAGCTTGTGCTCCCAAATTATGTCGTTTGCCTCTGCGAGCGTCGTGTTCTTTGGCGCCGTGATGAGCTTTTCAAGCGGCGTCATAAAGGTGCGAACTTGCTGCGTCAGTTCCATGCGGCTGACCCTGTAGTCGCGCGAGGTGACGACGCCCTCGAGATGTCCGTTGGCAGTGCCGTCTGAGGTTATGGCGATCGTGTTGTGCCCCTTTGCCTCGACGAGGTCGAGCACGTCCTTCAAAGTGCTCGTGGGGGTTAGATTGCTGTCGGACACGACGAAGCCCGCCTTGTACGCCTTGACCCTTCTCACCATTGCCGCCTCGCTCTCAATGCTCTGCGAGCCGTAGATGAAGCTCATTCCGCCCTCCTTTGCAAGCGCGATCGCAAGATGATCGTCCGAAACGGATTGCATGATCGCGGAAACAAGGGGTATGTTCAGCGAAATTTTGGGTTGCTCGCCGTCTTTAAAGCGCACGAGCGGAGTCACAAGCGAGACGTTTGCGGGGATACAGTTGCTGTCAGTGTAGCCGGGAATGAGCAGATACTCACTGAATGTCCTTGACGGCTCGTCAAAATACTTTGCCATAGCAGCTCCTCAATACGATTTTTTTAATAATACAATTTTTTAGCGCCCATGTCAAATGGTAGCGGCACAAATTTTCATTTTGCGACATTATTCGAAAACGGAGCGCAAAAACTCGCGTTTCATAAAACTAACGCGGCAAAATGCCGCGCCGTTTCAGATCTCGATGAGTTCGTAGTCCTTCGTGCCGTAGCCGATCTCGGCGGCAACGTCGACTGTGTGAGCGCCGTTTCTCGACTCAATGCGCTCAAGCAAGTGCTTTTGCCCCGCGTCGTCCTTTGCCGCGTACACGAGATCGAGACACGCTCTGTCGATAGCTACGGGATCGAGGGAGGACAAAATGCCGATGTCCTTCATGCAGGGATCCTCCGCCACCGCGCAACAGTCGCAGTCAACGGACATATTTTTCATCACGTTGACATAGGCGGCTCTTCCATCAAACATCTTGACAACGCTGCCCGCCGCGTCCGCCATAGCTTCCAAAAAGCTGTCGTGATCCGCCGTCCACATCTCGTCTGGCGCTCCCGCGCCGTGGATGTACGCCTTGCCGTAGGAGGAGGCGATGCCGATCGAGAGCTGTTTCAACGCCCCGCCGAAGCCGCCCATCGGGTGACCCTTGAAGTGGGAAAGCACGAGCAGCGAGTCGTAGTTTTTGAGGTTTTTGCCGACATAGTTCTTGTGTATGCGCCTGCCGTTCTCAATTTCGAGCACGAGATCCGGACCTTCTGCGTCAAGCAGGTCGAAGTCGAAATATTCGCTCCAGCCGTGCCGCTTTATCGTCCTCAAATGCTTCTCGGTCGTGTTGCGCTCGCCGTCGTAAGCGGTGTTGCACTCAACGACCGTTCCGCCCACAAAATCTATGACGGGCTTGAAAAAGTCTGGCTTGAGGTAGTTTTGATTGCCCTCCTCGCCGCTATGCAGCTTGATCGCCACCTTGTCTGTCAGAGTCACGCCCAACGCCTCGTACATCCGTTTGACGTTTTCGGGCGTTATCACTCTTGAAAAATAAACCTTGCTTGCCATAATTTTATCTCCGAATTTTATTTCTATATTTTCCGCTCCTCGCGGTTTTTTACAATTGGTTGTCGAATGGGATATCGAGCTCTTTCAGCACGCGCATGAAGTCGTTCATCGAGTGCGGATTCCGATCGAAGATACGACCTCGCGCTTGACGTCCACAGGCAAATCGCGCTTGTAAAGGTCAAGCAGCAAATCCAAACTTTCCCGACAGCGCTTTGCGCCGAGATCTTTGACGGATTTTATCGTGTATACGGTTTCAGTCTCCAAATTTTGCCTCTCAACTCAAGTTTATATGATTATATCATATACGGCGTTAAAGGTCAATTTCAATTTTAGATTTTTGCATACAGGTGACAAATTTGATAGTTTGGGCAAAATTTTCGCATAAACAAATTCATCGTTTGGAAAATTAGACCGTTTGAACAAATCGGGCGTTCGGAAAATTTGACCGTTTTAGCAAATCATATAGCATGAGCCGATCGACCGTCCGAGCGCCGCTTGAATAATTTTAACTCCAAGAAAGCGCATGTTGCATGTTGATTATAAAGCGCGTTTTATATGTTGAACGCAACGCACGTTTTGCATGTTTATCGCAAGACGCATACATGTCGGCGCGATCACTCATGCTTTCGTCATCGACCCAACATTTTGAATTGGTCAATTACAATTGGGATTTTTACTCTTCGGGGGCGTCTTGTTTATCGGACATGTCTTGTTCATTTGCCGCATCAAATTCACTATGCGCGTCTGTCTCGCAGGAGTCGGAAAGGGAGAGTTTTTCGCGAAGGTCTCTTATGGGCTCGAGCAGGTCGATCTTGTCGTCGCGTTCGTCCTTTTCGCTCTTTATAGTGATGTTTTGAATGGATTTTGCGAGCTTTTTGACCGCCTTGTTGTCGAGATTTCGCTGCAAAAACGCCATATTCACGCCCTCCCAGACGAACAGCGTGCCACTGATGTTGATGAGATCAAACCACAAATCGTACTTGCGCAAAAAGTAGCTCAACACAAGTATTCCAGCGCCCGCAAGGATGAGCGAACAGCCGCTCAAAAACTTCTGATTTCCGCCCTTGAGCACGCGATAGGCATAGAGGTAGATGTTCTTTTTGATTATATTTTCGCACTCCTCTTTTGTGTAGTCGCCAAAGTCGCGGATGACGATCTTTATGTTCAGCTTGAACTTGCGCGGAAGCAATGACACCGCCTCGCCGATGTCCGATATGAGCTTGTCGTTGAGCTTTTCGATGTTGCCGTCGCCGAAGTTCATGTTGACGAGTTCTTCAAACGTATCGTAGATGAGCGTGAGCGTGGCGACGTTGCCGTCGATCGAAAAGTAATTTTGCAAAATTTTGTTCTTTATGTCCCGACCTTGTATCATGTGAGCCTCGATATTATATTTTTGAATATGATATCACAAGCGGCAAAAATTATCAATACTTGCAAAAACAATTGCGCTTTGGAGTGAGTTCTATCTCAGTCCGAAAAGTCCTAATTTCTATAAATTTTTAGTAAATACGGCACGCGTCAAATTAAAAAATGCCACGCATAACGCGCAATATTTTTGATAAAACTATTCTAAATTATCAAAGTTTTGAGAATAGTTATCGTGAAAATCAAAGCACTTTAGAGCGTTTTATTGCAAACGCTATGCCCACGATAATTCCCGCAAGCGCAATGGCGGATATCGGGATGACGACAAAGAGCCATATCATGCCGCGCTCATGCTCTGCGGGATTTTTTTCGACGCTTGATATCACGATTTCAAACTCGAGCCGGTCAATTGCATAATTTTCCCCGATATACGTTGCGATCGCCCTGTATCTTTCTTCGCTGATTTTTTCGAGCGTCGCTTCGTCCCAGCAAAAACCGTCGGGAAGCGGAACTTCAGATAAGTTCTCAAACGCCCCGTTCAGCGAGATAGTTGTGTTTATGTTTGCGCCGCTCGCCTTCTTTATCTCGAAGTTTTCGACTATTTTGCCCTCGTAATTGTTTTTGCCCTCGATGATCGCCTTTGCAAGACCGACGTTAACGTTGTTTTCATACGAAATTGAGAAGTCCTCGCCATAGATCAGCGTTTTCTCGCCGTCTTTCATGACGGCTTCGGGACATATCGGCTCGCCCGTATACTCCTGCCCGTCGTTGATGGTTACGGCAAACTCGCTCAGATCCTTTTTCAAAATTTCAAACGAACAATATGCCGTTGCGGCGTTGTAATTCTCAGACTGCTCTATTTGCGCCCTAAGTCGGTATTCTCCCGCATTTTGAGGAGTTTCAAGAGCGTATTTCCCGTCTTGCGAGTTCGAAAACTCATACGTTACGGCGGCATTTTCAATATATCCCATAATATTCGGAGTCGAAGAGCGCTCGCCGTATATCCAATTTTCAATAGTCACGGAAAATTGCGTTCTGTCCGCTCGTTTTATCTCGAAGTTCAGCGTCTCTTCGCCATCGTAATCGCCTATCCCGCGCACAACGGCTGTCGCGCCTCCCGCATTGAGATTGTTTTGATATTCGACGGTGAAGTCGACGTCCGCTTCGAGCTCGAAATTGCCGTCTTTGATCATTACGTTTGGCTTTATCTCCTCGCCCGTGAAGACGAAGCTGTCCTTTTCGAGGCGTGCGTCAAGGGACGAAACGTCCGTCTTTTCTCGTCTCACTATTGAAATTTGCGCGGTCAGATCTTCAAAATTGTCCTTATCCTCGCCCTCATATACGGCGATTGCGAACTCGCCTATCTCTTGAGATGGATCTTGCCAAGTCCAATCTTTAACGCCTATAGATACGTCTCTCAGCGTTTTTGCCTTTCGGCTGACGTATATCACGCCGTTTGGCAACTTGAAAGGTTTTTCTGCGCGTTTTATCTCAAACTCGCGCGATATTTCGCCCTTATACTGTCCCACTCCGGTTATTTTGACCGTAGCCATGCCTGCGTTCACATTTTCAAGACAACTCAGCAAATAGTCCACTCCCAAGTGCAAAACTCGCCCGTCATACGTCGCTTTTACGGACGGCGTGATCGCCTTGCCCGAGTATCTATACTCTCCCGATATTTCAATTTGAGCAAGAGCTATATCTATCCTGTCGGGCGGATCTTCGTCAAGCCTTTCGACGTAAAAATCGCAAGTGTTCAGAATGTAAAAATCCTTGTCGTCGCCGACGTATTTTATCGAAACGGGAAAATACGACCGCCCGAACTCAAGGTCGCGATCCCCATCTATCCACTCCCACTCGTCGGGGATCGAAATTTGATGAAGCCGCGTCACGTTGCGATAAACGACGACAGTCCCTTCGAGACGATTGGGCGGATATTTGGGCTTTGCTATCTCAAAACTCGTCGTACGGCTGCCGTAGTAGTTGCCTGTCCCCGTAATTTTTATCGTCGCCATGCCGGGAGCAATATTGTCCGATATTTGTTTTTCGTAATCGCTTCCCTCACGCAAGAGTTTTTCTCCGAAGTAAACCGTGACATCGGGAACAAGCTCCGCGTCTTTTTCATAAAAAACGAGCCTGTTTTTTATCTCCACGCGCGCATATTTCAAGTCATTTTCAAGCGGCGTTTCTCTTTGCACGGTGTTGGTGACCGCTCTTATTCTTGCCGCCATATTATCGTAGGATGTGTCGGCATAGTTGTAGCTCGCCTTGTAACTCCGCCATAAGTCGTTATAAAGATAGTATGTCATGTCGTTGACGGACGCCCCTCCGTCCATCGCGCAAAGAAGCGGCACATGCGTTTTATATGCGCTCATGCAACTGACGACAATTGAAAAATACTCTCCCTGTTCGAGCTCGACGGGAGTTTTAAGGTCTATCGTGTGCATGCCCAAAGCAGCGAGCTCGACGTCCTGACTCAGCACGGGCTCGCCCTGAGTCGGGATGTTCATCTCGTCGTTGACGTTGCCGGGATTGACATTGAGATGCCGATACACCTTGACGTTCGCCGTGAGTTCGCTTTGTCCCGTGAATACGGTCACTGCGCGAAGTTGTTCCTGCTCGGTGGCGCTTGAGAGCTTTGCCTCATAAATCGCCGCTTGTGCGTCCGCCGCGTAGTTGCGTATGCCGCCCGCAAGCTGACCGTCGTAGTGATACAGGTTTTGATAGTCCTCTTTCATCGCGAGGTCGACGGCAAAGATGTTGTTGTTGAAATATGTATCATATGACAGATAATAGCAATACACGCCGCCGTAGGAGTTGCCGTAATTGCCCCAGCTGTTTTTGATGATCCAAGCGCCGTCGGACGCGGGTCTGTTTGGCACAAAATTGCTTCTGCTCACATTGTCGTCCCAACCCACGATGATCGAGGCGTGATTTGTGGCTTTGTTGTCGGCAACGTACGCATAGGCATACATTCCGCCCGGAGACTTATATTCCATCGTCACCGCGCCGTATTTCAAAATTGCGCGTTTGATGGCGTCGCGGGAGTTTGAAACTTTCTCATAGTTTTGCAAATAATAGTCGGACTGAGCTATTCGGCTCTTTATCGTCTCTTCGGTCGGATAATAATCATCGGTTTGATCAACGAGAGCATAGCCTTGCGAGATCGCGTTGAACGCCTCGTGCGCGAAACCGCCCTTGTCCCAATTGCCGCTGAAGGAGTCGTTTGACGTCAGCAAAAGCGCATCTTCGCTTCCGTCGCGATTTGACGTGGCATACGCCGCGACGTACTCGTCCAAATCGAGGTTATTCTTGTTGGCGTCCTTGTTTATGCCCTCTCTCAATATGCTTGCCTCCGCCGCGCCTACCGCCGCGAACGCCCAACATATATTGTGGCTGTATTGATTTTTTGTCGGGGTGACATATCCAAATTTCCGTCCGTCGAAAGAGTTGAGATTTTCCGCCCAAAAGTCAAGCTGAGCGTCGCTTGACGCTTGCAACTCGTCAAGAGTTTCGGGCGGCGTTGACGAGAGAATTTCAGAGGCATACGCCGTATGAAAAACGGCTGCTTTAATGACAAATATCCCCGCGCACAGCGCGAGCAACGCGGCCTCCAAAATTATTATTGCCGGATAGATATATCTTTTCATCAATTCAATTTTATTATGCGCGCGAAAAAATGTCAATCTCAAAATGCTCAGGCGCATTTCCCATATGTATGGCAAATGATCAAAACCATTCGAAATTTTCAATCCATATTGTCAATTTTTTCATCAAATTCGCAACAATTTTCATTGGACAAACAAATGAGAATGTTGTAACATAAAATTGTAAGCGCGAATTTGATTAACAGGAGAAAACTCATGCCAAGTCAAACCGACGTTGAATATTTGAAAAACTCGCTTTTGTACTCTATGTCATTGGGCTCGCGGGAGCTATATCACTCCAACGTGTGGGCGTGGCTCATCAAACAAGACCCTGATTTTGTCAAAGTTTTCTTTGAGGACTTCGACGGGAACGCCTACAATGTCTTGGGCGCAGACAGAGAGTGCCGCCATCGCGATTTGATAATTTGGCTTCAAAAGAAGGGCGCTACAGGCGAAAAAGAAAAGTATTATTACGTCATCGAGAACAAAATCAAATCTTTACATTCAGAAGAACAACTGAAAGGCTATTCGGAAAATCTTGATAAAAACGTCTTTTTGAAAGGAGTTTTTACCGGCATTAAAAACACGCTCCCCTCCGACAAACTCGAAATTGAAAAGGGCGACGACAAAAAATTTGAATGGAGATTTGTTGACTACAAGCGCATTGCGACCGAAATGTTGCGCATAGCAAAACTCAGCCAAAGCGAGCAAATAAAAAGTCGCCTTGCTCAAATCGAAGAATATTGCAAAATTATCGAAAGCGTCGATAATATTTTGAACAGTCAATTGGACAAAACGGCAAATGTGCTCGACTACAAGTGTGACGATGATATGAATAAGTTGAGCCTGAACGATATATTTGTCAAACTAAAAGGCGCGGATTTTTTGAATTATATGAAAAAGTATGAAACTCATTTTCAAGCTCTCGCCCCAAGCGGTTACAAATATAAAGCCGAACCCTCTTTTCACAACGGGAGAGCCACTTTGGACTTCAAATTCGATACAGATAAAGACTGGAAAAAATATGCTCAATCGCTGTCGATAGGAATACAGTTGGAAGGATATCAATATAGACGCTTTGTGTCCAGAAATCATCACCACAACAAAGATGATATTTTTCACGATTTTGGCGATTCGGGTTTATGGCTTGACAGCACATATGACAGCACACATAATAAGTCTGCGAAAACGATTTTCGGACATGGAACATCTCTGAAAAAACCGTATGACTCATATGGCAAAGAAAGCGATGGATATAGGTTTGTGTATCAATACTACAAGGTCGACTCCAAAACGACGTATGACCAATTGTACAATGCCATCAAAGACGATTTGACTATAGCAAGAAAAATAATCATTGATCGCGGCACCGACAAATAACGACAATTCAAATTTCATAGTGTGCATTGCAACTTATTTGAAATGCAAGTTCGAATCTCATCTTTAAAGTAACAAGCCTGTTTATTACAGGCTTTTGTTTTGGCATAGAAGAAGAGATTCGTAGGTGCGAAGCACCGTAATAGCAAGCGGGAGAGCTTGCTCTTATAGCGTCGCGTTAGTCTTGAACTTTCAAGAGTGCGGCATGTCAAAGACAGGGTGTCGCACATTACTGTGCGCGACAAGAATCTCTTCTTCTCCGCAAGCAAAATAAAGAACCTAAAACAAAATTGCTTTAGGTCCTTGTTGGCGGAGAAGAAGAGATTCGAACTCTTGAACCGCTTTTGACGGTTACGCGATTTCCAGTCGCGCGCCCTCGACCAAACTAGGCGACTTCTCCAAGAAATTTTTTGGGAAGTCGACGGCTTGGTACGCAGTACCATAGTCTAAGACTTCTCCAAAAGGTTTTATATAATTAGCTGTTTGTGCGATTGACTAATCGACAGTGCTTCTCAAGCACATATATAATAACCGATTATGCACTAAATAGCAAGCATTTTTGACGACTAATTAAAAAATTAGTTGGAAACTTCGAAAACGATTGTTTGAGTGTGCCAAATTTTTACCAAATTTGTGCACAGACCCTGTGAGCAAAAATCACCCCGATTTCGAGGTGATTTTTTGTGTTAATTTAGGGTGATCGGTGGACTTAGCAGCAAAACTTCGCACCGCCTACTCCAAAAAAAAGGTGACAGTTGAGAGAACATGGTCTACAAATCCATTTCTCTCAACTGCTCATGAGAGTATACTCTCAAACCCAACGATGAAATTATATATTATCCTCGTCGATTTGACAAGCGATAATTTGCAATTTCTCAAAAATTTTCGGATCAGTTGAGTTTTGTTCCGCGAATTGTGTAGCCTTCCTTTTGATAGAGCTTGAGCTGGAGCACGAGCTGGTCGATAAACTCCTTGTTGGAAGTGGTTTTGAGCATCATATTGAGCAGGTTTGAGGTGGCTTCGGTGTTGTCCGCGCCGCTCAGGAATTTGCGGATCGTCCAGATGCCCTCAAGCTCGGCGGGAGTGAGCAAGAGTTCTTCCTTTCTCGTGCCGCTCTTTGCGAGGTCGATGGCGGGGAAAATGCGCTTTTCGGAGAGGCTTCTGTCGAGGTGGATCTCCATGTTGCCCGTGCCCTTGAACTCTTCGAAGATGACGTCGTCCATACGGCTGCCCGTGTCGATGAGCGCGGTCGCGATGATGGTGAGCGATCCGCCGTTTTCGATGTTGCGCGCAGAGCCGAAGAACCTCTTGGGGCTGTGCAATGAGCCGGGATCT
>CANQAA010000032.1 GCA_947589395.1 uncultured Clostridia bacterium
TCGGACTCGAACCGACACGGATGATTAGTCCACAGGATTTTGAGTCCAGCGCGTCTGCCAGTTTCACCACACCGGCGTGTCTTTTAATATATCATATATTTTTTTGTTTTGCAACTGATTTTGTAAACTCCGCCGCATTTAACTTCAAAATATTCCTCGCAACTTAAAATTAACTACGATCTTAGCGCTTTTATGACTAATGTTCGCCCAAATGGAGCGTGAAGCTGTTTGCGAGCGAATTTGCGCATAACGCTTTAATGCGGCAACTTGGGAGTCGTTGAACAAGCTCTGTGTTCTACGGCAAACGCAAAACGCGCGTACGATATGCGAATACGCCGCTTATAAAAATCGTTTGCGCGCCTTACAAATTTGCAAATATCAAAAATTTGTTTATAAAAACTGTTGCTTTTTGCGAACAAATTTGATATTATATCATTTGCTTGCGGGAGTGACTCAGTGGTAGAGTGTCACCTTGCCAAGGTGAAAGTCGCGGGTCCGAGTCCCGTCTCCCGCTCCACAAGCATCCTTAGCTCAGTTGGTAGAGCAACTGACTCTTAATCAGTGGGTCCAGGGTTCGAGTCCCTGAGGATGCACCAAAAGATGCCACAATGAGGTGGCATTTTTGATATCGCGGATGTGGTGGAATTGGCAGACACGCAGGATTTAGGTTCCTGTGAGAAATCGTGCAGGTTCGACTCCTGTCATCCGCACCAAAAAAATCTGTCTTATAAGCCGCTCAACGCCACAATATATTGTGTTACTTGTTTTAAGTTATAACAATATATATATTGTGGCATTTGGCTATTTTGGCTCATTTTTTTGGTAAATTTTTGGTAAATTTGCTTACTTTTTATCGCTAAAAAACAACTCAATAAGCCTTAGAATAGAGCCATATCTTTTACAATATATTGCGGTTTTGTCGTCGCTGCTGATGTCTCCGCGTAGGAATGTACCATTATCTAATTGCTCTGGGTGAGTATAAGTATTCACCGTAGTGCTAATTGTTGAATGTCCCATCCAAAGGGATACCGTTTTTACGTCCTCCTTTTCCACGCAAATTTGAATGGTACCGAATGTGTGACGTAAGTCGTGCGGTTTATGCCCCTTGCTTTTATCCCAGACCTTACGAAATTCATGATTGACATGAGCCTCTTTATAATTGAAGTAGTAGCCTTGCTCGGGGGTCAGCGACAGCAACAATTTTTCGACGAGCGGGGTAAGTGGTATTTTGCGATTTGAACCTTCAGTTTTCGTTCCGCGAATAGCAAGCACCTTGTTTTTGAAGTCCACGTCCTCTTCCCGAACAGACAGTGCCTCGCTTCGTCTTGCGCCTGTCAAATACAAAAAAGCGTAATAGCATTTCATTTGATACTGCATTTTTATATCTTGTTGTGAAAGGATGCGGAAAAAGTCTATTTGTTCCTCAAATGAGAATGCTTTGCCTTGCTCCTGCTTGTGTTGCACTTTTTCGATAGGCGTGCATGGGTTTGTCTTGACAAGCCCGAGAGCGACAGCGCGAGTGAACATGTTGTTGAACACACCTTGAAGTTTTTGACGCTTTCTCGTCTGAGGGACAGAGTAGAGGAAGTCCTCAATCATTTTAGGCGTATACTCATTCAGCCGTTTATCGAACTTCTGCGACATTATGAAGCGGAATTGTGAGTCTATATCATATAGGGAACTTTCTGCTAAGTTCTGCCGCTGTTTATAAGGAATGTATTCTGTCTTATAGTATTCAGATAGTAACGGAGCTTTGGCTTTGGACTTTGGAGTTGTAATTTGTTTCGGCGACTTTTTAAGCTGCTTGATACGTTCTAATAGCTGTTTTTCGATCTCCTCCTTTGTGCGCCCATAGACGCACCCAAGTGATGTGCTCGTGAATTTGAGCAGTCCGTTGCGGTGTTCCCGCACCGATCCTTTTATTTTGAGTTCAATTATCATTTTCTTTACCTCTTCGATAATTTCATCTACCGACTTTTCGGCGGTAGCGGGTAATGAAACGATTTCTTGAACCCTGTTGGCTGTGTAAGCGTCGGGGGAGGGCGGCTGATCATTAAAATCTGACATCGCTGCCATATATCCTATGCAAACGCCTCGTATGGCTTCTACGTCCCGAAGCGCCTGCCGCGCGCCCTGCTCAATGCTTTCGAGTTTCTGCGCTATGATTTGACCGAGTGGGTTCATTGGTATTTCCTCCTAAAAGATGATGATAGGAGAAAATTATAGATAAATTCAGAGAGACGGGCAGGTAGTTTTGGCAAAGAACTTTTGGGCGGCTAAAACGCGGTCGATTTGTTTGCGTCGCGTATAGTAAAATCCCCGTCATAACACCACACGCGCATAGATACTAATGGGGAATTCGAGTAGAACAACTCAAATTTGCCGTGCTTGTACTCGCCTAACCCTTGTGAGACAAGCCAATCGGCACCGCCTGTCATATCTTTGATTGCATAATCGTTGCAAGAGCCGAATTTTTCATACATTTTAAGATAGTAGTGGTCGCAATTCGGCACATATAGTTTTTCCTTTTCGTAATCATAAATTGTTTCGACCTCGTCGGTTCCGTATTGGAATGAGATGTAAAGATAATAGTTATTATTCCAATTCTTGCTATTGGCAAAAGCGACGACTTTATCGCCGACACCTTTAAGGTCAGATTTCTTTTCGTCAACCGACGATGCAATCCAAGAATATAAATCGCTATCTTCCATTACTACCGAAGTCAAACATAACCAAACTCGCGAACCATAGCCGTCTTCTTTTTCTAATCGAGAAACATGTGGCTTGATTCCAGATTGTAATTCTATTTCTCCGTATTGAGAATCTAAACCAAGATATGCCGCAAAATCTTCTTGTATTGTTGTTTCTTTTTCCTTATTACACCCAGCAATAGCAAAGCACATTGTGAGTGCCATAATAAGCGCAAAAAGAGGGGAAAGTTTCTTCAAAAGGTTTTTCATATCTTTTCAGCTCCAATTTTTATTGTCTACCAAGTTTCGACGGCTCTGCCGCCAAAGCCTGCCATATATAGTGATCGTAACCTACAATATCAGTCTTTTTAACACTGATGAACGGAAATGTGTACTTGTTCGCTCCACACGTCATTATCCCTGTGGATCCAATATAAATTACATCATCGTTGGCATTATATATAGTCAATATCCCGTAGAAAATTGTACCAACGCGATCGGTATCGTGAAAACCGACATGGAACCAATAGCAATCTCCTTTATCTTCTACACTTCTTGGCTTCACTATAATTGCGGTTTTTTCTGGTATAGTTCCCGTTCCTTCTGTGTGTTGATAGCAGAATTTTGAATTGGGATTTTTAGAGTTTGTACACTCATCGGCAGGGCATCGGTGGTCATAACAGTAGTCACTTCCGCTTACTTTTGTGTGATTGCAACCTTCGGAGGCACAAATATTTTCGCCTTTTTCCGATGTACACGCCGAAAGAATGAAGACGCACAAAATAAGCAAGGAGAAAAACGCGATAAATATGTTCTTCCGCGTTCTATACATGGCTATCATTTTCTCCCAATAATATCATGGATGTTTAGTCCAAGCCCGATTGCAATGCCACAAATAAGCATGTACGCTTGCTCGCGCTTTTCATCCGGCAGTTCGTAGTAAACCTTTGCCGTGTTGATAAAACGTTCTTCTGATAGTAAATTGGGCATCTCATTGAATACGGCAGGAATGTAAGAGGATGGAATTATGGTTCGCTCGATATTATAGGATTCAATATCCTTGTTTTCGCTTGCGCGTCCAAGCAGATAATCAACCGACACGCAAAATTTATCGGCAATGTGTAATAAATCATCTGCTTTCAAGTTGCCTTTACGCCAAGTAGAAAGATTGCCTTTACTGCCTTTTAGTTCTTCACAAAGGGCAGTAATCGTCGTTCCATTGGCGTTACAGAGAGCGGTGATACGTTCATAAATAGAGTTCATAAGACCTCCAATCTTACCTACAAAAATCGGTGCAAAAATTTTGCACAAACTCTTGACAGTGCAAAAAATTTGCACTACAATATGACTAAGGTCATAGACAGGGCACACAAATGCAAGACGCCCTGCCGACAAGCAAGGTCATATTGGTATTCAGTTCTTTTTGGCGAAAGTATTGTATCACTTGTAGGCTTGCTTGTCAATGCCGTCTTTTGCAGCGGCGTTTCCAAAGCAAAAAAACATTTCATCGACATAACCGTTCCCTCCGCTATTTTGTTTAATGCAGCAGCCTTCCGCCGTCATTCCATTCGCCATACATAATGCCCTGCCGAGTATTACAAATGAATTTTTCCAATCGGCTTTGAAATAAAGCGAGGTTTTTCTTTTTGATTTGAATGGTATCAATCCGAACTCTTTTGTATAGATCGGGGAATTTTTGAAAATTCGCCCATACTTCTTCGTCCGCTTGCAATGCGTTCAAAATGACCTCGTCTATTACAAAACCGCTTTTTGACATATCGGGAAGAACGGCGCGCCCCGCGTCCGTCATTTTGCCGAGCCTTTCCATTCTGCGGCAACGCTCCTTGTTGAGTTCAGACCACAAACTCCCTTTTTTGCGCGGCACGAATTTTTGAGCCGTAACTCCGTTTGACAATTTTTTGGTCGTACTGTCTATCCATCCGAAACATAACGCTTCCTCAACGGCGTCCACATACCAAAAAGTGTCGCCGCTGAGCGGTCTGCCGCGCTTTACTACCACCCAACATTCGCTTTCCTGCGCGTGATTATCTTCGAGCCACGCCCGAAACTCGTCCCTGTTTTTCGCATCGAGCAAATTTTTCACTTCCATTTTTTCATCTTGCTCCGCCAAATTGAAATTTACCGCTTTTTCGTTTTCGGCATCGGCAGGTCGTCATACATTGTCTCAAATAATCCTGTCAAAAAAGCCTTATCGTCCACATTGTCCACAAGCAGCATTTTCTTTGCGCCCTCATACGGCAAAGCATATTCCGCTTGCGGCATAGAGGATAGAGCGGATCTCACGGGTTTTACGAGCAATCTGTCGTCGTAGATGCCGCCGACAAGTTTGCCGCGATAGTAGATCAAAAATTCGCCCATCATAGGCTTGTAGGATATATCCTCCAAGCCGGATAGTTGCTCCAAAATGAAATTCAAATATTCCTTGCTTGACGGCATAGTCCCTCCGTTGAATTAAAATTTAACCCGTTTAGAATTACGGTTTTATTTTGACTTTTTTGTAGGTCACAATTTGCGCATTCCCGTGTTTTTCGAGCCGCGTATCTCCTCGTGATAGAAATAGTTGATGAGAGTGGGCTTGCCTTTTTCGCTTCTTCCGTCCGGAAGATAATTGTCGATATACGGCAATCCCTTTTCAAGGGCAAGGCTTTTTGTTTTTTCTTCCAAAATTTTCCAATACGATTTGTCGCCTTTGTCGTAGATATCGTGATAAAGCGGCAAAAGAGCGGGGTATTTTTCCTCGATATATCCCATGATGGCAGACTTGAACCCGCCGCGAAGGTTGAGATTTTCCAGCCAAACAAAATCGCACCTATCCTGCGCCCTCTCGATAATGGCGGAAATATTTGTGATCTCGGGGAAAATGGGCGAAACAAAGCAAACCGTCCTGATTCCCGCGTCATAGACTTGTTTCATCGCCGCAAGGCGCCTCTTGATGCTGACAGCGCCGTCCATATCGTTTTTGAAGTTTTCGTCGAGCGTATTTATTGACCACGACACCGTGACGTCTCTCATCTTGGTTAAAATATCCAGATCGCGCACGACGAGGTCGGACTTTGTGCAGATCATAATTTTCGCTCCGCTGTCCTTTAATTCTTCAAGCAGCGTCCTCGTCCTTAAAAAGGTTTCTTCCTGCGGGTTGTAGCCGTCCGTCACAGAGCCTATCACGCAAAGTTGTCCCGCATATTTTTGAGGATTTGAGATCGGCTTCCAATGTTTTACGTCGAGGAACGTGCCCCATTCCTCGCTGTGACCTGTGAACCGCTTCATAAAGGAAGCGTAGCAATATTTGCAAGCGTGCGGACAGCCGACATAGGGATTGACGGAATATCCGCCGACGGGCAAAGACGATTTTGTCATGACGCTGTTGACGTCAATGTGGTTGATGATCATAAAATTTTCCTCTTTACAGTTAGGTTTGAAGTTCGTCAGCACCGTAGCCGTCGCATAGATTTTAGCGCATATTGCGCTTTGAAAATCTTGAGACTTTTTCTGCTCACATTGCTTTTTTATTGTAACATACGCCAAACTTATATGCAAGAGGTTGAGGGCTTATTGCGCTTTTGTATCATCGGGCGATGTTGGGGCCGTAGCGGCTTGAGGCTCGGTCGGCATTGCGCCTATCGACCCGTTCATTATGTTGGAAAATTCGCTTGTTATATCAAACTCGTTCGTTTCGGCTGAAAGGCGCGCTTCGCGGTCGAGTCTGTTTAGCTTTTTCAATATCCATATCATGGCGGGAACGGTGATCAAAAGCGCGAGCGCGTCCGCAACGGGCGCTGCCCAAACCACTCCCATAACGCCCAATGCAAGCGGGAGCAGGCACGCGCTGACGATGACGAGGACGTCTCTCAAAAACGATAGGGGAGCGGCAAGTTTTGCTTCGCCGATCGATTGCGTGAAGATCGCGCACACCTTTTGCAGGCATGCGAACACGATGAACATCAGATAAATTCGGATGCACGGTATGGCAAATTCCAAATACAGGTCTGCATTCAGTCCCTCCGCGCCGCCGCCTGCGCCGAACATCGCGATGAAAGCGCCGGGTATCGATTCAAACAGGACCGTGCACAAAAGGCACACGCCGCCCGTCCAAAGCAGGATGAGTTTGAGCAGTTGCTTGACGCGGTCGTAGCGTTTTGCGCCGTAGTTGTAGCCGACGATGGGTTGCGCTCCCGCAGCGATGCCTATTGCGACGTTGATGACAATTTGAAACAGCTTCATGATGACCACGAACGCCGCGAGAGGGATGTCCGCGCCGAACTTGCTTTTTGTGCCGTAGCGCACGAAGAGCACGTTGTTGACGACGGTCGTCGCGACTATGCAAAGTTGCGTCAAAAAGCTCGAAAGTCCGAGAGCCATGATGCGCAAAAGTATCT
This sequence comes from uncultured Clostridia bacterium, assembly GCA_947589395.1. GTDB lineage: Bacteria > Bacillota > Clostridia > Christensenellales > CAG-917 > CAG-475. The sequence continues at coordinate 7,088 of CANQAA010000032.1, forward strand.
TCATGTCGGGCAAAAAGCTCTTGAGCGTGATCTTGAAGGTCTTGCTCTTGAAGAGATAGCAAACGCTGATGACAAAGCTCACAAATTGCCCGATTATCGTGGCGTACGCAGCGCCCTGTATGCCAAGATCGAGCGCGTAGATCGCGATCGGGTCGCCGATTATGTTCAGCGCCGCGCCCGTAACCATCGCGAACATGGCGTATCCCGGCGAGCCGTCCGCGCGGATGATCGAGGCAAGACAGCTTTGCACGAGCGCAAAAGGCATCATCGCAAATATGATAACTCCGTAGTCATGCGCGAGTTTTAGGTTGGCATTAGTGCCGCCGAGCAACATGAGCAACTTGTCTCCCCAAAGATAGGCGACGAGTATCACGACGCACCCGGACAAAAACGACGCGAGCACCGCGTTTGCCACGCCTCGATGGATGTGCTCGCCCTCGCCTTTGCCTAAGGACACCGACATCCACGCCGCCGCGCCGTCTCCGAAAAACAAAGACAAACCCCAGCCCACGACAGTTATGGGGAAGATCACTCCCGTCGCCGCGTTGCCGAGATATCCGAGCTTGCTGTTGCCCACGAAAATTTGATCCACGATGTTGTAAAGCGCGGAAATGATGAGCGAGAGAATGCACGGCACGGCGAACTTGAAAAGCAGCTTGCCGATCTTCTCTTTTGCCAAATAATCGTTGTTGTCCATGATGACCTCAAAGCAAAACGGCACGCCGCCGCGTGCCGCAAACAAAAACGACACGCGTTGCTTCCTTACCGTATCAGATTTACGCGCAGGAGCGCCACTTGTGTCGTTGAGCCTTACAAATATTTTTTCTTGATTTTAGCAAACCCGCAAAAGAAAGTCAATCAAAGCGCGCCATTTGCAGGCAAAATAACTTTGCGTAGCGTTCAATTTTTCCGTCATACGCGCAACATAATTTGCAATTTTCCAACACATTTTAGCATATTTAGCGCCGTCTAACACGCGATATGTGCCTTTGCTCCCACAAAAAACGCTTGGAGCGCGTTTTCGTGGTGTCCAACGCGAGATGTGCCTCATGACACAAAAAAGAGTGACCTATCTGTTCGAGATAGGTCACTCTTGGTGTCTCGTCGGAGATTCGAACTCCGGACCATCGCATTAAAAGTGCGGTGCTCTACCTGCTGAGCTAACGGGACATTGGCAGGGGTAGCAGGATTTGAACCTACGAATGACGGAATCAAAATCCGTTGCCTTACCGCTTGGCGATACCCCTACAAAAATCGAGATCGTGCTGAGGAACTTTTGTTTGTGAGCGATTCGAGAGGTGCAAAAGTTCCAAAAAGCACATCTCGATTTTTGTAGCACTCCGCGCTCAAAAATTCTATGCTCACAATATTTGCATATGACAGCAAGGCTTTTGGAGCGGGGCAGCATATGCATATGGTTCGCGAATTTTTGAGCTTGGGGGGTGGGCTTGCGCCCACTTGCTCAGACCGACTTATCGGCTTTGTCGAATCCTAAGATCCGCGATATGTTCACGTTCTTTTGAACGTTTTATATCAAATGGGGTGAATAGTGGGATTCGAACCCACGACCTCCAGGGCCACAACCTGGCACGCTAACCAACTGCGCTATATCCACCATATGGCGAGCCTGAAGGGATTCGAACCCCCGACACACGGCTTAGAAGGCCGTTGCTCTATCCTGCTGAGCTACAGGCTCACGTTCGACCCAACGGGATCAATGGAGCAGGTGATGGGAATCGAACCCACGCAATCAGCTTGGAAGGCTGAGATTCTACCATTGAACTACACCTGCATGCACTTCGATGCTTGAAAATATTATCATATTGCGGCTGAGATGTCAACAAAATTGCAAATAAAATTAGATGATATCTACAATTTTGCAGGTCAACTTGCCGCCGCTCACCACCGCGTACGCATAGGACGGCTTTGAAAAGTACGATCGGCACATCGCGCCCGGACAGATGAGGGTCACGCCCTCGCACTCGTCTATGGAGGCAAAATGCGTGTGTCCGTAAAAGACGACGGAGCAGCCGAGCTCTTTCGCCCTGCAAGCGAGGAGGAGAAGATTCCGCTTGACATTGTACTCGTGACCGTGAGTGAGCAAAATTTTTACGCCGTCAACTTGCACGATCTCTTCGCTCTTAAAGCCCGCACGGTCACAATTTCCGCGCACGACGTGCAAGTTTTTGAGAGTGAGAAGCCCGCCGAGCTCGCTTATGCCGTCTCCCAAAAAGAAGACGTATTTGCTCTCGGCGGCAACGCTCACGAGGGACTGAGGCAGGGGATCTCCGTGCGAATCGCTGAAGGCAAGGATGGTGTTCATGAGAGTTCTTCCAACTTAAGGAGCATATTTTTCAACGCCCGCGACCTGTGACTGACGGCATTTTTCTCTTCCGCAGACGCTTGAGCGAAAGTCTTTTGAAGCTCGTTCGAGAAAAACAAGCTGTCGTAGCCAAAGCCGCGCTCGCCTCTTTCCTCAAAGAGTATGCTGCCGTCCACACGTCCTTCGGCGGTCATTTCCTCGCCGTTTTCGAACTTTATCGCAATACAGGTAGCAAAATGGGCGGTGCGATCGCTCTTGCCCTCGAGGTTTTTTAAGAGCAACATGCGATTTTTTTTGTCGTCGTGCTCCTCGCCCGCATATCTTGCGGAGTACACTCCCGGCGCTCCGCCAAGCGCGTCCACCATGAGTCCGGTGTCGTCCGCGATGCAGGTCATGTGAGTGAGCTCGTTTATCGCGCGCGCTTTGATGAGCGCGTTTTCAACGAGGGTCTTTCCCGTTTCCTCGACGTCCACGTCTATTCCCATGTCCTTAAGGGACGTCAAATTTTCAAATTTGTCCCCCAAGATCGCGCGAATTTCAACGAGCTTATGCGGGTTGTTTGTCGCAACGACGATGGGCTTTGTTTTGTCAAAAAGCATGTTTATGCACTCCTTTTGATGAGATAAAGTGCGTGTTTTGTCAATGGACTTCGCGATGTTTGGGGGTGAGAGAGTAGTCTCTTATCACCTTTGCGACGTTCATGAAGTGGTCCGCGACTCTCTCGCCGTTTGACGCGAGCGAGATATATTGCGCGCCTGCGTCCGACGTGCACACGCCCTCGTCGAGACGCTTGATGTGGTTGTCCGCCATGAGCTGAGTGAAGTCGTCGATGCTGTCCTCGATGACCTCCGCCTCTCTTAGCATGTTGAAGTCGACGTGGACGTACGCCTTCATGACCTTTTGATACAGATCCTCGATGAGGGACTGCATTTTGCGTATCTCCGCGATCGCGTCGTCGCTGAATAGCTCGTGATTGCTGTTCAGCCTGTCCGCGTATTCCGTGATGTTTTCCGCGTAGTCGCCTATTCTTTCAAGGTCGGTTACTGTGTGGAAGGCGGAGCTTAAGTATCTATGGTCCGCCTCGCTCATCTCGAGCTTTGAGAGTTGAACGACGAAGTGCACGATCTCTTTGTTGAGATAGTTGAGTTCCTCCTCGTTGCGCCTGAAGGCGTCGAGTTGGGAGTTGTCGAGAGTGCAGATCATGTCGCACGCGAGGGCGAAGTTGCGCATTGCGATCTCCGCCATGTTGACGATCTCGTTTTTGGTCTGCTGCACGGCGATAGGCGGGGTCTTGAGCATGTGCTCGTCGATATAATAGAACCTGTTGCCGCTTCCTCTCGCCTTGTCCTTGTCTTCGGGCTTGTCGGGCAATATCTTCGTGCACAGTTTGACGAACGCGCCGATGAGCGGCTCGAGCATGAGCACTGTCACCACGTTGAACAGCGTGTGGAACATTGAAAGTTGCAAGGGCTTCGCGTGCGGGAACAGCCTTTCAAAGAGATAGCCCACAGTGATCTTTCCTCCCGTCGCGGCGGTGATGATCTCAACGATTATCAAAAACAAGACCACCCTCAGCACGTTTGTGAGGACGTGAAAGAGCGCCACGCGCTTTGCGTTTTTGGACGCCCCGATGCAGGCGAGCATCGCCACCACGCACGCGCCGATGTTTGAGCCTAATATCAAGAATATGCCTTGATTGAGCTCGAGCAGCCCCGAGACGTACATCGTGATCGCGATGGACGTCGTGACGGAAGAGGATTGAATGAGAGCGGTGAGAAGTATGCCGACCAAAATCAGCACCACCGAATATCCGGGAAAGTTGATAGCGGCGATAAAGCGCTTGACCGCGTTTACGCTTGCAAACGCTTCCATCGAGCCGCTCATCGCGGAGAGTCCCACAAACAAAAGTCCGAACCCAGCAAGCAGACTGCCCACGCGTTTTAGCGTATCGTTTTTTGCAAAGTACATCATGAGCGCGCCGATCCCCGCAAGCGCGGCGAGGATGACCGACACGGATATCGTGGCGTCCCCGCCTCCGAGAAGACCTATCGCGACGATCTGTCCGGTGATCGTGGTTCCCACGTTTGCGCCGAGCACGATCGCGCACGCTTGAGTCAGACTCATGACCCCCGCCGACACAAAGCCTATCGCCATGACCGACGTCGCTCCCGAGCTTTGAATGAGCGCGGTCGCGGCAGTGCCGATCCCAATGCCGAGCATATTGCTCTTTGAGGTTTTGTTGAAGAGCGCTCTAAGACGATTGCCTCCAACGGACTCGAGGTTGTTGCTGATGATCTTTATCGCAATAAGAAATACGCCGACGCCCGCAAGCAACCCGAGCAACCTCTCAAAGATTTCCACAACACTCATAGGCGAGATTTCCTTTTATCAATTTATATATACCTTATACAATATAATTATATATTGATTTAAGCGCATACAAATTTATTATAAAGCAAATTGAGATTTAAGTAAACCGAATAAATTAACTTTGACATAAATCGACAAAATACGCGCGTCGTGTGATTTTTATATTTTGACGATATTTTACATTGTGCAACACGAAAAGTGTACTACGGTAGCTTTTATAGCGCTGTTATTGCTCAAATATGGCGAAATAAAACACGATAAGTGTGATTTGCTCAAGTCGTCTTTGATTGATGGAAGGGGCGGAAGTCGTCGTCCTCGTGAAGGTTGAGGGTGAGGTCGTTTTCAAGCGTGATGCCGCGCTTTAGCACGTTGTAGCCGTATTTGGAGCGGAGCGAGTCCACGCTCTTTTCGAGTTTGTTTTCCTTTTCTATGCCTGCGCTGAAAAGACTAAGCTGAAAGTGAGAACTGTCGCTTAGACGTATTGCGGCTACGGTGACGGCGCGAAGGGGCTCGTTGAAGCTGTGAATTTCCGTCAAGAGCTTTATCGCCGCTTCGGCAATGTCCGTCGCGTTCGAGCTCGGTTCGACGAGGGGAGTCTGCTTGGACTTCCAATTCAGAGCGGGGTTTTTGATGGAGAGAGCGACGCCCTCAGCCACGAGGTTGTAGCTTCTCAGCCTGTTTGCGACGAGCTCGGAAAGAGAGTATATGACTATCTTCGCCTCTTCGAGATCCTCGATGTTGCGAGGGGTGGTCGTGCCGTTTGAGACGCTCTTTGGAATTCTGACGGCGTCAAAGCGTTTGACCTCGTCGTCTCCCACGCCGCGCGCCGCGTTGACCATGTTCTTTGCAATGATCCCAAAGTGATCCTCGAGCATTTTCACGTCGGCGTTTGCGAGATCGCGAATTGTGTGGACGTTTAAGTCACTCAGCTTTTTCATGGTCCTGTCTCCGATCATGATGAGTTCGCTCGGGGACATATCGCCGATTTTTGCGAGGTAGTCCTCCCTCATTAAAACTGTGGTGGCGTCGGGCTTTTTCAAGTCGCTGCCGAGCTTTGCAAGCGTCTTTGTGAAGGACACGCCGACAGAGATGGTCAGCCCCGTCTCTCGCTTGACGCGGGCTCTTAGCTCATCCGCGATGATCTTGCCGTCCCCGAAAAGTTTTTGCGAAGCGGTCACGTCAAGCCAGCATTCGTCTATGCCGAAGCTCTCGACAAGATCGGTATAGTTGAGATAGATATTGAAGACCTGCTTTGAGTATTTGACGTATTCGTCGTAGTGCGGAGTGACAAAAACGATGTTCGGGCACTTCCTTTTTGAAAGCCATATCGCCTCGCCCGTTTTCACGCCCGCCTTTTTTGCGAGCTGGTTTTTTGCAAGCACGATGCCGTGACGAAGTTTTGGATCGCCGCATACGGCAAGCGGCAGTCCGTCAAACTCCGGATGCAATTTTTGCTCTACGGAAGCGTAAAAATTGTTGAGATCGCAATGCAAAATTGTTTTGTCCACAAAGATATTATATACATTTTTAGCTTGCATTACAAGCGGTAAAAGTTTATAATATAATAAATTGACAGCCGCAAGGCGAAGGAGTTTTTATGATACTTGTAACCGGTGGAGCAGGCTATATAGGATCGCACTGCGTGAGAGAACTCAAAGAGCGCAACATCGACGTCGTGGTCTACGACAATCTTTCGACGGGACACGTCGAGTCAATAGCGGAAGGAGTTCCGTTTATAAAGGGCGACATCTTTGACGTCGAACTGTTAAGAAGCACGATAAGAAAGTATAATGTTGACAGCGTCATACATTTCGCGGCATATTCGCTTGTGGGGGAGAGCATGTCAAACCCCGCAAAATACTATCACAACAACGTGGCGGGCACGCTCTCGCTGCTCGACGCGATGACTAAGGAAGGCGTGAAATATCTCGTGTTCTCGTCCTCAGCCGCGACCTACGGCGACACGGGCGAGGGACTCATCACGGAGGAGAGCCCTCAGCGTCCCACGAGCGTGTACGGGCAGACAAAGCTCATGATGGAGCAGTTCATGCAAGATTACGACAAGGCGTACGGGCTAAAATATGTCGCTCTCAGATACTTCAACGCGGCGGGCGCGCATGCAAGCGGCGAGATAGGCGAGGCGCACAACCCCGAGACCCATCTCATCCCCATCATATTGCAGGTCGCAAACGGCACGAGGGATCACATCGGCATCTTCGACGAGGACTATCCCACCCCCGACGGCACTTGCATAAGGGACTACATCCACATCACCGACCTTGCGGACGCGCACATCAGAGCGCTTGACTACCTCAAGGCGGGAGGAAGGTCCACCCACTACAATCTCGGCAACGGCAACGGCTTTTCCGTCAAAGAGGTCATCGACGTGACCGAGCGCGTGACCGGCATAAAGATAAAGCGCGCGATAGAACCTCGCCGTCCCGGAGACCCCGCGACCCTCGTCGCCTCATCTGAAAAGATAAAGCGCGAGCTCGGTTGGAAGCCTCGCTACGACAGTCTCGAGAGCATAATCTCATCCGCCTGGAAGTGGCACTCCACTCACCCTCACGGATACGAAAAGTGAGACATGCATTGAGTTTTTCGCTGCCTTGCAAGCTCTTGCAGGGCAGCATTTTTTATATCAGGCTTACATTTTTCAGACTTTTTGAGACGGGAAGTTATTTTGTTTTTGAGCCGGTACATTGTTTGCTTTTGAGCCCGAAGTCACTTCGTTTTTGAACAGGCAAGGCGTTTCGTTTCGACAAAATTCGAATTATTTTTGCGCCGAAGTTTTCCGCAAGCGCGTATTGCATGCCCCGTTGTTCGTTGCGTTTGAAGTTTTTCATAAGCGGTTTTTGCCCCAAAACTTGCGTTGTTTGTTGCGATTTAATTTTTCCACAAGCGGTCTTTGCTCGAAAAAACCTCGTTGTTCGTCATGCAATATAGAGCGACTCTATCTGGAGCGGGGCGTTTTGACAATAATAAAACCTTCGCAGTTGACGAAAAACTTGCAGATCGCATAATAAAATTTTTTGAAGCGTTACTCTTGTAAGCGCGCGCAGATTGTGATAATATATAGATAATATTATACTTCTTGCCCGATTTTGCATAGATTAGCATTGAGGAGGGAGATATGAAAGTCAAAAAAGCTATGATCCCCTGCGCGGGGTTTGGAACGAGGTTTTTGCCCGCCACAAGAGCGGTCGCAAAGGAGCTGTTTCCCATCGTGGACACGCCCGCGCTTTTTTATATACTCAAGGAGGCGGAAGAAAGCGGGATAGAGGAAGTCCTCATCATCCTGTCCGAGCGCAAACGGCAGGCGTTTGAGAGGCTGTTCGAAGAGGATGAAAAGCTCAACGCTTCGCTCGTCTCAAAGCACAAAACAAGCGAACTAAAGCTTGCAAACGCTCGTTTCAACATGAAAATATCCTTCGTCACCCAGCCCGAGATGACTGGCAACGGAGCGGCGATCGCCTTAGGCGAAGAGTTCGCTTGCGGCGAGCCGT
>CANQAA010000033.1 GCA_947589395.1 uncultured Clostridia bacterium
CCCCACCGCGTTTTGCTCCTACAACGGCGACGCGCTCGACAAAAAGACTCCTCTTTTGCGCTCCATGGAAGCCGTAAACAAGCAGGGATTGCGCCTGCTGCGCCTATTCGGCAGAAAGACGGAGCGCCTCAACATGACTGTCGGTCCCGAGCAGGAATATTTCCTTGTGGACACAAACGTATATCTCAAACGCAAGGACTTGTTTTACACGGGCAGAACGCTGTTCGGCGCGCGCCCTCCCAAGGGACAGGAGCTTGAGGATCACTATTTCGGCGCGATCAAATCCCGCGTGGTGCGCTATATGAAGGAGCTTGACGAGGAACTTTGGAAACTCGGCATCCTCGCCAAGACAAAGCACAACGAGGTCGCGCCCGCGCAACATGAATTCGCGCCCATCTACACCACCGTCAACGTGGCGTCCGATCAAAACCAGCTCACGATGGAGATCATGAAAAAGGTCGCCTCGAAGTACGGCATGACCTGCCTGTTGCACGAAAAGCCCTTCGCGGGGGTGAACGGCAGCGGCAAACACAACAACTGGTCGCTCTCGACAAACTTCGGGCACAACCTGTTCGAGCCGGGCAAGAGCCCTCAGGACAACGCGCAATTTTTGCTCATCGTGGCGGCGGTCGTGGCGGCTGTGGACGAGCATCAGGACCTTTTGAGACTGTCCGTCGCGTCGGCGGGCAACGATCACCGCTTGGGAGCGAACGAAGCGCCCCCTGCGATCGTGAGCATGTATCTCGGCGACGAGATCACCGGCATACTTCAGGCGATCGCGGACGGCAGGTCATATTCAAGTCGCGCGAAGTGCGAAGTGCAGATAGGCGTGCACGTTTTGCCCAAGTTCGCAATGGACTCTGCCGACAGAAACCGCACTTCACCGTTCGCTTTCACAGGGAATAAGTTCGAATTCCGCATGCCGGGCTCCGCGCAGTCCATCACGACGGTCAACGTCGTGCTCAACACGATCATGGCGGAACAGTTCGAAAAATTCGCGGACGAGCTTGAAAAAGCCGAAGACTTCAACGCGGGCATCACCGCCATCATCAAGCGCGTGATGAACGAGCACGGCAGGATCATCTTCAACGGCAACAACTACTCTGCCGAGTGGGTGCAGGAGGCAAAGCGCAGAGGACTGCTCAACTTGCCCACCACGATAGACGCGATGCCCTATCTCACCTCCAAAAAGAACGTAGACCTCTTCACTCATCAGGGCGTGTTCACCGAAGCGGAGCTCAGAAGCCGTCAGGAGATATACATCGAAAACTATTGCCGCCTTTTGAGCATAGAGGCAATGACCATGCTGGATATGGCTACAATGGAAATTTTGCCTTCCGTCATCGCGTATAAGGGCGAGGTCGCAAAGACAGCGCAAAGCTCCATCGCCGTAGGCGTGAGCGCAGACGACGAAAAGGAAATAATAAGAAAGTTGACGACGCTCCTTCACACGGCAAGAAAGAACGTCGCCGTGCTTGAAAAAGCACTTGAAAAAGCGCACCTGCTTGGCGAAAATATCGAGGGAGGCTTGTGCTACAAAAACGAAGTCATCCCCGCAATGGAAGCGCTTCGCGCCACCTGCGACGAGCTTGAACTCAACACCGCAAAGAGTTTCTGGCCCATGCCGAGCTACGGCGACCTGCTCTTCTCCGTGCATTGAGCGATCAATGTCCGCTCTTCATCGTTCGTCGAGCAAGCGGCGGTCTGCTCTTAAATATTAGTTGAGCCAGCGGCAACATGCTCTTCCTTATTCGTTGAGCCATTCGCCTGAAATCAAAAAGTCCCCGCAACATCAAATCGCGAGGGCTTTTTTTCATGCTGAATTTTATTCCCGCCCAAAAACGGGGAGGCGTTCCCCTCCCCGTCCGTCGTGTAATATACAGTTAAGCTGTTTTATTTGATTTTATTTTGCACCTCTGTCACAGGAAGTCCGTTGTAAACGTTCGGAATTATCGCCATCTCAACGGAAGGCTTTCTCGCTGCGCGCAATGCCACTTGATACGATTGATTGCCCGCGTCGTCCGAAATGAGTGTAAAGGTGTACTCTTCAAGCTCTGTCGAATAAAGCGCGTCTGCCACATCGCTGTTTTTATCAACGGTGAAGCAAACCGTCAAAAGAGCAATCGCACATATTATAATCGCCATGATTATTATGCAATTAAACTTATTGCTCAACTTTTCTTTCATTTTTTTGCTACCTCCTTTTATTACTGTTTTTCTCTAAATATTGCATAGACGGTGATATTATGTCGCACATTCAAGTCATGTCTAATTGCCGTTTCAACACCATCGGACCACATAACAAACTCGTATCCCGGCATGGGAACGGCCTGTACCTCAGCTGCGTCATCCCCAACGAATGCATACATAAGGATATCCGGAAAACATTTTGCGTCCTTGCTTAAAACATCTGCCTCTTCGCTAAAAGTAAAATATGTTCCGCTTTCGACAAGCGACGTATATCCGCCTGCAGAGCTCTTGTAATTCAATTTCAATGTTTCCCCCGACCACACTTCATATGGCAGGCCCTTCTTTTTGCCGTCCACATAGGATTGATCGAGCATAAACAATCTGCAAATTTCCAACGCGCTGAGATTTGGCGTAGGAGCGTTGTCACTTGTGTATGCATTGAAAACGTCATCAAAGTCGTTATGATTGTATCTCAATTGAACGGTGTTGATGTAGTCTCGTATGTAATACGACAATATATCGTCCCAACGTTTATCGCTCTCATCCAACAGATCAGTGAGCGGCTTATTGATTCTCGTTAATGGCTCCCACACTGCGTCCAAAAACCTGAAAGCATATTTCGCCCCCACATGCCCGTCTCTGTGCGTTAATGTAAAATACTCACTTGAAATAAAATCATAGTAATTTATGTCTTTATCTTTGAGGCTTGCCGATAAGAGTACGCTTTGATAGTCGTCCAACTTACCTTGCAGCTCGGAAATGTTGCTTGCGTCCATGCTGACGTAGCGATCAGATCCTCCCTGTGAAATTATTTCATCGGGAAGAAGCGGGTCTTTCAAAAAATACGATTCGACGTTGAAGGTGGCAACGCCCAGATCGTTGAGCCATTCGCCCACCTTTTTCGTCAATATCTCACATATTTGCCTCTCCGTTTTTGTCATGGAATAACTTATATGTTCGACGTAATTGAACCAGTTTTTTACGTCCGTCTCATATTTGGTCACATAAACCATAAGCACGTTTATCACGTTCGTGTTCTCGCTTTCCCACTTTGCATATAGAGATCTGCCGCAATCGTACAAAAATTGCTTCTGACTTATGATGACGGCGCCGCTTTCATCGGTGACTTGAAACGAATACTTATCGTCCGCATACCACCCCTTGAAAACGCAATGCTCTCTTTTGGGCACGACCAAGTGCAGATCGCTTAGGGCGCTCTCCACGATATCTTCTTGTTGCCGCGTGCAATTCTCTGTGGCGTTTTTATAGTGATATGTGACGGTTTTGACGACAGGATCGAGAGGGGCGGTTTGTTGCTTGCCGTTTGCAGGCGCAAAGTAAAAGAGCAAAGGAGAGTAACAGCAGGGGCGAAACCAGAAAAATGCGAACCTTTTTCATAAATTTCACCTCTATATCATAAAAATCGAGAATTGTAAAAAATTTTTATAATCGGTCAAAAAAACGCAAAATTCGACAAAACAATATCTTTTTCGACGCTTTCGGCGTTCGGGGCGCGGCATACGCCGCGCCCCGAACTCGCTTATGTCAGATGGATTTGAAAAAGTCGCACATGGCGCGGTTGGCGGCTTCGGCTTCGTCCCACTCCCAGTGCAAAATGTTGAAGACGTGGGCGAGCTTGTGCTCCTTCTCGTAGGGCTTTTCAAGGAAGAACAGCCCAACCTTTGTGCCCTGCTTTTTGGTCGCCTCGTACGCTTTGAGGGTTTGGGACTTCAAAAAGTCGCCGTTGCAGGTGATGAAAAACATCGGGCAGACGTCCTTTGAGAGCACGTTGAAATAACTCATATACTTGATCTTGTCGTTTTTGAGGTAGCCCTTGCCAAAGACGGGGTTGAAGTAAAACTTCATGAGGCTCTTTGGAAACGGCACGAGGTTCAGCGGATCTGAAGCGGGACAGGTGAGGCATGCGCCCTTGATTTTGACCTTTGTGTCCACCCCGAAGGCGCGCTTGAGCTCCTCGCTGAGCACGACGTTGACCATGAGCCCGACGATGTGTCCGCCGGCGCTGTCGCCGGTGAGGAAGAAGTTGTCCATGTCCAGCCCAAGCTCCTCACTGTGCGCGAAAACATAGTTTAACGCGTCAAAAACGTCGCTTATCTGCCCGAATATGTCAACTTCGGGCGAAAGGCGATAGCTGACGTCCACCACTTTGAAGCCGTATCTCGTGAGCGCGCGACAATAATATTCGTTGAGTTCCTTGTCTCCTGCGTACCAGCCTCCGCCGTGCACGTCGAAAATGACGGGGAGCTTGCCGCTGCTGCCCTTCGGACTGAAAACGCTGAGCGTGTGCAGACGGTGATCGTCCTCGATGTAGCGGATGTCTCTGACCGCCTCGTCATAGCCCGGCTCGGGTTGCGCCGCAATGCGCGCGTCGTCGTTCTTTTTGACGTTGTCCCAAAATTTGAGGACAAGTTTGTTTGCCTTTGCCATATTTCCCTCCTTATATATCCAATAAAAATGTGTTTATTATTTTATTATCCGCTCAATCCTATCGCGCGAGCAAACGGCAACTTATCTCAAGCTGCAGTCTATCTCGCGCTTTCGTTGTCAAACTTTCAAAGTTTGGGTTTGATGACGAAGGACAGGGTGTGTAACTTGCCGGGAAGGGGCTTGTATTGCTTTTTGGTGCACGCAAGGGCGGGAACATCGCCGCCGACGCCGCGTTGCATGCCGTCGATATAGAGCTCCACTGCCGCGCCGTGTTCGAGCTCGTGCGCATGGGTCGCCGCCTCGAGCGCTTCCTGAGTGTAGTCGTGCAGGCTGAACTCGAAGGTGGTCTCCGCGTCGAAAATGAGGCCGTTGACGTTGACGTAGCGCGTGTCGCAGTGATTGCCGTTTTCTTGCGGGACGAGGTAGTCGTGCTCGAAGTCGGATATGCTGCCGCTATAGCGTCCGACCTTTGCGGAGGCTTTGCGGTCGCAATAGTTCTCGTGAGGACCGCGTCCGAAAAACTCAACGGCGGGAGCGGAGGTGAGCCCCATGCGGAAGCCGTAGCGCGGCATGCTGAACCAAGTGTTTTTGACCTTCATATAAATGCGCAAGCCTTCCTCGCCCATCTCGTAGACGGTGCGGAGGGTGGAGAATTGCGGGGCGCAGGACCACTCGATTTCGACCTTGTGTTCGTCGATGACCATGTTTGACTTATACAATTTTTTGGCGACGGAGCTGAAGTGCTGCTTGCCGAGTATCTTTTGCGCGATGGGCGGCACTTGCGGGGTAAGGTCGTTGTCCGTGATGGCGCGCCAGAAGTTGGGGCGTATGGGCGAGGAGAGCTTCTCTTCCCCGCCGACTTTGAGGGAGACGATGAAGCCGCTGCTCATATCCACTTTTGCGGACATAGCGCCGTTTTCAAGCAGGATCGCGCCGTCCTCTTTGAAGACGGTCTTGTCCTTTGCGACGACGAAGGGTTTTTTGTTCGCGGGAGCAATTTCGATCTGCTCTTCGGCAAAAACGTGACCTTGCTCGAACACGTCGAAGGGCTCTTTTGACAAAACGTAGGCGTTGAGATAGACGTTGTCGCCTTCGGGGAGCTCGAAGGGGAGCTCGACCTCGCCGACGGAAGCCGGCGCAACGGGAGGCAAGTCAAGTTTGGCGGCGCAAATTTGTTTGCCGTCCTTTTCAACCTCGAGTCTCAGCTCGAACTTGTCGAGAGAGGTGAACATAAACTCGTTTTTGAGTTGGAGTTTGTTGTCTTTCAAGGCAATTTGAACTTGCTGATAGACCTTGCGGACCTCGTAGAAGGCGGGATTTGGCGTCCTGTCCGCGCGGAGGATGCCATTGAAGGCGAAAGTGCCGTCGTTGGGCTTGTCCCCCCAATCGCCGCCGTAGGTATACTCAATCTTGCCGTCGGACGTCGTGCGCTTGATGCTTTGATCGGCAAAGTCCCATATGTAGCCGCCGCAAAGCCTGTCGTGGGCGCGGAAGTGCTTCCAATAGTCGTCGAAGTTGCCGAGACTGTTGCCCATGCAATGCGCGTACTCGCACTGGATGAAGGGCTTGTCCTTGTACATGCGCGGGGTGAGCAGATGCCCGAGCGGCGCCCAAAGCGCCATGCTGTGAATGTGGCACTTGTTGAGGGCGATCTCTTCCATTTGCTCCTCTTTTGTGTACATCTCGCTCATGATGTCGGAAACTTTTATATACGCGTCCGGCTCGTAGTGGATGGGGCGAGTCGAGTCAAGTTTGAGGGCGGCTTCCTTCATCGCCGCGAACGCCTTGCCGTTGCCGCTCTCGTTGCCGAGCGACCAAAACAGGACGCACGGATGATTGCGATATGAGCGGACCATCTTTTGCATGCGCCAGCACACCTGCTCCGTCCAACGCTTGGATGAGCGGGGCACGCGGGTGGCGAGACCGTGCGTTTCAAGGTTGTTTTCGCTCATGACCATGATGCCGAGCTCGTCGCAAAGATCGTAGAAGAAGCGGCTGTTGGGATAGTGGCTCGTGCGCACGCTGTTGATGTTGTTGCGCTTGAGCAGAAGAAGGTCCGCCTTTGTGTACTCCATAGGCACGGCATGACCGAAGTTGGGATGAAACTCGTGCCGGTTGACGCCCCTTATCTTGAGCTTTTGCCCGTTGAGGGTTATGTACGGCTCTTTGCCGTCTATCATCGGGACTATCTTGACCTCTCTGAATCCAAAGCGGATCTCGCGCCTGTCAAGCTCCCCCGTCCCGTCAAATAGTGACGCTGAAATCAAATACAGGTACGGATTTTCCGAACTCCAAAGTTCGGGGGAGTCCACGTCCGCCTCAAAGTGAGCGAGCTTGCCGTTTGAGGTCTGTTTGAGGGAGAGCACGGTCTTGCCCTTGTCCGAAAGCGCGAGGGCGACCTCGCCGTCGAAGTTGAGCTCGACGTCGACGAGAAGTTTCGCCTTTTTGAAGTCGTCTGAAAATTCCGCGCGGGCATAGATGTCCTCTATGCGCTTTTTGGGAAGATAGATGAGGGTGACGTCCCTGAAGAGACCGGAGAGCCGCCACATGTCCTGATCCTCGAGGTAGCTGCCCGTCGTGTAGCGATAGACGACGATCTTGAGCTCGTTTTCGCCCACATGGACGTATTTTGTTATGTCGTACTCCTGATAGTCGAACGTGTCCTCACTGTAGCCCACTTCCTCGCCGTTGACAAAGAGCTGCGCGCCGCTGTTTGCGCAAAAGTTGACGTGGATGTCAAAGTCGAGACTGTCCACCGTGAAGTTGCGCCTGTACACGCCGCAGGGGTTTTCGCTCTCCTTGATGTGCGGCTTGCCCTTCGTTGAGATGGGATAGGGATATGTAATGTTGGTATAAATGGGCTGTCCGTAGCCCTTGATCTGCCAGTTTGAGGGGACGGAAATTTTGTCCCAGCCGCCCGCGTCGAGCTCGAGAAGCGTGGTCGAGACGTAATATTTGAAGTCCCACTCGCCGTTTAAGCACTCCGTCCTGCCCTTTCCCTTTGGGAAGCCCGCGCCCTTCACGCGCACGGCGTTCACCTCGTAGACGTCGGGATCGTTGAAATAGTTGTTCATTTTCTCTCTCCTTTTTGTGTATCCTGTCGCTATATCGATATGTTTTTATTTTTCGGGAATGAACAGAATGCGTCTGCAATCCGGACACTCCGCGTAGTCGCCGGGATTTTTGAGTTTGGCTTTGGTGTCGCTTGCAAGCTCCACCGAGCAGCGCGAACAATAGCCGTAGTTGTTGCCGTTTGGATATGCGACGAAGGCGGGGAGTTTTTTTGCCGCCTTGATCGCCGCATAAGTTTTGAGAAATTGCGGCGGCACTTCCTTTGCGATCTCGCTTAGCTTTGCCTTGAGCTTGTCCGCTTCGGGCTGAAGGGTCGCGACCTTGCGCTCGTAATCCACCTTGACGGTTTTGACCTCGCGCTGCGCCTGAACGCCCTGCTCCCAGACCTTTGACGCCTCCGACGTGACCTTGTCGATTTTGCTTGCGATCTGCGCCGCCTCCTTTTCGACAGCCGCAAGCTGAACGGAGATGGCGTTGACGAGCTTGAGATAGTGCTCCGCTTCCTGCGAGTCCTGCACGTCGTCGAGTATGCCGTCAAAGCCGTCGAGCTCCTCCTTCAAGCCATCCAACTTCTTTCTGATGACGGAAAAAGCGCCGAGCAGGTCGTTTGCGTCCTGCGTGAGCTTGGTATATTTTTCGCTCGCTTCGTTTCTGCGCGCTACGGCTTGTGCGTAACGCTTTGCCTCGTCGCTGCGCTTGACTTCGGCGTCCAACTTCATCAGCTCCGCGTCAAGCGACTGATATTCGAGCAATTTGTCAAAATTCATTTGTCATACCTCCTGAAGGGGCAATTCCCCTGTGCCTTGAATATTTTCACTCCCGTAGAGCTCAGCGCCCTTTCGAGAATATCTTGCATGATGATCTCGCTATAATAATGGGAAAACTCGATGAGCGCCTTCCCGCGCGCGATCGCGTCGAGATATTGATGGTGCTTGAGCTCCCCCGTGAGAAAGACGTCCGCAACTGAAAACGCCCTGTCAAACTCGCTCCCGCCGCTTCCCGTCACGACGTAGGCGACCCTCACGCGCCTGTCCTCTCCCACGAACTTGACCGTGTCGTCGTCAAGGAGCCTCGCCGTCCGTTTTGCAAGCGAAGAGAGGCTCTCGTCCACCTCGAAGATAGCTCCCACGCCCTCTTCGTCGCGACGAACGTTCTTCCCCAAAGCCTTTGCGAGCGTGACGTTGAGCCCTTGCTCCGCTTTGTCGAGATTTGTGTGCATGGAATAGACCGTTATTCCGTTTTCGATCAACGCCTTTATCTGCCTGCCCTGAATCGTCGAAAAGTCTATGTTTTTCATCGGATCCCAGATGTACGGATGATGTGTGACGATGAGATTTGCGCCTGCGCTTATCGCCTCGTCGATGACCTTGTCCGTTAAGTCGAGAGCAAGCATGACGCCCGTGCACTCCCGCTCGCCTCCGCCCACCATGAGCCCCACTCTGTCAAATTCTTCCGCGAGACTTTTTGGCGCAAATTTTTCAAGTTCGCCTATTAAAGCGTCGATTTTCATTGCATAAACCTCCGATTTTGATGTTTGAGCGCATTTTCAAGAAGCTCTACACGCTTTGAGATCTTCTCGTTTCCGGGATTGTTTTTTTTGAGCTCCGTCTGAAATGCAAGCTCTTCTTTTATCCTTGCGAGCTGCAGCTCGTCGCTCTCAAACCCCACGCCGAACAAGATCTCGCACTCGTCGAGGCTTTGAGGAATTTCGCTTCGCTCGCTCTTTATAACGCTGTAAAGTTTTCCCGCGCACTTCACGAGCCTGTCAAAAACTATGGCGTGCCCGCATCTTAAAAGCGCGAGGCGGACCTTTTCGGGGTGCGTGTTGGAGGAGATGACGAAGTTTTCAAAGGTCTTGCCCTCCTTGAGCGCCGCGTCGAGAATGCCCTCTATGACGTCTCCGCCCAGCCCCGCGATGATGACGCAGTCCACCTCGCCGCTCTTCAGCGGCTTCAGTCCGTCCCCCACGCGAAAATCTATCTCCGCTCCGTTTTCGCGCGCGAGAGATATCGCCTTTTGCAGGCTGTTTTCGCTGATATCCGTCGCGATCATCTTCGAGACCTTTTCCGTGCTCAAGAGGAAGTACGCGAGCTTTCCGTGATCGCACCCCACGTCGGCGGCGCTGCCGCCGCCGATCAAAGAGGCGATATACGACAATCTTTCGTCAAGGCGTATCGGCATCAGTCGAAGTCCTTGAGTTTTTTGATCCTGTGCGGGTGACGGAGCTTTCTTAGCGCCTTCGCCTCTATCTGACGGATACGCTCTCTTGTGACGTTAAACTCCTTGCCCACTTCCTCGAGGGTGCGGGGATGGCTGTCGTCGAGGCCGTATCTCAGCCTCAGCACCTTTTCCTCGCGCGGGGTGAGGGTGTTGAGCACCTGAATGAGTTGCTCTTTGAGCATGTTGCTCTCTGCGACGTCGCTTGGGGACTGCGCGGTGTTGTCCTCGATGAAGTCTCCCAAGTGGCTGTCCTCTTCCTCGCCGATGGGCGTTTCGAGGGACACGGGGTCTTGCGCGATCTTTTGGATCTCGCGCACTTTTTCCTCAGACACGCCGAGATATTCCGCTATCTCTTCGGGCGAGGGCTCTCTGCCGAGCTGTTGAAGCAAGTGCCTCGTCGCTCTCACCTGCTTGTTGATGGTCTCGACCATATGTACGGGGATGCGAATCGTCCTCGCCTGATCTGCGATGGCTCTTGTTATCGCCTGTCTTATCCACCAAGTGGCGTAGGTCGAAAACTTGAAGCCCTTTGTGTAGTCAAACTTCTCGACCGCCTTCATCAAGCCGAGATTGCCCTCCTGAATGAGGTCCAAAAATTGCATCCCGCGCCCGACGTAGCGCTTTGCGATGGAAACGACGAGCCTGAGGTTTGCCTCGCTCAATATCCTCTTCGCTTCCTCGTCGCCCTCTTCCATGCGCTTTGCGAGCCCTATCTCCTGCTCCGCCGTGAGAAGGGGCACTTTGCCTATCTCCTTAAGGTAGATCTTGACGGAGTCGTCGAGAGTGCTGTCTATCATTTTGTCAAGCTCGATGTTGTCCTCTTCGACGTTGTCCTCCACCTTGATATTTGCGGCTTTGAGCGCGTCAAACACGACTTCCATGTCCTCTGCAGTCGCTTTGAGATGCTCGAGCCTCGACATGAGCTCGTCTTCGGATATCGAGCCTTTGCCCTTCACCGACGCTATGATCTTTTCGGTTTCGTTTTTCAGTAGTTGGTCTCTGTCCATCATTCCTCCTAATTACAATTTGTCCGATAAATTTTTCGATTTGAGTTTTGCTATCAATTCGGATAGTTCCCTCGCCGCCTCGCGGAACTCCTCCCCGCCGAGCGACCCCGCTCTTTTTTTGAGCTCGTCTATCCTCTTTGACAGACTGTTGTTTGCAAGATACATGATCGACGCGTCGTAGCTGAGTTTCGCGTCGCCGGATTTGAACTCGTCTTTTTCGACCGCAAGGATCTTTGAGATCTCCTCGCTGTCGTCCACATAGGACATAACGCTTCCCACGTTGACATTTTGTGCGTTAAACTTAATGCAGGTCGCAATTTCTTTGCGCGAACCCTCCCCGAACCACTCGGGATCGAGATAGCTCTTGTCGGCAAAATCGAGGTTTTTGAGAAGGGAAAACAACACTATCCTCTCCGCCCTCGTCGCCTTTGGGTCGAGCTCTCTCGCCTCTTCTGTCTGCGCCTCTTTGGGCATGCGCGTCGCCTCTTCGAGCTTTTTTTCAAGCGCCGCCATGTTCCACTTGCCCTTGAGCCTTTCCGCAACGTACGGAAGATACGCCGCCTGCTCGGATACGTCTGTCGTCCTAAGGACGCCTATCGCCCTGCTCACATACTTGCTTCTGCCGTCGAGAGTGGACATGTCGCATTCGCTCTCGGCGCGATCGAGCTTGTATTGAGTGACGGGAACCGCCTCTTCGAGCTTTTTTTCAAACGCCTCGACGCCGTCCTGTCTCACGGTCTCGTCCGGATCTTTGCCGTCGTCAAGCGAGACGACCAAAACGTCCAGCCCCGCCTTCAACAAGATGTCCACGTTGTGAAGCGTGGCTTTTTTCCCCGCGCCGTCGCCGTCGTAGCAGACAAAAAGCCCCGTCGTGAGGCGTTTCAGCTCCCTCGCCTGCCACTCCGTGAGAGCGGTGCCCATGCACGCTACGGCGTTTTGGACTCCGTTTGCGCCAAGCGCGATGACGTCCATGTAGCCCTCGACGAGAATGAGCTTGTCATATTGCTTGCCCGCGCGCCTGTCTTCTTTGACTTTGCTTGCTCCGTAGACCGTCCGCCCCTTGTCAAAAAGCGTCGTGTTGGTGGAGTTTTTATACTTTGCGATCTCCTTTCCCTCGCCGTGAAAAACTCGCCCTCCGAATGCCACGACCTCGTTCATTCCGTTGAATATGGGCACGATCACGCGGTTGCCAAACGCGTCGGACGGATTGGAAACGTCGGCTATCATGCCCGCGTCCCTCAGCTCGTCGAGCTTGTAGCCTTTTCGCCTCAGATACCCCACGAGCCCGTCATAGTCAAGCGACACGCCAAGCCCGTAGCGCTTCGACACCTCGTCGTCGATGCCCCTCGACAAGAGATATTCCCTCGCTTCCTTGCCTTTTTGCTCGTCAAGTAGGTTGTTGCGATAAAACCTCGCGGCGTCGCGCATGAGCTGCTTGAGCGTCTCGCTCCTCTCCTTTTTCTCCTCGTAGTGAGGATCCAGCCTGATCTCGGGAAGAGGCAGTCCAACGCGTCCCGCAAGCAACTTCACGGAGTCCAAAAACGAGAGTGACTCCTGTTCGGAGACGAACTTGATGACGTCGCCGCTCGCTCCGCAGCCGAAGCAGTGATAATATCCCTCGCTTTGGTTCACGCAAAACGAGGCGGTCTTTTCGTTGTGGAAGGGGCAACTGCCAAAATATTTGCCGCCTTTTTTTTGCAAGGAGACGTATTGCGATATCACTTCGACTATATCGCACTTATATTTGAGCTCCTCCAAAAATTCGGGCGTGATCCCTTGCATAGCGTCCTCCACATGAGTAGGCGGAAAAATCCGATCCTATTAATATATACTTAAAATTTTGAAAAATTCCTAAGTTTTTGCAAAAATTTCTCCGATTTTTTTTGCTTTTTTACTTTTTGAGCGGACTCTTTTTGCCGTTTTCATCCAAAACGTAGGAGTTGTCGAGCTGCGCGCGCAAGTTGCCCACGACGCTGTCAATATACTCCCTTCTCAGTCTTTTTTGCTCCGCCTCTTCCTCTTTTGTGAGTCCCTCCGCTTTTTGCTTGCGGGCAAGATAATTTATTCTTTCAACGTCCATATGCTTTCCGCCTTTTATCACATTCGACGCTTCAAGTGCGCCAATCGATGGGTTTAACCCCGCATTTTGTCAAAAACTCGTTGCATTTTGAAAAGTGTTTGCATCCGAAAAAACCATAGTACGCGCTGAGAGGCGAGGGATGCGGGCACTCCAAAATGAGATGTTGAGGAGAGCTTATAAGCGCCTTTTTCGAGCGAGCGTTCCCTCCCCAAAGCAAAAACACGATGGGATTTTTTCGCGCGTTCAGCTTCGAAATTATGCTGTCGGTGAGCTCCTCCCAGCCCTTGCCCTTGTGGGAGTTGGGCTGTCCCTCCCTCACGGTGAGCACGGTGTTCAAAAGAAGCACCCCCTGTTTTGCCCAATTTACGAGGTACGGATTTGTGTTTTTGACGCCGACGTCGTCCTCTATCTCCTTGAAGATGTTCTTAAGAGACGGCGGGGCTTCCACTCCCGGCTTCACCGAAAAGCACATGCCGTGCGCCTGCCCTGCGCCGTGATAGGGGTCCTGCCCCAAAATGACGACCTTGACGTCCTCGTACGGCGTGGCTTTTAGCGCGTTGAAGATGTCGTGCATATCGGGATATATGACGTGCGAGCGATACTCCGCTTTCAAAAACTCCCTGAGCTTAAGATAACTCGGCTTTTGAAAATCCTCCTTGAGGATCTCGTCCCAACTGTTTCCTATGTTGACCATAGCCTTATTATATCACAAATTTTTCGATTGGCAAGGTATGAAAGAGAGCGTTTTGCCAATACTAAAATCAAAAAGGCAACAGCCTAAAAAAAGGAGAATGTTATGACAAAAACAAATTCAACCGGCAAACAATCCAACAAAAAGCAGCCTTCTGACTGCCATTGCGACGAAAAGAAGAACGCAAAATCCAAGACGAACGGCAATAAGAGCGATACCTCCGATTGCAAGTGATCAACAAAAAGTAAACCAACGACTTTCAAAAAAGCTCCTCGAGAGCTTTTTTGTTTTGGGGATCTTCTCTTGCTATTTTCTTTTGCATAATGTATAATGCTTGCGAGGTGTTTTTATGGAAACTTTTTCGGTTGACATTTGCGGATTCACCGCTTACCTACCCATTCTCCCTCTGCCCTCCGGAGTGAGGATATGCTTTTTCAACCTGCACGGGGACTCCACCCTCACCGAGCATTGCGGCAAAGAGATCGCCAAGCGGCTCTTGCCCCTCGACGTGGACGTTGTCATCACGGCGGAGTCAAAGGGACTTCAGCTTGCGCACGTCGTCGCGAGGGAGCTTGATCAGCGCTACTACGCGGTGTGCAGGAAGTCCAAAAAACTCTATATGCAGGACGGCATCGAGACAAGCGCGACTTCCATCACCACAGGCAACGTGCAGACGCTGTATCTTTCAAAACACGACGCGGACCTCATTCGTGACAAGCGCGTGGCGATCGTGGACGACGTCATCTCGACGGGCGGCAGTCTCAAGGGGCTTGAGGACATCGTCTCGCTCGCGGGCGGGCACGTCGTGGCAAAGGCTTTCGTGCTTGCCGAAGGCGACGCAAAGGACAGAAGCGACGTGATGTATCTCGCTTCCATTCCGCTTTTGAAGTGATATGCCCGAGCTCTTGCTGCCTGCGGGCAACCTCAAAAAACTCAACACAGCTTTTCATTTTGGCGCTGACGCGGTATATTTCGGCGGCAAGGATCTGTCGTTGCGCGCGGGCGCGGACAACTTTTCAAAAGACGAGATAGCGGCGGGCGTGAAGCGTGCTCACGAGCTTGGAAAAAAGGCGTACTTTGCCGCCAACATCTATGCAAAGGACGACGACCTGCAAACGGCAAAACAGGTCTTTTCTTTTCTCGCGGACGTCAAAGCGGACGGCGTGCTCGTGTCGGATATGGGGCTTTTGAGACTCGCAAGGTCCTTTCCCACTCCCATTCACATCTCAACGCAGGCGAACACGCAAAACTCCGAAGCGGTGAAGTTCTTTTGGGAGTTGGGCGTTTCAAGAGTGGTGCTCGCAAGAGAGCTTAGTCTTTTTGATATACGCCGCATCCACGAGGAATCGCCCGAGATGGAGCTTGAAGCGTTCGTGCACGGCGCGATGTGCATGAGCATGAGCGGACGCTGCTTTTTGTCCTCATATTTCACCTCGCGAAGCG
>CANQAA010000034.1 GCA_947589395.1 uncultured Clostridia bacterium
GGGGTTTTACACCGCGCTGAAGCGGGACGTAGAAAAGCTCTTGCTCGACTATTTCGACTTTGACAAGCTCACCCTCGAGATAGGCGAGAGCTTAAGCGGCGACTACGACGTGAAGATATCGCTCGTTGCAAACAACATAAAGAAGTTTGACACGACCTTTGACGTCAAAAGATATTGAGAATAAAATTTTCCCCTCCCGCATAGCTTTAAGGGAGGTGACTTATGGAATATGATGAATCGAAAAAGTTGGACGTGGAAATTTCCGAAAATAATTTCGTCGAAAATCGCGTCGTGAAAAAGCGGGCGAAAAAGCTTGGGCTGGACGCGCTCGACGTCGCGATAATCCCCGTTGCGATAGGAGTTTTCGTGTCGTTGGGGTTTTTGTTCGCAAATCTTTTCAAGGCGACTTCGGTGTTCGGCGCTCTCAGCGCAATGATATCGGGGCACATAATCTAATGAAATTCAAGATCCATCCGCTGTTTTGGGCGCTTGCGTTCGCTTTGACGGCGACGGGACAGGCGCTCGATCTCGTGTGGACGCTTTTTGCTCTCGCCCTTCACGAGTTTGCGCACGCGTGCGTCGCGAGGGCGCGGGGCTTTATTATAAAACGACTCGTCCTGTTGCCGTACGGGGCGATGATGAGCGCGGACGAGAACTTCGACAGGGCGTCGTCCGTGATGATAGGGCTTGCGGGACCGCTTGCAAACATCCTCTTAGCTCTGATGATCTTGGGGCTTTGGTGGCTCT
Source organism: uncultured Clostridia bacterium (assembly GCA_947589395.1). Taxonomy (GTDB): domain Bacteria; phylum Bacillota; class Clostridia; order Christensenellales; family CAG-917; genus CAG-475. The sequence continues at coordinate 748 of CANQAA010000034.1, forward strand.
TTCCCGCCGCGTATCCGCTGACTGCGGGGTTGCTTAGGGCAAATCTTGCGCTTGGACTTTTCAATCTCTTGCCCGTCTATCCCCTCGACGGGGCGAGGGTGGCGCTCGGATTTTGCAAAAACCGCCTGAAGGCGATAAAGTATCTTCAAATCGCGGGGACGGCGGCGAGCGTCGTCTTCTTTTTGCTGTTTTTGCTTTCGATATTTTTCGGGCTGAATATGACGCTCGGCGTGATTGCTATATTTTTGTTTGTCGGCTCTTCGCTCGGCACAAAAGGCGAGACGTTTTCAAGCGTGCTCGGCGCAGTGCAAAAGGCGTATTCGCTCGGAGTGGAAAAAAAGGTCGTCAAGATCTCGGCGTCTGCGCCCATCGTCAGGCTCTTTCACCACGTCGGGTCGAAATTTTTGACGACGTTTGAAATTTTGAGCGACGACGGGGTCGTGACTCTATCCGAAGAGGAGCTGAAGAGCGTAGCGTTAAAATGCAAGCTCTCGACCCCTATCGGCAAGGCGCTTGGCTTGCCCTATACGCTAAAGGACGAGGAGATAGACTATAATGGCGAAAGATCCCCTAAAAAAGTCTTTATTTTGGGAGATATCAAGAGAAAAATCTCCGGATTTTCAAAGAAAAATTTTCCTTTTGCGGGCAATATTAAAGGCGATTTAATGATGATTTTGCGCGCAAGAGGTGCACGAGCAAGGAGTTTTGTCAGGCGCAAAAACTAAAAATGAAGACATGAGTTGAGAAATTTTTTATAAAAATTATTTTCGAAAGGTAATTAATCGTAAGATGAAAATCAAAAAAGCGTTCGGATAGAATATCAAATTTTAGCCTTTCCCGCCTTGACTTTTTATATATAAAATACTAAAATAATAATAATAAAATTTTTTTGGTGGATCATGTTTTATATTGGCATCGACATTGGCGGAATGAGCATCAAGGGCGGACTCGTCAACGAAAAAGGCGAGATACTTTTCAAGCATACGCTCGTAACCGAGCCTAAAAAGCCATCCGAAGAGATAGTGCGCGACATTGCGAGCGTTGTAGAGCGCGTGATAGAGGGAAGCGGCGTGAAGCGCGATGAGATTGCGGGCGTTGGCGTCGGGTGTCCCGGCTCCGTGCACGACGAAGCGGGGATCGTCAGATATTGCTGCAACATCAACCTTGTCGGCACGCCTTTGCGGGACATGCTCGCCTCGATCACGGGCATTGGAGCGGTCAAGATAAGCAACGACGCCAATTGCGCGGCGCTTGCAGAGACCATGTTCGGCGCGGGCGAGGGCGCAAAAAACACCGTTATGGTGACTTTGGGCACGGGCGTGGGCACGGGCATAGTCGTCGAGGGCAAACTGCTTGTCGGCAACAAGTCGGCGGGAGCGGAAGGCGGACACATCACGATCAACTTTTCGGGGCCGGAGTGCGGCTGCAAAAAGCGCGGGCACTTTGAGGCGTACGCGTCCGCAACGGCTCTTATGGGTCAGACACGCGCGGCGTGTGAAAAGCATCCAGAAAGCCTGCTTGCCGAAATTGCCAAAGATGACGGAATAAGCGGAAAAACTGTGTTTATCGCTGCAAAACGCGGTGATAAAGTGGCAAAAGCGGTGATAAACAGATATATCAAATATGTCGGGATCGGGCTTGTGAACTTTGCGAATATCTTCTTCCCGGAAGTTATCATCATAGGCGGCGGGATCTCAAACGAGGGCGACGCGGTGATAAAGCCGCTAAGGCGCTATGTTCAGAAGAACGTGTACGGCGCTCAATATAATCCCGAGATCAAGGTGGTCGCCGCGACCTTGAAAAACGACGCGGGCATAATCGGCGCCGCCGCGCTCCTCATGTGATATGGATCTGAAAGAGAAGTTCTTTGAAATTTTGCCCGAAGTCGAAAAGCCGGGCAGATATTCGGGAGGGGAGTGGAACAGTCCCGACCTAAAGAAACCCGTCAAGGGCGATATGTGTTTTTGTTTTCCCGATTTATACGAGATAGGCATGAGCAATCTCGGCATACAAATTCTCTACGAAATTGTCAACGACCAAAAAGATTTCAGGGCGGAGAGGTGTTTTGCGCCCGGCTTGGATCTTGCAAAAAAGCTGAAGGAAAACGACATACCGCTTTTGTCCATCGAGTCGAAAAAGCCTCTTAAGGACTTCACGGTCGTGGGCTTTTCGGTGGGATTCGAGCTTCTTTACAGCAACATACTCTATATGCTCGACCTTGCGCGCATACCATTTTTTGCAAAGGAGCGCGACGAGAGCTATCCCATCGTCATCGCGGGAGGCCCGTGCTCCGTCAATCCCGAGCCGTTCAAGCTGTTTTTTGACGCGATCGTGTGCGGAGAGGGGGAGGAAGTCGACCTCGAAATTTTGAAGATCGTGACGGAAGGCAAGCGTTTGAAGCTCAAAAAGCGCGAGATACTTGAAAAACTCAAGGCGCTCGAGGGCGTGTATGTTCCCGAGCTTTATCGCGAGGGCGAGAGGGTCAAAAAGGCGGTGATAGAGGACTTCGAGCACGCGCCGAGCTTAAGACGTCCCCTCGTGCCCACGATTGAGAGCGTGCACGACAGGGCGACGCTCGAGCTCTACAGAGGCTGCGCGAGCGGGTGCAGGTTTTGTCAGGCGGGCTTTTGGTATCGCCCCATACGCGAAAAGAGCGCGGACGCGTGCTTTGATCAGGCGGTGAGCATGCTAAAGAGCACAGGCTTTTCGGAGTTGTCGCTTTGTTCGCTTTCAACGAGCGACTATTCTCATCTTGAGGAACTCGAGGGGAGGCTCAACGAGTTTTGCGACGAGCACAGGGTCTATCTTGCGCTTCCGAGTCTCAGGATCAGCTCTTTCAAGCCCGGCATGGTAGATAAATCCCGCCGAAGCTCCCTGACGTTCGCTCCCGAAGCGGGGACGCAAAGACTGAGAAACGTCATAAACAAGAACGTCAGCGAGGAGGAAATAGACAAAATTTCCGTCGCGTTCGAGGCGGGCTACGATTCGGTAAAATTGTACTTTATGATGGGACTTCCCACCGAGACGGACGAGGACATTCGCGGCATTGCCGAGATCGTTCGACGCCTTCAGGGCATATACAAGAGCTTGCGCGGGGGCAGGATACCAAACATTTCGGTGAGTTGCGCGGTGTTCATTCCAAAGCCCTGCACCCCCTTCCAATGGGAAGCGCAGATCTCGTTTGACGAGATGAGGCGAAAGCAAAATTTCCTTCGAGGGCTGCTCTCAAAGATAAAGGGCGTCAATTTTTCGTGGCACGGGGCGGAGACGTCCGTGCTGGAAGCGGCGCTTGCGAGGGGAGACGAGAGACTTTGCGCCGTCATCGTCGAGGCATATAGGCTCGGCGCGCGTTTTGACGGCTGGACGGAGCACTTCAAGTGGGACGTGTGGCAAAAGGCGTTTGAAAATTGCGGCTTGACAATGCAGGAGTACACCCGCGAGCGGGCGGAGAGCGAGCCTCTTGCTTGGGACTTCATAGACTCCGGCGTGACGAAGGCGTATTTACTTTTAGAGAGACACAAGTCGCGCGAGGGCGTCACCACCAAAAATTGCAGAGAGGGCTGCAACGGCTGCGGCGCTTTGAGCAGGGGGAGGTGCACGGTGCTATGAAAACCGTCAAGTTCGCAAAACTCGACTCCTTCACCTTCATCTCGCACATAGACATGCTCAGGCACATGACGAGGATACTTCGCCGCGCCGAGATCCCCGTGAAGAGGTCAAACGGCTTCAATCCGCACGCGCTCGTGTTCTTTTCGCCCCCGCTCGTGCTCGGAGCAAGGTCGTTTGCGGAGTACGTCTCCATTGACACCGACATGCCGCTTGAAGAGTTGCTTGCGCGCTTTTCGGCATCCGCTCCCGACGGAATGAAGGTGATACGCGGTTTCGAGGAGGACAAAAACCCCAATCTTCAAGGAAAGATAGTTGCGAGCGATTACGTCTTTGACGCGCCGTACAGCCCGATAAATATCGAAAAATTCGAGATAAGCTACCAAAAAAAAGGCGAGACAGTCAATGAGGACGTCTCAAGCAAGCTCTTTTGCGCGTGGGAGAGGGAGGGAAAGCTCGCGATGAGACTCGCAACAGGCAACACCAATCTTCGCCCGGACAGGATACTTTCTGAGCTCAACGCACGGCTCGGCGCTTCTTTGCGCGTCACGGATATAGAAAAAATCGCGCAGTATGTCGAAATAGAAGGAAAGCTCGTCGACGTGGACGAATATCTGACGACGATAGAGATGATATGAAAAAATTTTTCAGGACGGCTATATGAAACAGCTGATATTGGACTACACCCCATATTGCACCCGCGCGGCGCTCGTCGACAACGGCGAGATGATCGATTTTTACTACGAGATGACCTCAGTTCGAGGGCTCGTGGGCAACATATACAAGGGCAGGGTGGAAAACGTCCTATCGGGCATGAAGGCGGCGTTTGTGAATATCGGGCTCGAGCGCAACGGCTTTTTGTACGTCGGCGACTCGAGGGTGGACAACTCCCGTCTCAACAGCATTCCGCCCAAAAAGAACACCGAGATCTCTGCGGGCGACATAATCATGTGTCAGGTGGTCAAGGATCAGTTCGGGCAAAAGGGCGCGAGGCTTGCGACGGACATAACCCTTCCCGGCTACTATCTCGTTTTGCTTCCGTCCTCCAATTTCATAGGAGTTTCAAGAAAGATCTCAAACGACAAGCGCAGGGAATATCTCGAGCAACTCGTCAAATCTATATGCCCGGACGGCTACGGCTTTATCATCCGCTCCGCCGCCGACAAAGCTACGGACATAGATATAATAACCGAAGCCACGCAGCTGCTCTCACTTTGGGAAAAGATATCTGAGGACTATAAGAGCGCTCCCGTGCTCTCGACCGTATTCGAGGAGGCGAGCCTGTTTGAAAGGGCGATGAGGGACACCTTCAGCGAGGGCGTGGACAAGGTCATCGTCAACGACGACGTCGTGGCGCGCACGCTCGATGGCAAGATGGGCAAGATGCGCATAGAGCTTTACACCGGCGAGCGCAGCATAATGTCCCATTACGGGCTGACCTCGCAGATCAATCACTTGTGCGACAGGCGGGTGCAGATGTCAAACGGCGCGTACATCGTCATCGACAAGACGGAGGCGCTCACCGTCATCGACGTCAACACGGGCAAATTCGTGGGCACGAAGGACCTTGAGGACACCGTGTTCAAAACCAATCTGCTCGCCGCCGATTGCATTGCAAAGCAGCTCAGGATCCGCAACATCAGCGGCATCGTCGTCGTGGACTTCATCGATATGCAGCTTGAGGAGCACCGTGAGCAAGTCGTGAAGGAGCTGAGGCGCGTTCTCAGCAACGACCGCCTCAAGACCTCGTCAATCGAGATGACGTCGCTTGGGCTTGTGGAGCTCACGAGAAAAAAGACCCGCCTTCCAATCGACGATTTTATGCTTCAGCCAAGCAAAGACTCAAACGGCGGGTTTGAGCTGAGCGACGCGCAACTTGCGTTCATGCTGCGCGACGAGCTAACCGACTACGTTCTCTCAACGCGGTTTGAAAACGTCTACGTCGGGGTGCACAAGAGCGTCTACGACATGGTCATCGAAAGCAACATCTTGGCGCACGACCTCATGCGCTGGAACAAGCAGATCTTCATATACAGCGACGAGGATATGCGCCGCGACAGATTCGTGTTTTCTGAGAACAAGCCCTACGGCGAGGACGAAACGCTCGTGCGCCTGCTCCCTCGCGGAATGGAAGAAAATTGACAAAAATTATATATGCATTGAATAATTTTGTCATAATCAAAAATTGACATTGTCAAACGCAAGTTAGTGTGATATAATAAATTTATGAAAGCATGGCATATAGGAAAATTGTCGGGAGTGAGTCTCGTTGAAAGGGCCGTCACCCGCAAAGAGGGCGAAATCAAGCTCAAATTGTCGCGTATGCTCGTCTCTTCGTCGGCGCTCAATTATTGCGTGCTCGAGGGGGACGGGATCGTGCCGTCTCATTCTGCCGTCGCGTACGTTTCGGAGGCGGACGAGTGGGGAGATCTGCAGCTTGGCTCGAGGGTCGCGATAAGCCCGTTTGTCAAATCCGTCGAGCACGGCGAGCAGATCGTCAGAACGATGGGCGTGGACGTGGACGGCTTGCTCTGCGACTTTGTCAGCGTGCCGAGCGAAAACGTATTTTTGTTGCCCGACGGCATCCCCGATGAGGAAGCCGTTTTTGCGGACTACATCGCCATGTCCAACAAAGTGTTTGAATCTCTCGAATGCGAGCAGGGAGACTACGTCGTCATCGTGGGGGCGGGCACTCTCGGGCTCATCCTCGCGCAGCTTGCGAGCTACTATCAGATGGTGCCGGTGCTCGTCGACCTCGACGCGCAAAAGTTGGAACTTGCAAAAAAATGGGGCGTCATCTACACGCTCAATCCCACCTACGACAACCTTGAAAGACGAGTTGAGGAGATCACCGGCGGCAGAATGTGCGACGCAGCGGTCTTTGCGGGCGAGGGCATGGGGCTCAACGCCGCGCTCAGGCTCGTCAAAAACGCGGGCGAGGTGATCATCGCGGGCTATGCCTTCCACGCAAAGCATCAGGTGGACATGGACATCATCCTCAAAAAGCAGCTCAATTTGAAGGGCGTTTGCAACGGCGAAGGGGAGTTTTCGTCCGCGATCAACCTGCTTGCAAACAAAATCGTGAAACTGAACGGCTTGATAAATTTGGAGACGTACTTCGACGAGACGGACAAAGCCGTCGCGGAATGCGTCAAATATCCGTACAAATACACCAATCTCATGGTCACCGTGCAATAAAAAAAACGGCAAAAAAGCCGTTTTTTTTTATGGATTTTCTTTCGTCTTATGAAGTAAACGAACATTTTAATTCTTACGCTCAGGAGTGCGACTTCAAAAAGTTCAGAACGCAGTCGACGGTGAGGGAGCGTTGCGCGCCCTTTTGCTGAGGCGTGATGTCCTCGACCTCAATAGTTCCGCCGCTAAATATGCCTCCCATCGCGCCGAAGAGCGCGGAGGGGTCGAGCTCGTCAAAGGAAGAGAAGCCCATGTGCCTCGCGTCCTTGAGGACGTGGATCTCCGTCGTATCCAGATTGAGGCGGGTGAGGGTGTCGGCTTTCATGCTGTCGTTCAGCACGCCGTCTATCTCCGCTTCGAGGAGCAGGGTGGGAAGCGAGAAGTCTTTCACGCTGTCGATGTGGTTGACGGGGAAGCCCTCCTCATCGACCGCGCTGTGGCTAAGACATAGAGGCGCGAACAGAATCAAGCCCTTGACTCTGTCTATGTTTTCCTCCGCGCGCCTCAGCGCCGCGCCGCCGCCCTGAGAGTGCCCGCCGACGTAAAACTTGACGTCCTTGTATCTCTCGAAAACTTGTTCATTTGAGGAATACTGGAAATAGGCGAAGAGGGCGTTTGGGATCGCCACGAGATATCCTTGACTTGCGAGCGGTCTCGCCAAAAACTCGTAGTATTTCGGCTCTGTTATCGTCGCGACGTAAAAGAGCAGCCCAAGTTTCGGCTTCACACCCTTTGGGGAAAACACCATCGTGCCGTCCTCGAGGGTCTCGACCTCAACTTGATAGGAGTTGTCTTTTGAGTAGTTCACTCCCTTGTTGCAGCAAGTGAGGCTCACCGTGCAAAATATCATGCAAATTGCAGCTAATATCGCCGTAAATATCCTTTTCATATTCGCCCCCGCCTCATTATATCATACGATTTTGAGAATTTGAATAGCTATTTTTCATTTCTATGTTATAATACGGTTATGAAAGACGTTGACGAGAGCATTTTTAGCGCCTTAAAGGACAAGGCGGGCACGATCCCTTTTCATATGCCCGGCCACAAGCGCAACGAAAAATTCGATTTTTTGAAAGGCATGGAGCAGGACTTCACGGAGCTTGACGGCCTTGACGACCTTCACAACGCGAGCGGGGTCATCTCGCTTGCCGAGAAGCGGGCGGCAAGGGTGTTTAACTCAATGCATGTGCGCTTTTTGGTGGGCGGAAGCACCGTCGGAGTGCTCGCGGGAATTAGGACGCTCACAAAGAGATCCGACAAGATATTGGTCGCGTCAAACTGTCACAAAAGCGTCTTCAACGCGGCGCAATTGCTCTCGCTGAAGATCGCGCTCTTCATGCCGAACCTGCAAAAAGAGGGCATTTTCGGCGATATAGACCCCCAAAAGTTAGAGGAAGTTTTGACAAACGATCACGAGATCAAGCTCTTCGTGCTCACGAGCCCGACGTACGAGGGGGTGATCTCCGATATCAAAAAAATCTCGGAAATATGCGCGGAACACGGCGTAAAATTGCTCGTGGACGAGGCGCACGGGGCGCATTTGGGGCTGTTTGGCGGCGTGAGCGCGCGAGAGTACGCGGATATCACGGTAAACAGCTTGCACAAGACGCTCGCATGCCTCACTCCCGCCGCAATTTTGAGCTACAAAAACACAGTGGACGAGACGAGGCTCAACGAGAGCCTGCAAATGTTCGAGACGAGTTCGCCGCCCTACTATCTATTGTGCGCTATGGACTCTATGACGCGCTATCTCGAAGACAACAAGATCATCTTTGACGAGTGGAGAGAACTCGTTTTGAAATTCAAAAGGGAGCTGAAACTAAAAAACTTGAAGCTGTTTGCGCCAAAGGGCGTGTGCGGCTACGACGACAGCAAGATAGTGATATTGTCAAATATGGGCGGCAAAGCGCTAAAGGACGAGCTCGCAAAGAGGAATATCGAGGCCGAAATGTATGGCGTAAGTTACGTCCTTGCAATGACCGGCATAGGCACGACCCGCGAGGATCTTGACGCGCTGAAACGCGCGCTCGAAGAGATAGACGGGGAGTTTGACGGGAAGATCTATCATAAAAAAGATTCGTCCCCGCTCTTGCATGCGCTCGACCCGCAAACGACCAAAAAGGCAGTTGAAGCGTACGAAACGGACGGATTAAGCGCCGAATGCGTCGATATAGAAAAGTGCGAAGGAAGAGTGAGCATGGAATATGTCTGGGCGTATCCGCCGGGCTCGCCCATAATTCTCAAGGGGTTCGAGATCTCAAGCGAACAGGTCGAGGCGATGAAACTTTGCGTTGAAGAAAACATAAACGCCTATTCCTCGAGCCGCGCCTTCCCAAAAAAGATATGGGTGAGGGCATAATGTGAGCGCATTGCTTGACAAGCGCGGCATATGAGTATATAATATAAACAATTCAAATTAGGAGACAGAAAATGAAAAGGATAGTAACATTGAACACCCGTGATCTTGAAAAGAGCAAACTTAACGGCGGCTGCGGCGAGTGCCAGACCTCCTGCCAATCTGCATGCAAGACTTCTTGCGGAGTTGCAAATCAAAAGTGCGAAAACAAGGATAAATGATCTTGCACGAGGGGCGACGCCCCTCTTATTATTATGGTTCATCAATTTAAGTTTGCAGGCTACAACATCGTGTTGGACAGCATAAGCGGCAGCGTTCACGTCGTGGACGATGTCGCTTATGACGTTATCTCTATGTTTGAAAAGTGCGACGATAGCGAGATAAAAAGGGCGCTTCTTTCCCGCTACGAGCTCGACGAAAGGGATATAGATGAGTGCATAGAGGACGTGAAAGCGCTAAAAGCGGAGGGCAAACTCTTCAAAGAGGACTCCTTCAAGCCGGACGAGAGCTTTTTTGAAAAGCGGCGCGGCGTCATAAAGGCGCTCTGTTTGCACGTTGCTCACACCTGCAATCTCAATTGCGAATATTGCTTCGCGGCGCAGGGCAAATATCACGGCGAGAGAGCGCTCATGAGCTTTGAAGTGGGCAAGCGCGCCCTCGATTTTCTCGTGGAGTCAAGCGGGAGCAGACGCAACCTCGAGGTGGACTTTTTCGGCGGCGAACCTCTCATGAACTTCGACGTGGTAAAAAAGCTCGTCGCGTACGCGCGCTCGATCGAAAAGGACGCGGGCAAGCGCTTTCGCTTCATCCTCACCACAAACGGCATGCTCATTGACGACGACGTCATAGATTTTGCAAATCGCGAGATGGACAATGTGGTCTTGAGTCTGGACGGCAGGCGGGAAGTGCACGACCGCTTCAGAAAGACTTTGGGCGGAGTGGGCAGCTACGACCTCGTCGTTCCCAAGTTTCAACGCCTCGTGAAGGCGCGCTCCGCGTGCGAGGGCAAAACGTATTATATAAGAGGCACATATACGCACAAAAACACGGACTTTTTGGAAGATATCAAGCAGATGCTCGCGCTCGGCTTTGACGAACTCAGCCTCGAGCCCGTCGTGTGCGACCCAAAAAGCGAGTACGCCTTGACAAAGGAAGATCTGCCCATTCTCTTCGAGCAATACGAGCGACTCGCGCTTCTCATGAAAGAGAGGCGGGAGCAGGGCAAACCGTTCACGTTCTATCACTATATGATAGACCTCTCTCACGGCCCTTGCATATACAAGAGGGTGCTCGGATGCGGCAGCGGCACGGAGTATCTTGCCGTAACGCCGACTGGAGAACTCTACCCATGTCATCAATTTGTGGGAAACAAGGACTTTGTCGTGGGCGACATATGGCAGGGCGTCACAAACCATGAGCTCGTGAGCCGTTTTGCGCGCTGCAACGTCTATTCCAAGCCGGAATGTGAAAATTGTTGGGCAAAGCTCTATTGCGCGGGCGGGTGCGCCGCAAACGCCTTCAACGCGACGGGTGATATAAACGGCGTGTACGAGTACGGTTGCGAACTGTTCAAAAAACGCATAGAGTGCGCGATTTTTTTGAAGGTAGCCGAAACTTTGGAGAGCGAAACCAAATGAAAACAAAGAAAATGAAAACCGTGCCCGAATCCGCGCTTGAGGAGTACAAAAATGTGATAGGGCAGACCGTCACCGTGACTATGGATAGACCCATCGGTTCTCGCCATCCGAAGCACCCTGAAGTCGTCTATCCCATCAACTACGGCTACGTTGATGGGCTGCTCGGCGGGGACGGGGAGGAGCAGGACGTCTACGTTTTGGGCGTGGACGAGCCGCTTGCGACTTTCACGGGCAAAGTGATCGCCGTCGTTCACCGCTTTGACGACGACGAGTGCAAGTGGGTCGCGGCGAACGGCGACTATTCTTCAAGCGAAATTGCCTCGCTCGTCAACTTTCAGGAGCGCTTTCACGACTCTGTCATCATCAAGTGATTTTCTTTGGATTTCAAGAAATTTTAGCGATATAACAAAATTTTGCGCCGAATTATTGACAAAATCGGTTATTTTTGCTTAAATTTTATCGATAAGAGGTGACTATGCAGGAAATTTCAAGGGCAACGCTCAACCGCTTGCCGGCGTATCTGAGATGCCTATACGAGCTTGAAAAGAAGGGCGTGAGCACGGTTTCGAGCACGCAGATCGCCGCCGCTCTCGACCTCAACCCCGTGCAAGTGCGCAAGGACGTCGCGTACGTCTCGACTGTCGCTGGCAAGCCGAAAACGGGGTATGTGCTCAAGGAGCTCATCGCCGACTTCGAAAACTTTTTGGGCTATCGCAACAGCCGCGACGCCATTTTGGTGGGCGCGGGCGGTCTCGGGCGCGCCATTTTGGGCTACGACGGCTTTGCAAAGTACGGGCTGAACATCGTGGCGGCGTTTGACATAGACGAAAAGGTCGTCAACACCACGATCAACTCGAAGCCCGTCTACGAGATGTCCAAACTCAAAAGCGTCGTGGAGCGCTTCAACATAAGGCTCGGCATCATCACAGTGCCCTCGCAATCCGCGCAGGAAGTTGCGGACGTCATGGTGGACGCGGGCATTTTGGCGATATGGAGCTTTTCGGCAAAGCATCTCAACCTCCCGCCGGGCATCGCGCTCAAGCACGAGGACCTCGCGGCGTCCCTCGCTCTTTTGAGAATGGAACTCATCTCTCAGGACGAGTGAGACTCTGAAAAGACAAAACCGCAACTGAAAATATGCCTATAAAAACAGGCGTATTTTTTAGAAGAAAGCCCTTCCGATGAGGAAGGGCTGACGTTTTTATAAGATTTTGTCGCCAAATTATGCGGCTGTAGGATAGGTGATGGTGTGGTCGCTGCACTGCACGCTGAATGTGATGTTCTTGGTGACGGAGCTTTGAGTCGCGCTATCCCATGTTTCATAAGTGCACCAGTCTTCATTGACGTTCACGCCGTTTGCCTCAAGAAGCGCTTCCCACTCTGCTTGAGTGCCGGCGTACTTGATCGTCGTAAGTTTTGGACAATCTTCAAAGGGGCAGTATGAGCTGAACTTTTTGAGGGATTTGGGAAGAGAAATTGTGGTGAGCTCGTCATTATATGAAAATCTTCTCATCTCCAATATGCCCTCAGACAATTCGATCGTCACAAGATTTGAATATGTGATGCCTGCCGAAATGACATTCTTTGTGCCGGATGTTGCGGGAACGACAAGGTTCTTGGAGCTGTTCTTGTCGTAGTAATAATCTTCGACCTCCAGTCCCTCGAAGGTGTCTTCACCGACGTAAACGGTGGTGTCGTCAAAAACCAATCCCGGCTTTTGCACCAACTTCATAAACACATAACCTGCCTCTTTGGTGGTGTCGATGTAGCTGTCGGAAGTGCAATTTTCAAGCATGGAAGCTTTTTGCTCTTCGGTGATGTTTTGACCTTGCGGGATCTTGGAATAGCTGTAAGAATATTCGCAATTTGTGCCGTCAAAGCCGAGTTCGCATTCCATCTCGTCATAGGTTTCCGCATCCGATTGCGCGTCATACTTATAGTTGGTTGCGATGTCAACGCTCAAATAGCAGCTGATCTCGCCTTGCTTTGCGCATTCCTTGATGAAGTCCATACGGGTCTTTGAGAAAGTGGAAGGAAGCGTCCCTTTGAGGATGGTGTTTTTGAAATAGCCTTCCTCTTTTTCTATAAAGATATACTTTCCGTCCAGCTTGGCATACGCTTTTTCTTCCTCGTTCATTTTGTCGTAATAAGCCTTTGCTTGAGACTCGCCCTCGAGCACATACATCGTGCCGCCCTTTGAATCTTCTTCGCCGGTCTTGTCAAGATAAGCGTTCACATACATGGCGTGCTTGCCAAACTTTGCGTCATAGTCGTCCATTTGGGTCAGGTCGCTCGCAACGCACGTTATAGAAGCGTTTTGACCGTCCTTTGCGCCTTCGGTGGCGACAAAACCGACCATATGCTCAAGCTCGTCCAAAGAGATAAGTTGCGCGATAGAGCCGTTCGCACCGTTCTTGTCCTTGTTGCAGGCGGCCAAAACGCCGCACATCAACACGAGTACCATGATTGCCGCAATACAAATTGCAACAACTTTTGCATTCCTTTTCATTGTATCCTCCAAATATTTTTTTGATACGCCTATTATTGTAATAGGTGTACCTTTTTCATTTGCAATTTTATTACTATTAAATTGAAAATGCAACAATTTTCGACTTATTTTTCATTTTCGGAGCACTTTTTCGGCGTGAAAGCATCAAAACCGCCCGTTTTTTGCATGCAATAGACAGATATTTTTGCAAAAACGTATACCTATTACAATAATAGGCGTACCTTTTTATCGTCTCAAAACTTCAATGTTTTTTCAAAGGTTTGTGTAAAACTAAAAACGGTTTGGGAATGCCAAACCGTTTTTAATAATCGTTTTTGTTCAAATCAATATTCGAATGACTTTTCAAAGTAGCACGCGAGGTCGTCGACGGAGAGGCGCACCTGAGCCATCGTGTCGCGCTCTCTGACTGTCACAGTGTTGTCGTCGAGGGTCTCGAAGTCGACGGTCACGCAATACGGAGTGCCGATCTCGTCCTGACGGCGATAACGCTTGCCAATGGACGCTGAAGAGTCGAAGTCGCAAGCGAAACGCTTTGAAAGAGCTTGATATATCTCGTCCGCCTTGTCGTTGAGCTGTTTTTGCAAGGGAAGCACCGCGACTTTTACGGGCGCAAGCGCATGATGCAAATGCAAGACCACGCGGATGTCGCCCTCTCCCACTTGCTCCTCGTCGTACGCGTCGCAAAGGAAGGCGAGGAACACTCTGTCCGCGCCGAGCGACGGCTCGATGACGTAGGGCACAAACTTCTCGTTTGTCACGGGGTCGATGTAGCTAAGGTCTTTGCCGCTCGTCTTCATGTGCTGATTGAGGTCGTAGTCCGTGCGATCCGCGACGCCCCACAACTCTCCCCAGCCGAACGGGAACTTATATTCGAAGTCGGTGGTGGCTTTTGAGTAGAAGCACAGCTCCTCCTTGCTGTGATCGCGAAGTTTAAGGTTTTCGTCGTTCATGTTGAGATCGATCAGCCACTTGTGACAAAAATCTTTCCAATATGCAAACCACTCGAGGTCCGTGCCGGGTTTGCAGAAGAACTCCAGCTCCATCTGCTCGAACTCGCGTATGCGGAAGATGAAGT
>CANQAA010000035.1 GCA_947589395.1 uncultured Clostridia bacterium
CACCGCAGCGAGCTCTTCAATTGACGCAACGCGCAGTTTATCGAGCGTTTTGAAGCGTTTAACAAGGTCTTTTGCGGTTTTCTTGCCAATTCCGTCAATGCCGATGGCGAAGATGAAGCGATCGAGCAAAGTCCTTTTTTTCAACGCGATCTCGCCCACCAAATTGCTTATCTTCTTGTCGCCGAAGCCCTCGAGCCCGAGCATGTCCTCATATTTCAAATTCATGAGGTCGACGGGCGTCCTCACCTCTCTTTCGTTGTAAAGTAACTCCGCCGTCTTTTCCGAAAACCCCTCGATGTCCATTGCGTCCTTTGAGGCGAAGTGGTCGAGCGTTGCGATCGCCTGAGGCGCGCAGTTCTCCCCCGTGCAAAACAAAAACGCTCCAACTTCCTTCACGGGCGAGCCGCACACGGGACAGACCTTCGGCTTTTCGATGGCGACGGCGTTTTTATCCTCTATCGCCACGCCCATGATCTCGGGAATGACGTCGTTGCTTCGCCTTATGAACACTCTGTCGCCGATTTTGACCTTCTTTTTCAAAATGTCGCCGTAGTTGTTCAAAGTCGCGCGCGAGACGGTGACGCCCGCAATATCCACAGGCTCGAGAATGGCGATGGGGTTGAGCTTTGCGCTTCTTGACACCTGCCACTCGACGCTTAGGAGCTTTGTGGTCATCTCGTCCGCCTTGAACTTGTACGCGATCGCCCATTTGGGGAACTTCTCGGTGTAGCCAAGCTCTTCTCTGAGCGCCACGCTGTCCACTTTGAACACCACGCCGTCGATCAAAAAGTCCAGGCTCTCGCGCTTCTCTCCCACGCCGTCCGCGTACGCCATCGCGCCTTCGACTGAGTTTACGACGGCAAAGTCGCCTCCGACCTCAAAGCCCTCGCTCTTCAAAAACTCGCGCATCTCGCTTTGGCTCTCAAATCGCCTGTCCGAATAGCCCACATTGTACGCCATAAAGGAGAGTTTCCTCTTTTTTGTGACTTCGGGATCGAGGTTGCGGATCGCGCCCGCCGCGCCGTTTCGCGCGTTTTTGAGGGGCTCCGAAGCGGTGAGATTGTACTCGGCAAGGTTGCTTAGGCGCAATATTCCCTCGCCCTGCACCTCGATCTTTCCTTTATACGCTATGTTTTTTGGGAGTTTCTCGATGGTTTTGACCTGAGCGGTGACCACCTCGCCCGTCACGCCGTCCCCCCTCGTCGTGGCTTTTTGAAGGACGCCGTCCTCATAGAGCAAATTGAGGGTGAGCCCGTCAAACTTGAACTCGCAAGTGATGTCGGGAACGTAGCCGAGCGCCTTTTTTATTCTCTCCGTCCAATCGACAAACTCCTGCTTCGTCTGACACTTGTCGAGACTATACAGCCTCAAAAGATGCTTGGACTGCTCAAACTTCGTCTTCGGCGCGCCGCCCACGCGCTTTGTGGGACTGTTTTTCAGCGCGAAACCCTCGCTGTCCTCGAGAGCGCGAAGCTCGTCGTACAGCTTGTCGTACTCGGCGTCGGAAACGACGGGAGCGTCCTCCTCGTAGTAGAGCCGAGCGTATTCGTTGAGCTTGTCGACAAGCTCTTTCATTCTGTCATAGGCGTTCATAATTTTCCTTCAAATCAAACTTTTGACTTTTTTCAAAATTCCTCGTCGTCCGCGATCTTCAAACTCGAGGCGGCGATCGCAAGCGCGAATCGCTTTATTCCCAAGCCCTTGAACATGATGGCGGCGATCTTGTCCTCTCCCTCGCCGTTCGTCTCGACGATGAGCCCGTCGCCGAACTTGACGTGTTTGACCTTGACCCCGCGCCTGAACGCGTCGTAGTTTACGTCGGACTTGACGGCGTCGCGCTTGTCTATGCGCTTGAAGGGTTGAGAGCCCAAGTTGTTTGCTCCGAGTTTTATCCTGTCCCCGCCGAACGAGGTCTGATAATCGGAGTTTGAATAGCGCAAAGACTGTTTTATCCCCGACATTTCGCCGATAAACCTGCTTTTTGCGTAATATTCCGTCCTTCCGAAGCGATAGCGACTGCGCGAATTGATGATGAAAAGTTTCTTTCTCGCGCGGGTTATCGCGACGTACATCAAGCGTCTTTCCTCCTCGATATCCCCCGCCGTTATCGCGCGTTGAGTGGGGAAAATGCCCTCCTCGAGCGCCACGACGAACACGTTGTCAAATTCAAGGCCCTTGACCGCGTGCACTGTCGCGATCGTGACGTAGCTGTCGTCGTTCATCTCGTCCGTGTCCGAGACGAGCGCGACGGACTGCATGAAATCCTCAATTCCCAAACCCTCGTTGTCCTTTTCAAATTGGGCTACGGCGTTCACGAGCTCGTTGATGTTTTCAAGCCTGTTTTGATCGTCGGGGTTGGGACTGGACGCCAAAAACGTCTCGAGTCCGCTCCGCCTTATCGCAAATTGCATGAACTCGGAAGGTCGCATGGTCTTGAGCCCGTCGGACAGGTCTTGCGTTAGCTTGACGAACTCCGACAACTTTTTGCCGAGCGACGGGACGAGATCTTGCTTTATCGCCTCGTAGACTGTGACGGAGTGGGATGTGGCTGCTCTCACGATCTCCTCGACGCTGCTATCCCCTATCCCGCGCTTTGGGTAGTTGATGATCCTGAGCAAACTCTCGCTGTCCGCCGGGTTTATCGCGAGGCGAACGTAGGCGAGCGCGTCCTTTATCTCCTTCCTTTCAAAGAATTTGAAGCCGCCGAAAACCTTGTACGGAATGCCGTTGAGGTTGAACTCCTCTTCAAACTGGCGGGTGAGGGAGTTTGCGCGCACGAGCACGGCGCAGTCGCTGTAGCTCGAGCCGTTCTTTGCGAGGACGTCGATGGCTTTTGCCACCTTCTCCGCCTCGTCGCGGTCGTTGTACGCCTCGTAATATTCAATCGAATCCTCGTCGGATATGTCGCTCCAAAGCGTCTTGTCGTTGCGGTTGGCGTTGTTTTTGATGAGGTTGTTGGCCGCCTTCAAGATGGAGGTCGTGCTGCGATAATTTTGCTCGAGCTTGTAGACTTTTGCCTGAGGATAGGTTTTTTTGAAGTCGAGAATGTTTTTTATCTCCGCGCCGCGCCAGCTATATATCGATTGATCCTCGTCGCCCACGACGAACACGTTGCCGTAACCACCCGCAAGCAACTTGACCAGCTTGAATTGAAGGGCGTTCGTGTCCTGAAACTCGTCGACGTGGATATATTTGAAGCGCTTCTGATATCTCTCGAGCACTTCGGGAAAATTTTCAAACAACTCCACCGTTTTCAAAAGCAGGTCGTCAAAATCGAGGCTGTTGCTGCGTTTGAGCTCCTCCTCGTAGCGGCTGTAAAGCGTGAAAATTTCCTGCGCGTCGTTCTCTATTCCGTCTATATGAGAAAAATATTCGCGGGGATCCATCGCGTTGGTCTTAGCGCGCGAAATGTGCCAAAGATATTCCGACTTCTTTTTGGGGTCGGCAGAGGGAACGTCCGCCATAATGCGCTTGAGCACCCTGTCGCTTTCGACCTCAGTGTATATTGTGAAGTCCTTGCCGTAGCCAAGCTTGTCCACGTCAAGCCTGAGCATCTTCGCGCACATCGAGTGAAACGTGCTCGCCCAAACCCCCGTGCAGCCGCTCGTACGCTCGATCCTGTCCTTCATCTCCCCCGCCGCTTTGTTTGTGAAGGTGATAGCGAGAATGTTGTACGGCGAAACGCCCTCGTCAAGCAAGTGGCAGATGCGCGCGGACAGCACCCTCGTTTTGCCGCTTCCCGCGCCCGCGATGACCAAAACCGCGCCTTCGGTGTCGAGCACGGCTTGTTGTTGTTGGGAGTTGAGTTGGATCATATTCGACATATCAATAATATACCACATCGCGCGTTACTTTTCAATTTTTTTGTCCAAAAAGGAATTTTTTTGGAAAAATAATTTTTTTCGGTGTTGATTTAAGCAAATTGTTATGCTAAAATATATACTGATAATTAATATTGAATACAAAAAGGAGCTTGACCATGCAAAACGAAGAAATAGTGTTTCTTGACAGCGAAATCGTTGATGACGATGTGAACGCCCCATACGGCGAACTTGTGAATCCGGTAGCAAAGCCCGAAACGCTTCAGCCCGTTCCAAAAGAAGAGCCGGCCGCACCTGCTGAAACAACGCCCGTCGAACCCGCAGCCCGCGCTGACGCCCCCGTCGAGAACAGACCCGTTCAAAGAGCGAGATCCGAAGCTCCGCATCCAAACAAGGACACGTCCGCTCACGAGGCTTGGACGGAAACTCTTGCGGAAGAGGATCACATGAAGGAAGAGCTCACTCCCACATATGTAGGAGGCGGCATAGCGGTCAGAGAGGTCAGCGAAAACAAAAAGCCTCAAAAGACGACCAAACCCGCAGCAAAGCCAAATCTCAATCCGTGGGCTGAAGCCACCGTCAAACCCGCTCGCAAAAAAGCCGCTCCCAAGACGCAAAACGAGGGAACAAAACAAGAGAAAATAAAAGATTCGGAGGAAAATATTATGGAAAAAGACAAGACCAAGAAGACGGTTGCAAAGGCAGAGGAAACAAAAGCTCCCGCAAAAACCGCCGCTGCGAAAAAGGCTGAGCCCGCTCCCAAAGCTCCCGCCAAAAAGGCAGAGCCCGCTCCCGTGAAAAAGGAAGCCGCTCCCGCAAAGAAGCCCGAGCCCGCTCCCGAGAAGGTGCTCATCGAGGGCGACGACAGTCAACCTCACGGCAAGTTCGTCATCAAAAAGACAGACAACGGCAACTTTGTGTACAAACTCTTCTCTTCCAACCGCAGAGTGCTCGCAAGTCCCGGCGGCGCGTACAAAGACCTCGCGTCCTGCAAGGCGGGCGTGCAAAGCGTCATCAAAAATGCTGAGACCGCTCCCATCGAGGATCAGACCTTGAAGAAATGGGAAGAGCAAAAATGCCCGAAGTGGGTCATCTACAACGATAAGGCGGGCGAAGTGCGCTTGAGACTCATCGCTTCAAACGGCAACGTCGTGGCGATCACAAACGACGGCTATCTCTCAAAGGACGCCGCCAAGAAAGGCATCGACGCGATCGCAAGAGCGGCAAAGGGCGCATCCGTTGTGAGAAACGACGATTTGTGGTAAAAAAAATTGCGATTGTGGTAAAAATGAAACGCGCAACCGTCGCTGCGCGTTTTTTTATCTTTGTCCACTTACATTCTCGCATACTCTTTCATTTGCAGTTATGAGTTAGCACGCTTGCTTTCACATATTTACTCGCTTGAATTGAGTTGCACGCTCGAGCTGTGAGTACGCACGGCCTGTTTGAGTTCGCACGCTTGGCTTGGGTACGCACGCTCTGTTTGAGTTCGCACGCTCGGCGTTTTTGCTTCAAAACGGCAAAAATTATGGCTCGGCAAATTGCCGAGCCATAATCAATGTTTTGTCGCTTGCTCATTGGATCTGGATGTTGTGAGAGGCGACCGCCTTCTCCTTTTCCTTTGGCAGGAGCACGGTGAGCACGCCGTTGTCGAACTTCGCCTTCACCTCAGACTCCTCCACGTCTCCGATGTAATAGCTCCTCGAGCAGGACACGCTGCGCTCTCTTCTGAGATACACGCTCTTGCCGTCGTCCTCGCGTTCCGCCTTTTTGGCGCTGACCGTCACATAGCCGTTCTCGAGGCTGATGTTGATGTTGTCCTTGTTGTAGCCGGGCATCTCGATCTCGAGGGTGTAGCCGTTTTTGTCCTCGCGGATATCCGTTCTCATTGCGGTGTCGTCGAGATTGAAAAATGTGGGTCTGAAGAAGGAATCAAACGCCTCGTCAAACAGATCATGTCTTCTGAAATTGCTAACTTCATTTTTCATAATATGCCTCCTATGAAATGGGTTTTTATTTATTTTGGCAATCGTGCTGTCCGTTTGTTAGCACTCTCGCCCTTTGACTGCTAATATAATACTCCCTCGTTTTTGATTTGTCAATAGATTATTTCAAAATTTTTTAAATTTTTTTTCTACGATCAAATTGTTGACATGCTGCTGAGTTTTTATAATATGAAAGATAAAATAAATCAAGCAAGAAAACTATGCTTAATTGGTTCTCATATGACAATTGCTTAAGTTTATATAGGAAAACGGTTTGGGTCAAAGCCCAAACCGGGTTTTGTGTAATTAATTTCAAATGCTACCTTACAAAATCACAAACGCGCGTTTATCTCACATATCTGAAATATAAACGCGCGTTTTTGTGACTTACAAAAAAAGCGGGAGTTTTTTGACCGAGTCGTATTTTGTGCCGTTCGCGGTGTCGGCAAGCTGTTTTTCATAGCTGTTTTGCCCGTCCGCCGTGTACATGAAGAAGTTGAAATCGTGCGTGCCTGCCGCAAGCGGAAGCAGTTGCGCCTGTCTGCTCACGACGGCGTTTGACGTCCCCGAGAACTGCCCGATGTTGATTGAGATATGCTTCAACTCGTTGAGCGAGCCGTCGAGGTTCAAAACGATCTGCGAGTAGTTGCGCCCGCCGCCGTAGAAGGCTATGCCGCCGTGCACATAGTTCATGCCGTCTGTCTTGTAAAGAAGATTTGCGTACTCCTCGTGCCCGTCCACTTCCTTGAGCATCGCGGCAATGTCGAACTTCATCAGCTCGCTCAGCACTCCCTTGCCCACAGGCTCGATGAGGGTGCTGCTGTCCACCTTTGAGACGTCCTTCCAGTCGTACGTTCTGACGTCGCCCTCGAGCCTCAACACGCTCGCGTACGACGTGCCGCCGGACTTGCGCCAGGTCTCGGTGATTTTTGCGTACGTCGCGCCGTCGCCCGTAAGCGTCGCCGCTCCCTCATAGAGCAAGCTGCCCGAGAAGTTGCTCTCCACGCCCACGCAAAACAGTCCGCTCGTCTCGAGCACGCTGTCGCGCAAAGTGAGGTCGGTCATGACGTAGTGGGAATAGAAGAAGCTCCCCTTGTCGAAGTTGCCGACGTCGTAGTTGTTTGTGAAATACTCCTTGCCGTTGAAAGTCTTTTTGGATTCGCCGTACGCCTCTCCCCTCTCGTTTCTGAGCACGGGTTCTTGTCCGTTGGAGTTGTTTGCCTGTATCGCCTTGTTTGAACCCACTTTGACCAAAAACTCTCTGCCCTGCGTGATGACGCAGCCCTCGATCTTCACTTCTATCCGCTCGCGCGCGTCAAGCTCCGAGTTGATGATGAATGGAGAGAAATAGTTTTTGCCGTCGCCGTTGCCGCCGTACACGCGCACGACATTGCGCCCGTTGCGTATGCGGCAATTGAGGATCTCGCAATCCGCGTTGATCTCGAGCGTCGTGCCGAGTTTGTTGAGTTTGTTGAGCTGATAGACCATATTGCCCTTGCCGTCCGACTCGTAGAGCGAGTCGTCGTTGCAACCGAGCAAATTGACGCCGTAAAGCCTGACGCCGTCCGTGCGGATCAAAAACGCTATGTTGTCCTGCCCCGCGACCGAAGCCACCGCTTTATACTCCACAAACACGAGCGGCCCTCTAAATATGGTGGGAACGCCCGCCGCGTCGACCGCGTTGGTGAAATATTCCGCGTTCAAGTTGAAGCCGTTGCCGTATACGTCGGCTTTGAACTCCATAGCGTACATCACATACGCCTCGTCGGGAGTGTGATTTGTTCTGTCCATGTCGTAAAACACGGTGTTGTAGGTTGACTTGTAGCTATGCTCGGCGACGACGCGCTGTCTCTCGTTCACCGGCATGACCTCGCCGTTTTCGTATGTGCCGAGCATGATGTCGCACTTTAGCGCGACTTTCAACCCGCGCTCCGTAGCCTTTGAAAGCTCGGGATAGTTGCCGACCTCCACCGCGTCCTCGACCACGTTGAGCTTGATGGATTGCGTGGCGTTGCCGCCGAAATCCTCGTTATACTTCCATCTCGCCGTGATCGTTATCGCGCCCGAGCCGCTCATATCAAGACGCGCCTTGCCGCCATCGACCGTCACTTGCGCGACGGAAGCGTCGGATGTTGAGAACTCTATATCTTCATAGTTGTTCTTTTCAAAGCCCTGTCCCTTCTTTTTTACGGACAGCTCGACAAAGTATCCGTCGTTTTCAACAAGTTCCCCGCGTTCGTCAAAGCGTTTGCCGCCGACGGTATATCTCTCGGCAAGGTCGACCTGCGTCCTGTTGTTGATCAAAATGCTCTCTATCTTCGTCGTGACGGTGAGGCTCAGCTTTTTGGGAGCGCCGAGATTTTCGCCCTTCAGTCTCGCTTGAACGAGCACTTCGAACTCCCCGTTTTCGCTCGCGTTGAATTCGCAACTCCCTCCGTTTTCGGCGCTCTTCAGCGTGAGGGCGGCGGCATTCGTCGTCCAAACATACTCCACTCCCGCGAGCTCGACGGCGGGCACGGCGTAAAATGACGTTGCGGTGTCCTTCAACATGACCGACCTATAGTCTCCCGCGACCTGTTTGATAATCCCCGAGCGGAGCTTGAAATCGAAGTCCGAAAAGCTGAGTTTCACGGGCACGCTCCTGCCGCTTGCAACGAGAGTGCAATCGAGCGCGTCCCCTTCGAAGCCGTCCTCGAGGGTGACTTGAAGTTTGTGTTTTCGATCGTTCGCGCGCGACTTGCCGTGAATTGCGCACACGACGGACTTGACGCCCTCGCCCGTGAGTTCCGGCTCGCCATCGCACTCGACGTAGACCGTTGCGGAAGTCGAACCCTTTGCAAGCAGCACGGTGTTGCCGTCCGCCACTCCGTTGACGACGATGCCAGTATCGCTTGCGACCTTTGCCACGTCAAACGACAAAGTGCGCGTGAGGGTCTGATTGAGCATGCCGTTTGATATGGCGTCCTTGACCTTCAACTCGAAAGTGCTCTCCCCGCTGAAAGGCAAAAGCAAACTCCGATCGCCCTTGTTGATCGTGTCCTGAAGGGCGCTCACGTCGCTCACTCCTCTCACGCTCTTGAGGGCGAGCTCATAGGCGTCGCTGTCGCCGCCCAATATCTTCACTTTGTAGCCGTAACTGCCGACCGACAGCTTTGATGTGGGTCTATAAGTCTGCGATGATGCGTTGTAGGATAGCCCTATCTCGTTGCCCTCGTTGTCAAAGAGCGAAAACTCCACACCGTAAGGCTTTGACGAAGTCACGCTCACGGGGACGCTTGCCTCATATCCTCTGTCTTTGCTCTTTGCGGTGACGTTGACCATGCCCTCGCCAAGCGCGGTGAGCACGCCGTCCTCGCTCACTTTGAGCACGTCAGGGTCGTCGCTTGAGAGCGTGTAGCCCTTCTCGTAGGCGTTGAGAGGCTCTACCTGCGCGGTTATTTTGTGGTCGCTCTGATCCGCCATATCCAGCACGAACGCCTCGCCTTCGGGCAAGACTTCGCCGTCCAAAAATATCCTTATGCCGCTCACGGAAACCGGCACGCTCACGCTCACGGAATTGAGAGAGGAAAACAACACCAACACAAAAACCATAGGCAGCACGATGATAAGCGCAATGACGGTCTTTCTCATCAGATCTCTCCTCCTTCGAACTTATAATATTTTTTGCCGAGCTTGCCCACGAAATATAAATACGCAAGCCCCGCGCAAATTATCGACGCCGCGCTTCCAACGACGTAGGTGAGATAGCCGAGCTCGATTTGTCTTAAGGACGTCATCACGCGCATGATAAAGAGCAATCCTCCCACCAAAAACGCCGTGAGCACGCCAAAGACTATGATGGTCGAAACAACGCCGTTTGACTCCTTTATCTCGCCGTCCTCGTCGGTTGAGAAGTGGGCGTGATTGAAGTCGTAGCGCGTTGCCACGCACACGTTGACAAAGCCGAACGCCGTCCCCACAAAGAACACGAACAGCCCCGCGTACCAGACGACAGAGCCCGTTGAGATGAGCAAGATCGCGTTTGCAAGCTGGGATAGCGCCGTCACGATCATGCAAAGGAATATCTTTGAAAAGAACACCGACTTATGGGAGAGCGGATACGCCTTCACGGAGTAAAACATCTCGCCGTCGCGGCTGACGTTGGTCGCGCAAAAGACGTTTGTGAGCGCCCCGAACAAGAGCGTCAGGAAGAGGGCGAGCTCAAGGTCTGTCTTAAGCCCCACGAGGCTCTCCATCAACGACGCTCCCACGCTCATGCAAAAATATACCATGAGCGGCATGACGACCGCAACGGACAAATAGCTGAACATATACGACGGGGTGCGGAAGATGAGCAAAAACTCCTTTTTCACGAGAGCGAAAAAGCCGTGCTTCCCGCGCGAAATATCCCCCGCGCGCTTGACAAAACTTCCGCCCGCCGCGTTTCTCGATTGCAACGCCCTTTGAAGCATCATCCTCAGCATAAAAAGCGAAAGCGCAACGCAAATCACGCTCACGCCCGCGATCCCAAGCCCCGCAACGAGAGCTCCATGCCCAATGTGAAGGGAGGCGGGATTCAGCCCGGATAGCGTGAGGTCAACAAGCCACTTGACCGGATACATGCATCTGACCATGCCCACGATAGCCGTCATCTTCGTCTCGTCAAAGAAATATTTGAGTTCGTCGCCGAGCAACATCTGCTTGACGGCGGTAAGTATCAGCGAATAAACGTAAAACGCAACGCATGTGAGCGCGGTCACAAGCACGAAATTGAGCGCGAATTTGTCCTTCAAAAAGCGTTTGACCGCCCCAAAAGGCAGCGCAAGCAACGAGCCTATCGCGATCGTGAGCAGCGGAAGCAAAAAACATGTGGCAACGCTCACGACATAATATCTCCAATCGAGAGCGACAAATTGCGCCGCGTTCACCGCCGCCGTAACATTCACCGTGAGGACGATCAAAACGGAAGTCAAAAGCTGCGAAAGATATATCGTGCATATCTTTGCGATGTAAAGGCTCGTCGAGTCTATGGGCATTGCGGAATACAGCCTCGCGCCGTCCGCGTCGAAGATCTGCCTGTTGATCTTTGTTACCGCCCCTATCGTCATAAAGACAAAAACGACCGCGTATACGAGCGTCATAAGTTCATAAAGCCTGAGTTCGTAGTGGAAATCGGGTCTATTCTCCACGCCTTCTATTGAAAAGACGCCTTTGATCTGCAAATATATCCCGACAAATTTGCCGAAAAACACGACGAACAGCGCCACGATCGTTGCAACGAGCGCAAGCGAAAGCAAAAAGCCGATCGCGTCGAACTTGCCTCTGCGATATCTATATAGAGACTCTATCCTCTGTTTTTTGAGGAGCGCCCCGATGAGCGCGGTATCGACCCTTTTCATAACGTCTCCCCGCTCTGCGTTCTGAGTTCCTCTTCCGCCTTTCTCTCTCCCTCGAGGAAAAAGCTTTCGAAATCGAAAGACGGGTCTTTTTGCATTATCTCGCGAATGTTGAGCGCGTCTATCTGTTGTCCGCGCCTTATCAGCACCACTCTGTCGCAAATTTGCGCCACGCTTGCGAGCGCGTGGGAACTGAAGATGATGCAGTTTCCCATCTTTGCGTAATCTTTCATAAATTCCCTCACCGCCTTCATGGTGCGAGGGTCGAGACCAGTGAGAGGCTCGTCCAATATCCAAAGTTTCGGCGAGTGCATCAAAGACCCCATCATGCATATCTTTTGTCTCATTCCGTGAGAGTAACTGCTGATGAGATTGTTCACCGCGTCGCCGAGACAAAACACCTTTTCAAGCTCCTCGTATCTTTTTTTTCTGAGCTCGCTCGGCACTTTGTAGACGGTGGACATAAACGAGAGATATTCCATGCCCGTCATCTTCACGAACACCGCGTGATTGTCCGTGACAAAGCCCGTCTCAGCCTTTGCGGCGATGGGTTCTTTTTTTACGTCGTGCCCGTTTATTTTGATCTCTCCCTCGTCGAAGGGCAACATTCCCTCGAGGCATTTGAGAGTGGTGGATTTGCCCGCGCCGTTGTGCCCGAGAAGTCCCACGATCTCGCCCGCGTAGCAGTTGAACGTGACGTCCTTGACCGCGTAATCCGCCTTTTTGGAATATTTTTTGCAAAGCCCGACTATCTCGACGACGGGAGTATCAAACGAAGCGCAAGCATTCGTATCTTGCGTTTTCACATTTACATTTTCATCTTTTGCGCCCGATTTTTCGCGCGCGCGTATAGGTTTCAAATTCATAGTAGTGTCCGTATTTCGGTATTTTGCTCTATATGAAAAAACTTTTTCAAGCTTTTTCGGATATCAAAATATTGCGACGCCGGTTGGCGTCGCAATATCAAACCTTTTTAATAGTTCATGCTGAGAGTGATGACCACGTTACTTCCGTTTGAAGTATAGCTTATGCGCACGCTCGCAAGCCTCTCTGCGCTCACCGAAAGCTCGAGCATGAGATCGCTTGTAGGCGCTTTCAGGTCACTGTCTCCAACTCCGAACACGTCCTTGACGTTTTGCTGTTTGACGGTCGCGACAAGCCCCGCTTCCGTCAGCCTGAAGCCCTCCTCGAAATAGCTCGCGTTCAGCTTAAGCGTGGGAGCTGCGCCTACGGCAGTTCCGACTTGCTCGTTGATGTGGGTCGTCGTGAACGGCTCGCTTGCGGAGCTGTTGTTCCACCTCTTCTCGCTTCCCGTGACGGTGTAGCCGTCTTGGGTCTTTGAGTAGGTCTTCTCGCTCTCGAATTGCATGAGTCCGCCGCGCTTTATCGAGATGGTTTGCACGATGCCGCTTGCGGATGTTATCTCGTTATACTTGTTTTGCAACGCCTGCATGGGCGCGAGTTGTTCCTTCGTGTTGCACGCGACGAGCGCAATCGCCACGAAAAGCAACGTTATCATCATCAAAATGTGTCTCTTTTTCATTACAACAATCCTCCTTTGCCGACCACGAACATTGCCGCGATCATCGCCTGTGCCGCAACGATCGCAAACAGCCACTTGATGGGTGAATCCGCGATCGCCTTTGCCGTGTCAATGACGTCCTCGTCGATATCTGCCGCCTCATTCCATGCGTCAACTATCGCTTGATATTTGTCAAGCTCCTCTCCTGCGAGTTCCTTCTCGCTCTCGCTGAGCTTGGCTATCTCGCTCTCGATGCCCTTGACGATCGCAAAGTTTTCCGCCGTTGAAGTGAGCGTATCGACCGTCAGATCCCCAACGAGCGCTTCGAGCGCCTCGAGCACGTCGTGCAAATTCTTTGAATATCCGTCTCCGCCGACGACCTCTACCCTATAGGTCTTGCTGCCCGCGTAGTTGTCGTCGACAACCGTGACGGTGACGTCGAACACGCCGACGCTGCCGAGTTTTGCGGGCGAGACGGTCGCGTCGTGCTCTATGGATATGCCCTCGAGCACCCAGACCTCCGCCTCGAGTTCGATGTCGACGCCGAGATACTTATAAAGCTCGGGATTTTGCTCGTTGAACGCTTCGCCGTTCACTTTGAGCACAAAGTGCGTGTCGTTTTCGCCGTCCACGAGGGTGAGTTTCGAGATCGTATACACGCCCGCGACGTTCTTGTTCTCGTCCTCTTCGCTCCAATTGCCGGTGAATGTCACGGCGTAGTTGTCGCTACTATAGCTCGCCTTGATCGCGTATGTGCCCGCGCCCTCAAACGAAGGCTTTTCAAGCGTGACGTGCAAGACGTCCTTCTTCTCGTCGTTTGCAAGCGTATTCTCGTCCACGCTCCAAGCCGCGCCGTCGAAGGCGTATTGCTGCCGCTTGTTAAAGCCGTACACGTCGTTTTGATCGCTTATCGTGACCGTGACGGGGCGCTTTTGCACCTCGTACTTCGCGCCGAGCACGATGTTGATGGTGTAGTTCTTTGGATCTCCCGACTTGACGCAGGTGATGTCGTAGTTGCCCGCGCCCGTCGCGTTTGTGACCTCGCAGCCGAGAGTGATATAATTTGCGATGTTGATCTCGTGCTCGTCCTTTGCGATGATGCCCGCGACGTCGACCGTGAGCGCTTCGGGTTGCGCGCCGTAAAGCGAGCTCTTGCCCTCGACGGTGACGGTGATGATCGCTCTTTCGATCACGACCTTCGCCTCTATGGAGTCAAACGTCACCTCGTAGTTGTTGTTGCTGTAATTGCGCGTGATTTCGTACTCGTCTGCCGCGCTCGTGAGGGACGCGCTCAAGCTTATGCCCAGCGAATCCTCGCCAAAGACCTCGCCGCTCGTTATCGTCCACGCGGTATTTTCAGCTTGCGAGATCATCGGGACTTCGCCGTTGTAGGTGAAGGTCCCCTCCTCAAGGGCGATCTCGCCGCCTTTAATATCTCTCGGCTTGATGGTGAG
>CANQAA010000036.1 GCA_947589395.1 uncultured Clostridia bacterium
ATGAAGTTGCCGGGCGTTATCTCGTTGCGGAAGCTCTTACCGATCTGACCTATGCCGAAGGGGAGCTTTTTGCGCGTCGTGCGCTGCACGTTTTTGAAGTTGACGAAGATGCCTTGCGCGGTCTCGGGGCGAAGATATACGGTGGAAGTGGAGTCCTCCGTGACGCCGATGAAGGTCTTGAACATGAGGTTGAACTTCCTCACCCCCGTGAAGTCGGACTTGCCGCATACGGGGCAGGGGATCTTGTGCTCCGCGATGTATTGTTCCATCTGCTCGTTGCTCCAGCCCGAGATGTTCTCGTCAATGCCATGCTTTGACATATAGTCCTCGATGAGGTCGTCCGCGCGATGACGGGATTTGCAGCCCTTGCAGTCCATGAGCGGATCCGAAAAGCCGCCGATGTGTCCCGAAGCCTGCCAAGTGGTGGGATTCATGATGATCGCGCTGTCCAAGCCCACGTTGAGGGGATTTTCCTCCACGAACTTCTTCCACCAGGCGCGCTTGATGTTGTTCTTCATGGCGACGCCCAAAGGACCGTAGTCCCACGAGTTTGCCAACCCGCCGTAGATCTCGCTGCCGGGATATACGAAGCCGCGCCCCTTTGCAAGAGCGACGATTTTGTCCATAGTTACGTTTGCCATACAAAACTCCTTTCCCTATATGGATTATAGGGGGATAATAAAATAGTAATAGAATGATAAAATAATTTGCGTGCAAATGTCAATCGTTTGCGCTCAAAGATTTTGTAATGCGCAAGTTTATGGGTAGTGTGAGAAAACTTTTGGCGGGGAAGTCACGGCGCAAATAAAAAGAGCGGAGCTAAGCCCCGCCCTTTTTATCCCACTCGTTATTTGCAGCCGCCTGAGCCAAGACAGGAAAGAATGAGAATGAGATAGATGAGGTCGCAGCTGTTGATCGAAATGCCGCCCATTCCGCCTAAACCGCAATTGTTCAGAAGGAGCAGGAGCAACAAAAGATCGCAACTGTTCGTGCCGCATCCGTTTGAGCCGCCGTTTGCAAAAAAGTTCATGGTATGTACCTCCTTATAGAATGTCCTACATTACCTTACGCGATTTTTTCAAATTGTGTTACTGTTCTAAAAAGCGCGAGAAAAAATATATTTTTGTGTGGACCACCTCAAGCGAATGATAGGCATAGTAGCGGCTCTGTTTTGCACTTTTGTTGTTGCGGGGCTGAGTTCATATTGCTTTCAAATGGACTGGGCGTGGTACGCGGCGCTGAAAAAGCCATCCTTCGTGCTCGGCGGCGGCTATATGACCGCGTTCGTGTTTTTGAGCTATATCTCCGTCGTTCTTTCGATCAGCAGACTCGTTGAGTACAGGCACTTTTTCCCATCGCTGCTATACTTTTTGCTGTTGGGGGCGGGCAGCGTTTTGTTTGTGACGAGCTTTTTTAAGTTCAAGTCGCCGCTCGGCGGGTTTTTGACGATGACGGCGACGCTTGCGATGTCGTATACCATTTTCATCCGCTTTTTGATCAAGGACATCAAAAACGCGCTGGAATTTTTGCCCGCGTTTCTCTTTCACATCTACGCGTTTTTGTGCACGATCTCCATACTCATGCTAAACTAAAGTTTCGCTTGATAACGGCGGCGTTTTTTGTTATACTATCTTCGGGGTGCAAGATGATTCTGACAATGGACATAGGCAACACAAACGTAAAGTTGGGCATTTTCGACGGCGACGATTTGCTCTCGAGCTGGCGCGTCTCCACAAAGGCTTCGAGGACGTCGGACGAATACGGCTCTTTTTTGTACGATCTGCTCTCGCAGCGCGGGCTGAAGTTCGAGGATATCGACGCGGCGATAATAAGCTCAGTCGCTCCCGCGCTCAACTATACCTTCGAGCACATGTGCAGGGACTATCTCTCCATCGACCCGACGTTTGTTTCGGCAAAGCTCAATTTGGGCGTGAAGATCGCCTACGACGCTCCCGACGATCTCGGAGCGGACAGGCTCGTTGGCGCGGCGGCGGCGTACAAGCTCTACGGAGGGCCCGTCATCGTGGTGGACTTCGGCTCGGCGACCACCTTCAACCTCGTGACAAGTGGGGGAACTTTTGTCGGCGGCGCGATCTCGCCCGGCATAAAGACCGCGACGGAATCTCTCGTCACGGCGGCGGCAAAACTTCCGAGAATTGAGCTCTCAAAGCCCAAAAACATCGTGGGCACGTCCACAAAAAGCTGTATGCAGAGCGGCGTGATCTACGGATATACGGGGCTTTGCAAATATATGCTTGACAAGTTCAGGGCGCTTGACGAGATGAAGGGCGCAAAGGTCGTGGCAACGGGGGGACTGAGCGAGATAGTCGTCTCAACCGAGCCCGAGCTGTTTGACGTCGTTGACAGGGCGCTTGCTCTCAAGGGGCTCAAGCTCATCTACGACATGAACGAGAAATAATCTAATACAGGTGCAACTTTTATGGTTTTGTTTTTTGTGAGAGGCGAGGTCGAGAGCGACAAATTGATAAGATATTGTTACTCGCACTATCGCAACATCGTGCCGACTTCGCTTCCCGAAAATGTGAATATCTTGCGCGAGGAGGGCAAAAAGCCGTCCCTTGATATAGAAGGCGTGCACTTCAACCTCTCCCACTCAAGCGGCGTGACGATGGTGGGCTTCTCACACGCGCCCATCGGCGTGGACATAGAGAAGGTGCGTGAGATAGATCCGAAAAAATTTCCGTTCATAGAAGCGGAAGACGAAGAGGACTTCTTCAAAAAGTGGACGCAAAGGGAGAGCTACGTTAAATTGACGGGCGAGGGGCTCAAGGCGATAAAAAGAGCCGAGCCAACAGAGGACGAGGACGTCTGTTTTGAGCACTTCGACGTCTTTGACGGCTATCATGCGTGCGTCGCAAGCGAACCGCAAAGCGTCATTGCGTACGAACTCGCGCCCGAATTTATTGAATAAACTCACATTGGAGGCATTTTATGATATTGGAAAAACTCAACGAAATGGTGAACGAACAGCTCGGCGCAAAAAAGACGATCGCGCCCGACATGGACATCGTCAAGGACATCGGGCTTGACAGCCTCGACATAGTCGAGCTTTTGATGAACGTCGAAGAGGAGTGGGGGATCGTGCTCGAGGATGACGACATCGAGTCCGTCAAAACCGTCGGCGACGTCGTGAAATTGATAGAGGCAAAAACAAAATAAGCTCTTATTGAGCAAAAGAAATTTTGCTTCGCAAAACAGATCTCGCGTGTTAGCGAGAGATTTTCTTGGCTTTTTGTCAAAACGAATATTGTTTTGGCTAAAAGTTTTTATTTTTTACTTTTGCGAGTATTTTGCAAAATCGAGGGTTAAAACGCTTGTTTTGCGTGAATAAAGTCCGTTATAGGTCAAAAGAGTTTTTGAGCATGAAGGGTAAGACGGCTTTTGGGTCGCCGCCGTAGACGCCGAATGCGTCGTCGGAAAGATACGCGCATGCGACAGGATGGAAGAACTTTTCAAGCTCCGAAGCGGTGGGCGTAAAGGCGAGAATGTCCCCCTCAACTTTTCCCTTTGTCGCGGACAATAATAGCTGCGCGAGGCTACATGTTGACACCGAGATGTATGGATAGTCCTCGTTGACTTCGCTCACGACCTTTCTTATCAAAGAGGAGAGCGCCTTGATCTCGGGGATATCTGCGACGATCAATTTGTCCTTTGCAAGCTCGTACGCGACGCGCGCGCTACGCTCGACTTCGAGTTCGCGCACGACGAGTTCGCTGTACGCCTCCCGCCCGCTCTCAAAACTTTGGCGAAAGCCGCAAAGCGGGGCTTCGTACGAGACGCTTTGCACGATCTTTATATCTCTTGCAAAAGAGATTTTGCTTTTGAGATCGAAATTTTTTGCAAGCGTCGCCGTCATCTGCCAAAAATTGTTGCTGAGGACAAAGACCGCGCCGTAGGTCCTTGCGCGGCGAAGAAGCTCGCTTGAGGGAGCTTTTTCAAGTTTGATGAAGTCAGCCTCCACGCCAAAGTCGACGTTTTGAATTTCATCGGTCAAGACCAAAAGCTTTGCCATCATTCCTCCTTGCCGTCCTCGTTCTTTGTCGCGTCTTGCGCTTTTGACTCGGCGAGCGTTTCGTTAAATTGTTTGCTTGAATTGTCTTGCGCACTATCGTTTTCGCGCTCATTTGCTTTTGAAGCGTCATGAGTATGCGCGAGTTTGATGTCGTGCAATTTGTCCTTGATGAGGGCGATGTTCTTTTTGCGCCTGCGCATGCGGCTGAGCGGTTTGACGATCTCATCCATATAGTGCGCAAGCTCGTCTATGCCTTCGCTCACGCCCTCGATGACGATGGAGTCGCCGCTTTGAAGCACCGTGTCCGAGTGGGGCAGGATGATTTCGCCGTCCCTTGTTATGGACACCACGACCACGCCGTCCGGCCACAACACGTCGCGTATCGAGCACCCCGCGGCGGGCGCGCCCTCTTCGATGACAGTGCGATAGCTGACGTTTTGCTTTGACACGCGCTGTTCCTCGACGATGTGTTCCATGAGCGCCTCGTAAAGCGGCTCGGTGGAGAAGAGCTGACTTATCATATAGCCTATCGCCACGCCGAGTATGACGGCGAGAAGGGACGTATATTGTCCCGTGAGTTCGATGGACAGCACGATCGCGGTGAGCGGCGCTTTGACCGTCGTCGCAAAAAACGTGGATATGCAAATGAGCACGATGAGGCTCGAGCTTTCGTCGCTCATGCCGATTTTTTTGAGAGCGAGGCTCAACACCGCGCCCAAGCACGCGCCTATCGTGAGAGAGGGCACGAACACGCCGCCCGACACGCCCGCGCCTATGTTGAGGGAGGTGCAAAGCAGTCTCAATATAACGATGACGACGAGCGTCACGGCAAGCGGGGAGGAAAAGATTCGCTCCACGTCATATCCGCTCGACGCCCCGCCAAGTCTGTTGATGAGGGGAAGTCCCGCGCCAACCGCGTTGAGGGTGACAAGCCCCGCGATCGCGCCCACGATGAATACTATGACCAGCCGCAAAGTGCCTTTTAGCGCCTCCATCTTTTCGAATTTGCTTTTGAAGAACATCGAGAGCTTGAAAAACGCGACCCCGATGAGCCCCGTGACGATAGCGGCTATAGCTATATACAAAAACGTGATAGGCTTTGGCGAAGAGATAGAAAATCCGGCAAGAAGAGGGGTCATCTCAATGCGCATAGCCCTGAACAGCATGCCTTTTGTGAGTATGGCTGTGATGACGGACGAGAACGCGCAAATGAATATGGACGGCGTAAAGCGCCTGTGCGCCTCCTCGAGAGCGAAGATTATGCCCGTGAGAGGAGCGTTGCAAACGACCGCCATGCCGCTTGACGCGCCCGCCGTGATCTGATAGCGCCTCTCCATATCCGAGCCTCTGAACATGATGCTCACGCCCTCGCTGCACATGCCGCCTATGAACATGCCGGGTCCTTCCGCGCCGATCTCGAGGCCGAAGAGCATCGTGAAAAGGCTGGAGGCGATCATCGCGGGCACGACTTGATACCACTTGAGCTTGAGCAGTCCTCTTGACGCGCCTTCAGCTTGCGAGATGCCGCCGCCCTTGATCATCGGCACGAGATATTGAAGTATGCCCACCATGAACGCGCCGAGAATCACGCTCAAAAAAAGTAGCGGAATGAATTCGGGATGAGATCTCACCCCTGCGTACACGCCGCTTGCGTACTCCGCAATATATTCCGCCGCCACCGAAAAACAGCTTATGACGACGCCCACGACAAAGCCGCTCAAAATGCTCACCGCCATGAGCTGAACGCCCTGCCTGTACAGCAGTCTCAAAAATGATTTCGTACGGTCTTTCACAGTTATTTTCATAGTTTTAACTATTATAATTATTTATTTTCCATATTGCAACCGATTTTGCCAAAAAGATGATTTTCAAGCGTCTCGGGCAAATTTTGTATGGAAAATTTTTGACTGCCGCGCGCAAAACTTAATGCATATATCAATTTTTGTACAGCGCGAGGGTGCTTTCAAGCGTGAATATGAGTTCGTCGCGAAGGGATGAGGGAGACAAGATCTCCACGTTGCTGTTGTATTGCAGCGCCCAATAGAGCATGGCTTTTTCGCTGGATTTGACGGTCGCCTCAAAGTGCTCGTCGTCCACGCGCTTTGCGCTGAAACTCATGCCAAACCAGTCGCAAAGTTCGTCCGCCATGAAGTTGGGGCACTTGATCGTGACCATCACCTGCTTATCGCTGAACATATAGGGCAGGGCGTTTGCGAGATCGCCGTAGTTTATACCGCGCTCGTAGCCGGGATTGTCCCTAAGGGGGAAGGCGGGCTCATTTAGTATGCCCATATTCGTTATCTTGTCCATTCTCAAAAAGCCGACGTCCTCATATTTATCATCCCTGAGCATGAGATAGTAGCGTTGATTGCGAAGAAGCATCTGATAGGGGCTCGCGGTGTGCCTGCCGGTGCTGTGCAACTTTTTGTCCAAACCGCGCTTCATATAGTCAAACGAGATCTTTTTGCCGTCCTCGATCGCGTCGCCCACGAGCTCGATGTTCAAAAAGAAATCCTTGTTTTCGGACTTGTCCCAATCCTTTACGGAGTAGACGTGCTTGACGTAGTTTTTGAAGTCGTTTCCGCCGAGCGCGATGAGCTTTTTGATGAGACTATCAGAGTGCACGGAGTTGACGTTTCTCGAGCAAAGCACGCTGTCTATCAAAAGCCTGAGCTCCGAGCTTTCAAACTGCCGCTGCGAGATGTACGTCCCTTTAGCGTTCGTCTCTATGTCAAAGTCGCCCATCTCCTTCAAAAAGGATATGTTTCTGCCCACCGCCTTGCGCTCGCACTCAATGCCGTAGTCGCGCTCGAGATAGTTGATGATGTCCTGCTGAGTGAGCGGCCGCTCCTGAGAGGAGTAGTTGTAAAGTATCTGATATATGCGCATGATGATATTTTTTTTCGCTTCCATATTGCCTCCGCAAAAATTTTTTCGCATTTTCAAAATAATTCCATCGGTGTCCCGTTTTCGGGACATAGTATACATTATAATGAGATCGAAATCAAGCGAACAGGAGGAATATATGAAAATATTGATGTCGAGAACGAACGATTCTCAAAAAACCACGAACTGCGCCGTCGCGTATGACAAGGACGGCAAACTCATCAGCGTCAAGTTTTGCGTTATTCACCGCTGAAAATATAAAAGCACAAAAGATGAAATTTTTTGTTATCTCCCAAAAAAGGCGCTCCCGCGAGCGTCTTTTTTTTTGCAACGGCGTTAGTTGCAAGCACAAGTTTTCGTTTACATAAGAACTATTATCCGAACTTCAGGCTGAGTGTGGAGTTTTGATATAAACTATCACCTGAGCCTCAATCGGAGCTTGTCGAGGTTTATCTTTTCGGAGCGGGAGGAGTAGGCGTCGTAAAGTTTTTGAAAGAGCGGGATGCTCTTCAAAATGTCCTCGTGAGAGACGCAATAGGCAATGCGGATATAGCCCTTCGCGCCGAAATCGTCCGTTGGGACGACAAGAAGCCCGATCCTTGCGGCGTTTTTTGCAAACGCGACGGAGTCCTCCTCGAGGGATTTTACCATCAAATAGAACGCGCCGTCCGGGCGAACCGCCTCGTAGCCCATTGCGCTCAGCGCGTCATATAGCGTGTCGCGGTTTTTTTTGTATAAATCGATAAAGGGCATGACGTCTTCGCACTTCGCTATCGCTTTTTGAAAGAGGGCGGGAGCGCAGATATAGCCCAAAGTGCGTCCCGCGCCCTTTATCGCGCACATGACTTCGCTCGCGTTTGGCATGTCGGGGGAGAGGGCGATATAGCCTATCCTCTCGCCGGGAAGAGACAGGGATTTTGAATAGCTATAGCAGGTGAGGGTGTTTTGGTAGAACTTTGCGGGATAGGGCACGGGCTTTTCGTAGGCGATCTCCCTGTACGGCTCGTCCGAGATCAAAAACGCGCCGTACGACCTCAAAATAGCGGCGAGGGAAGCTATCTCCTCCTCGCTGTAGACGACTCCGCTCGGGTTGTTGGGGGAGTTGACGATCACGGCTTTTGTCTTGGAGGATATCGAGGCCCTCAGCGCCTCGAGGTTGAGCGAAAAGTCCTCTTTTGCGGGCATTATCCTTGCCGTTGCGCCCACGCCCTCGACGTAGACTGTATATTCGGGGAAATACGGAGCAAAAATTATCACCTCGTCGCCCGCGTTCACGATGGCTTTCAAGGATATGGTGAGAGCGGAAGCCGCCCCGCAGGTCATATACACGAGCTCCTTTGTCATTTCCACGCCGAACCGATTTTTTAGGGAGCGACACACGCTCTCGCGCACAGTCGCATCGCCCATATCCTGCGTGTAGCTGTGATCGCCCTCCTTTGCAAGCTCGATCAAAGCCTCCGTGAGGGCGGAGGGAGTTGGGGCGGAGGGATTGCCGATTGTCAGATCCACCTCGCACTTTTGCTCGTGCAACTCTCTTATTATTGATTGGGTCGAGCCAAGCTCGAACATGGTTTTGTTTATCATATTGCCTCCAAAGATATTATATCAAACAATTTTGCACATTTCAATCAAATTATTTTTTTGCGCGCTCTTGATTTTGCGCGGACGAACAAGTATAATAAAAATGACAAAAGGAGGGGTTTATGCGATCGGTTTGCGAGGATAAAGGCGTTGTAAGGTTGATTGAAGAGATCAAAAAGTCAAACGGGATAGCCGTCATGACGGGAGCTGGGATATCCGTGCCGAGCGGCATTCCGGACTTTCGAAGCGCAAATGGACTTTACAGCACAAAGTACGGAGATTTCCCAAGCGAGGTCATGCTCTCGCACGAGTTTTTCGTGCGCTTCCCTGAGGAGTTTTACGCGTTTTACAAGGAGAAGATGATCTATGAAAACGCAAAGCCCAACAGGGCGCATGAACTCGTCGCCTACCTCGAGCGCGAGGGCAAGCTACTTGGGGTCATCACGCAAAATATAGACGGCTTGCATACGGCTGCGGGCAACAAAAAGGTGATGGAGCTTCACGGGAGCGTGCACCAAAACTTTTGCGTGAGATGCAAAAAGCGCTTTGATCTTGGCTATATTTTGAGATCGAACGGAGTCCCCAAATGCGACGCTTGCGGCGGAATCGTCAAGCCGGATGTGGTTTTGTACGGGGAGAGCCTGAACTCGCACACCCTTTCGCAGGCGATAGCCACCCTTCGCAGGGCGGATCTTCTCATCGTCATCGGCACGTCGCTCGTCGTATATCCGGCGGCGGGGCTCGTGGACGAGTTCGAAGGCACGTCCGCTCTCATCAACATGGGCTCGACCTCGTTTGACGGCAGGGCGGACATCACTATCCGCCGCGATTGCGACGAAGTTTGCGGCTTCATTTTGGAAGAGCTCGAAAAGTAATGTCAATTTGTTGAGAATTTAGATTTTTTATTATTTTTTGATTATATTAGTTTCTATAATCCGCTTTATATTCGCTTCGTTTTCGAAGCGAAGACTTATATTTTGACAATATAAGAAAATTGTAATAAATTTGTCAAGCTATTTTCAAATTCGTGTGAGATGATAGTCTCAAGGCAGATAGCCTCAGGAGGCGATATGAAAAAGGTCACGATCGCTCTTACGGGAGCAAGCGGAAATATGGGTATGGAAACGCTCTCGCAGCTCATGGAGCTCGAGTGCGTCGAAAAGATCAAAGTGCTTCTTCTTCACGAGATGAGGGAGCGCCGCTACGCGAGAGACGTCAAGCGCAAATACGGCGACAGGGTGCAGGTCATCTTCGGCAACATCGCGGACATCGAAAAGTGCCGCGAACTTGTCAAGGATACGGACTACGTTTTGCATCTTGCGGCGGTCATTCCGCCCCTTGCCGATCATCGCCCTAAGGAGACGGACGAGTGCAACAGGATAGGCACAAAAAACATCGTCGAGTGCGTGGAAAAGACGCGGGTGAATCAGCCCAAGCTCGTGCACATCTCGACGGTCGCCATCTATGGCAATCGCAACTACAAGCACCCGTGGGGCAGAGTGGGCGATCCGCTCATCTCGAGCGTCTACGACGAGTATTCCGCGAGCAAGATAAAGGGCGAAAGATATGTGCTTGACAGCGACATAAAAAATTGGGCGGTCTTGCGCCAGACGGGCATTTTGCACAACCGCATGCTCACAAACAATATGAAGGACGGCTTGATGTTTCACACCTGTTTCAACGCGCCCATCGAGTGGGTCACGGCAAGAGATAGCGGTCTGCTCATGAAAAACCTCGTCAAAAAGGACGCGGCGGGGGAGCTTGAGGGCGACTTTTGGCGCAAGTGCTACAACATCGGCGGTGGCGCGAAAAACAGAGTGACGGGCTATGACACATTCGACGAGGGCTTCAAGATAATCGGCGGCTCGACGGAGAAGTTCATGAAGCCGCAATGGAACTCGATAAGGAACTTTCACTGCATGTGGTTTGAGGACAGTCACGTCCTCAACGACTACTTCGATTTTCAAAAGGAGGACGTCAAGGACTATTGGCAGGAGATACTCAAAAAGCATAGCTACTATAAGGTCGCAAAGATATTCCCCTCGAAGCTCATCTCGAAGCTCGCGATAGAGAGACTTCTCAAGGACGAAAACGCCCCTCGTCGCTGGATAAACCAAAAGGAAGCTGGCAAGGTCAGAGCGTTTTTCGGCGGGAGCGAGAACGTCAAGAATATGCCCGCAAACTGGAGCGAATTTCCCGTGCTCGCAAAGGGACAGCTCGCGGACGGCAGCATAGACTACGACGATATGAGGGACATCGACAAGGTTGAGGAACACGGCTACAGGCTCTCGCACGGCTACGACGAGTCAAAACCCGTC
Source organism: uncultured Clostridia bacterium (assembly GCA_947589395.1). Lineage (GTDB taxonomy): Bacteria > Bacillota > Clostridia > Christensenellales > CAG-917 > CAG-475. The sequence goes on from CANQAA010000036.1 coordinate 10,819, forward strand.
TGCGAGCTCGACATAGAGGACATGCGGGAAGCGGCGGCGTTCAGGGGCGGAAAGTGCCTCTCAAACAGCATGGTCAAGGGGGATATGTACACCAAACTCGAGTGGGAGTGTCACGACGGACATCGCTTTTTCGCCTCGCCGTACACGGTGCTCATGGCGGGACATTGGTGTCCGGAGTGCTGTCAGCCGAGTCCGTGGGACTACGACCGTCTTTCAAAGTTCATGCCCTTTTACGCGCAGGTCTGGTACGACACTCACGCTAAGGGCGAGAACACGGTATATTATTACGACTCAAACCACAACGCCGTATACAAAAAGTTCTGAAAGTGCGACCTGTATGCGAAAATTTCAAGAAAAACAACAAAAATTTCGGAGATGAGTGAAGATGAAAGCGATCATATTCTGTTTTTCGGGAACGGGGAATACAAAAAAAATCGCCAAACTTTGGGCGGACGAGTTTGAAAGGGAAGGCGTCGAGACAACGCTCTTTGACGTGACGGGCGATATGCAAGAGTTGCCGGACCCAAACGACTTTGACAAAGTCGGGTTCGCATATCCCATTCACGCCTTCAACGCGCCGCATATCATGCTCGATCTTGCAAAAAAGCTCGTCAAGGCGAAGGACAAAAAGGAATATTTCATTTTGAAGTCGTCGGGAGAGCCGCTCAAGCTCAACAACATCTCGTCTTACAAGTTCTCGCACATTTTGAGAAGAAAGGGCTATGCGCTTTCAAGCGAATATCACTACGTCATGCCGTACAACATGATCTTTCGTCACACGGCGGACTTTGCGACGAAGATGTGGAGCGCGGCAAGCCGTCTTGCGCCCATCGAGGCGAGGGAATATCTCGGGGGCAAGATACACAAACTTGCGTACATTCCGTTTGGAAACGTCATCGCGTTTATCATGCGCATAGAGCATCCCGCGATGAGGGTGAACGGCAGAATATTCAAAATAGACGAAAACAAGTGCGTCAAGTGCGGCAAGTGCGTGAAGGCGTGTCCCATGCAAAATATAAAGCTCGAAAACGGAAAATTCACGTTCGGCGGGGATTGTCTTATGTGCGCGAGATGCTCTTTCAACTGCCCGACGGACGCTTTCAACATCGCTTTGCTCAACGGCTGGAGGGTGAACGGGAAGTACGATCTGAACTACGCGGGCGAGCCCGAAAAGAACGCTCACAAGAGATATTGCCGTCGCTCTTACGCGAAATATTTCGAAAACGCGCAGAAAAAGATAGAAAGCTATCGTGAAAAGGACGAAAAATAATAAAAAACAGTGGAAATAAATTCGTTTATGGTATAAAATGAAATCAACAAACGATTTGGGTGAGATATGAGAAAAATTTTGATCGCAGAGGACAATATCGAAATTTCCGACATGATGCGCAATTATCTGCTCAAGGCGGGGCACGTCGTGTATCAGGCGTTTGACGGCGCGCAGGCTCTCGAGATGCTTGCAAGTTTACGCCCCGACCTCGTCTTGCTTGACATAATGATGCCCGTTTACGACGGCTACTACGTCTGCAACAAGCTGAGGAGCACGATGAGCATCCCCGTCATCGTGGTGTCCGCAAAGGTCGCCGAAGAGGACAAGGAGAGGATGTTCGACTTGGGCGCGGACGACTACATCACAAAGCCGTTTTCCTTCAAGGAGATGGTGATGAGGGTGAACGCGCAGCTTCGTCGCTACTACGAACTCAACAAACAGGCGAATTTGAGCGACAGACAGTACGGCAGACTGTTCATCTCCTCAAACCGCTTCGAGGTCAAGGTGGACGACGAGCAAGTGCCGCTCACGGCAAAGGAATTCAAAATTCTCGACTATCTCACTCTCAACGCAAATCAGATCATTCCAAAACAAAAGCTCATCGACGAGGTTTGGGGCATAGACGAGTATATTGACGAGAACACAGTCGCCGTGACCATCGCGAGGCTAAGAGACAAGCTCGAAAAAGTGAACGTGTCAAACGTCGTGACCGTGTGGGGCTTGGGATATAAGTGGCAGGATTGATATGAACAAGACGAAGATGGCTGAGCTCGAGGCGGAGCTTTCGAGGATGCAAAACGGCGACCTCGTGAAACCCGTTGAAATAAAAGGCGTGGGAGCGGAAAGAACGCTGAGAAAGCGTTTGGACGTCCTGCGCCTTGCTCTTTTGAAGCTGAAAGACAGCGAGGCGGACATCGAAAGGCGAGGGCTCGGGGCGATCGCTTCCGTTGCGCACGACATGAAAACTCCCCTCGCGGTGATCGCGGGCTATGCGGAGAGCATCTCCGACGGCATGGACGACAGGGACTATCCCGAGCTCATCATACAAAAGGTCAAGCAGATGAACGACATGGTGCTCACCCTCATCGAAAACTCCCACAATGCGAGCGAAAAGAACTCGGAACAAAAAACTTTGCAGAACACGAGACAATATTTCGGCGAGGTGTGCGAGAGGCTTCACTCTTATGCCGAGCCAAAGCAGATAAAGATCAAGGTGAACAAGATCCCCGACGCGAACGTGCGCCTCAATTCAAAGCAATTCGGCAGGGTGATGCTCAACCTCGTGACCAACGCCGTCAAATATTCCCCCGCAGGGAGCGTGATCTATATCAAGTTCCGCCTTTTGGCGAAAAAACTGTATATCTTCGTCAAGGACGAGGGCGAGGGCATCTCGAAAGAGGCGTTGCCCTATATCTTCGATCAGTTTTTCAAAGAGGACAAGACGAGAGCCGACTCCTCAAGCAACGGACTTGGACTTTACATCACGAAGGACATCGTGAGAGATCACGGCGGCAACATCACTGTCAGAAGCAAAAAGGGGAAGGGATCGGTCTTTGTCGTGTCCATTCCCGTCGAGCCCAAGTTCGAGGACAAACTCACGCTGTCCGGCAAGTTCGACAATGCGCCTCTCTGGCAAAAGTTGCTCGTCGAGCTCTTCTTCGGCTGGATTATCGCGAGCGGCTACAGGTTTTTGAGGTTCTTTGAGTCTCGCAATCTCGCGACGTTCGTGTTCGCATGGCTGTGTCTCGCGCTTTTCCCGTTCATGTGGCTCATCGACTTTTTGAGCATATGCGTGTACGGCAGGATCGCCTTCATCGCGGACTGAAAGAAACTTGCAAATGGGCAAAGAAAATTTGAAAAATGCTTGCTTATTTGTTGCAATAATTTTATAATATCTT
>CANQAA010000037.1 GCA_947589395.1 uncultured Clostridia bacterium
CGACTTCAGCAAGCTCCCGTTTGATGAACTTCCCGACGATTTCTGGGATAATTTCGACTGGAACAGCTTGCCGGAAGACTTCGATTACAGCCAAATTCCCTGGACGGACTTGCCTCAAAACTTCTGGGAAGACTTTGATTGGGACAGTATTCCCGAAGACTTTGACTTCAGCAAGCTCCCGTTCGATGAACTCCCGGACGACTTCTGGGATAACTTCGACTGGAACAGCTTGCCGGAAGACTTCGATTACAGCCAAATTCCCTGGACGGACTTGCCTCAAGACTTCTGGCAAAACTTCGATTGGAGCGATATCCCGGACAATTTCCCATACGATGAATTGCCGTATGACGAGATGCCGGACGAGTTTTGGAACAATTTGAAGTGGGAAAATCTCCCAGAAGATTTCGACTACGGCAAAGTCCCGTGGGATCGCATGCCGTCCGGTTTCTGGCAAAACTTCGACTTTAACGATCTGCCCGACGACTTTGACTACTCAAATTTGCCGCTCGACAAAATGCCGCCTGAGTTTTGGCAAAACTTTGACTGGAGCAATATCCCGCCCGGCTTTGACTTTAGAAACATTCCGTTTGACAAAATGCCGCCTGAGTTTTGGCAAAACTTTGACTGGCACTCCATTCCGCCGTATCTGTTGCCGCTTCTGGCGATCCCCTGGATATTGATCGACCCAAGCTGGGTGCCGGAAGATATATTCCCCGAAGGCTTCTATCCAAAGGAATGGACGCACGAGCACGAGTTTGACGAGAGCGTGGCGTGGCAGATGAAAAAGCCGCCCACTTGCGCCGAGCCCGGCATAGAGACCAATGTCTGTGTGATATGCAAGCAGACCATCGAGCGCAGCGTCAACCCGACGGGGCTGCACACGTTTGACAAAAACGGCTCGACTTGCGACGTATGCGGCATTCACAAGCTGATCTTTGCAAGTGTCGACGCGCAAAAAGAGTACGACGGCACGCCTCTTGAAAAGCGCGAGATCGTGCTTGCGCAGGGGTCTGCGGACTTGCTTGCGGGGCACAGGATATATGTCGAGGGCGCGAGGTTCGAGTCTCTTGACGAGATAAGCGTGAAGTCCAACGCGTTCAGGTTTGCAAGCGGCAAGATCATCGTGGACGAGAGCGGTAGGGACGTCACGGATCAATATGTCATAGACGATCACTTCATATTCGGCGCTTTGAAGATAACAAAGCGGCGCATGACGTTGCGCACGCCGAACGGCAGTTGGATATATGACGAACAAAACATAGTCGAGCACAAAATGGACGATCCAAGCGACATCGTGACGGAAAATCTGCTTGAAAATCATCGTCTTGTCGACGTCGTGTACGGCGAAGGGCAAACCGCGCCCGGCTCGCGCGAAAACGTAATTTTGAGCTTCAGAATAGTGGACGAAAAGGGCAATGACGTGACGGATTGCTATATCGTTACTACCTATTGGGGCAGGCTGTTTGTGGAAGTAGAGTGAAAATATGCTGTATCAGGAATACAAGGCAAAACTGAATAAGCGCAAGAAGCTGTACGACGGCTTGTGGAAATACCGTTTGCTCATCATTGCGGCGGCGCTTTTGATCGTTGCCTTGACAAGCGTGCTCATGGGCGTGAAGGGCATGTCGTACGACTTCGAAGTGAAGAGTGCGCAGATAGTCTACGGCGAGGGGGTCGTCGCCTCAGCAAAGTGTATATTCGGCGACGCCACGCTCGAATATAGAGGTTGGAGGAGAGTGGACGCTCGACGCGCCCAAGTACGCGGGGAAGTACGAGTGTAGACCCATCAGCAAGTCCGTCTTTGGCACAAAGCGCGCGGCAAAGGCGATATCATTTGAAATTTTGCCCGCGAAAGTGAACGTCGAGGTGTACGGCAGCGACCTTCGTCTCGGCGACGACCTCGTCTTTTACGCCGATCTTGAATACGGCGACAAACTTTCGGTCAGCGACTACTCCGTGAGATATGCGAACGGCGGTTTTTTGGTCAGCATCGAAGAGGGCGCGATCGCCGCAACGAGCGCGGACGGGCGTGACGTGACGGACTCTTATGAATTTCACCCTCAAAACAAGACATTGAGCGTGATAAAGCGGCAGATGACGATCACAATGCCAACGGTGAACATGACCTACGACGGCAAACCTCACGCGTTTTGCGACGCGCACGCCGACGGAATTTTGCCGGGTCATACGATCAAAGTTTCGGGGGAGGAATTCACCGAAGCCGGCAGACATCAAAATGCCGCGAAAAGTTACAATATATTCGACGAAAACGGGCAGGACGTCACGGACATTTATTCTGTTGATTGCGTCAGCGGAATCGTCGACATCTCCCGCCGTCCGATAACCGTAGGGGCGGAGGGGAAAGAAGTCGTCTACAGCGGCTTTGAGCAAGTATACGACGAGTGGGAGCTCTATGACGACACGACTCTCGCCGAAGGGCAGGAGATTCTCCTCACAAATTGCAGGACGGAAAAGAACGTCGGCAACTACTTGCAAAACGCAAAAGTCAGCGTGTTCGAAGGGGAGCGGGACGTCACATCAAACTACGTCGTCACGCGAAAATTTTCCGAGTTCACCATCTTGCCGCGCAAAGTGGGCGTAAAGACGGACTCTTCCACATTCGAATACGATGGGGCAGAACACTCTTTCGACGAAGTAACAGTTTCGGAGGACGCGCCGTTGATAAACGGACACACACTCAAAGTCACCTCACCGTTTGTCGCGTTGAGCGCGGGGAACTATGTTGTCGAGCCCAAGTTCGAGATACGCGACGAAAACGACGAAAATGTCACTGAGAATTATTATATTGAGAAAAATTTCGGCGATCTGACCGTTCAGAAGTGCAAAATAAGCGTGAGCACGACCTCGTTTGAGGCGTACTACAGCGGCGAGGACAACGCTCCCGCGCTCGAAGGCGCGATCGTCGATTTCGAAAGCATTTTGAAGGGCGAAGACTCCTTTTTGATATCCTACTCTCAGAATATGACCGCCGCAAATGAAAACGGCTATTCAAACGCGCCCGAAATTCAAATTTTAGATAAAAATAACAACGACGCGTCGGCAAACTACGAAGTGGAATTTTCCTACGGCAATATCGTCGTGCACAGGCGCACGCTCTACATCGAGACGTTTGGCGGGGAGTTCGAATATGACGGAAGCGAAAAGTGGAGCGAAGGCTACGAACTGAAAGACGCGGACGAGATCAGCGGACTTGCAAACGGCGAAGAGGAGTTTTTGAGATCTCACACGACCGTCAGAAACTTCTCGATCGACGGCGTGAAAAACGAGCTTACCTTCGGCGTGAGAAGGGGCGCTGTTGACACGACGGACAACTATATCTTCGAGATGACGTTTGGCATTCTCGCCATTCTCAAAAAGCCGCTTTTTGTCTCAACGAAAGGCGCGACAAAGGTCTACGACGGCATACCTCTCACTTGCGGCGAGATAGAAGTCGAGGGGCTTGCGCTTTTATCACACACGACGACTTTCGAACGCGGGGAGCTTCCCGAGCAGACGGTCGTCGGGACGAGAGAGAACAGGTTCGACTTTTCCGTTAAGGTGTTCGAGGACGGCGTCGACGTCAGCGAGAATTATGACGTCGACTACGAAAACGCGACTTTCGGCACTCTCGAGATAACGGCGCGCCCAGCGACGATAACGAGCGAGAGCAGCGACAGCGTGATCTACGACGGGCTCGGACACGTCTTTGACAAAGTAGAAAGCGACGTCGTTTCGGGGCATGTCGTTAAAGCGACTTTTGCCGAGTATATTTACGCGGGGATAGAGTACGAAAATGCGCCCGACGAGGGGTGGAGCATACTGGACGAAAGCGGCGAGGACGTCACGGGCAATTATGCCGTCACTTGGCAAAACGGCAAGATTATCTTGCAAAAACGACGGATAAAAGTCCAAACTCGCTCAAACGAGCAATTTGTCTACGACGGAGAGGACAAGAGCGTCGAGGCGTTTGACGTGCAGGTAAGCGAGGACAATTTACCTATCGCGGACGGCGACGAACTCACGGTAGTTTACAAAGCCTTCAGGGGCGTAGGGACATATCAAAACGAGCCCGTCGAGTGGTCGCTGAGGCGCGGGGAAGAGGACGTCGCATCAAACTATATCGTCACTTGGGGTTACGGAAGCGTGAATATCTTGCCGCGCGCGATAAAAGTGAGAACGCACTCCCTCGAGGTCGTCTACGACGGAGAGAACAAGAGCGCACGGGGGTTCGAACTTGTCGAGGAGGAGGGAAAACTTCCGCTTGCAAACGGCGAGAGCTTGAGTCTCACATACGGCGAATGGAAGGTCGTCGGCGAGCATCAAAACAAACCCGATTTCAAAATATTTGTAGACGAGAGTGGAGAAGAGACCACAACAAACTATTCCGTCGAGTGGGAATACGGCGTCGTCATCATAACCGCGCGAAAACTCGATTTGTTCACCGACGATTGCGAGATAGTCTACGACGGCGAGTGGCACAGCTTTGACGAAATATTTGTCTTTGAAGAGACTTCACTTGTTGACGGGCATAAGATAGTCGTCACTTCGCCGCACAAAGAAATCGACGCGGGGGAGGAATATCTCATCTCGCCGACGTATGAGATACATGACGAGAGCGGCGAAGACGTCACAAAAAATTATGCGGTCACGCTGACTCCGGGCAAGTTGAAAATTTCAAAGCGGGCAGTGAGCATTCAAACGACTTCCTTTGACGAACTGTATATGGGGCAGGACCTCGCTCCCGCAAATGACGCCGAAAAGGCGATCGAAAACGCATTGAACCTGCTTGTGGGGCATGACGTTTTCAAGCTCGCGTACGATGTTCAAATGATTGATGCGGGGGAATATCAAAACGCTCCGACCATAGACATTTTGCGGGACGGCGCGAGCGTGAAGGACAAAAACTATATCGTCGAGATTTCAAGCTACGGCACGATAAACGTCAAAAAGCGTGACCTGTATGCGAAAATAAGCGATATGAGGCTCGAATATAACGCCAAAGAGCAGGGCGCGGGCGAGCTTGAGTTCGAACAGCTTCCAAAAGGAGATTGGCTTGCAAGCGGCGAGAAATTGAGCGTTTTGAACGTCGCAACTTTGACGGAATGCGGCTCAGTTGATTTTGATTTTTCCTATCTTGTCACGAGCGCTCTCGGCGACGTGACGAAAAACTATGACGCGCACATTGAAAACGGGTCTCTCACCGTATATCCAAAACTCGCGACCTTGAGGACCGGCGACAAAGAAAAATTGTACGACGGCACGCCGCTTAGCTCAGACGAAGTGACCGCATTTGGGCTTATTTCGGGACACAGGCAGGACGTGTCCGTTCTTTCCGACCTTCCCGAACTGACGACGGTTGGCAGACTCGAAAACAGGTTCGACTTTTCCGTCAAAGTGTTCGAAGGGGAGAAGGACGTCACCAAAAACTATGATATTGACTACGAAAACGTGACCTACGGCACGCTCGAGGTCAAGGCACGCGAGCTCATTTTGTCGACGGACGAGATGACCATCACCTACGACGCACAGGAACACGGCTTCGAGCTTTCGGACGTCAAGGTCGAGGGCAAGGGGCTTCCCGCCGAGCGAGAACAGCGGCTTGAGATAGATTTCTTGCGCTTTGTCGACGCCGGCGACTACTACGTCGTGCACAACTATATCAAGGTCTTTGACGGCGAGGACGACATCACATCAAACTACATCATTGAAGATGTCCGCTTTGGCAAGATAACGATTTTGAGGCGCGAGGTCGAGCTCACGACAAATAGCGCAGAGCTCGTCTACAACGGCTCGGAGCAGTCCGCAGAGGGATTTGGCGAGACGAACGGGTCTATCGTTGCGGGACACTTTGTCGTTTCCCTTTCGGACAATTTGTACAAGGCGTTCGAGGAAGTCGGGGAATATCAAAATGTCCCGGAAGAGTGGCAGATCGTTGACGGCGATGGCGAGAGCGTTTCGGACAATTACATTATTTCGTGGGCGTACGGCGTCATAAAAATTTATCCTCGACCCGTCACCGTGCAACTCGGCTCGAACGTCAACGTACTCTATGACGGAAGCGGACATATAGACAACAAATATACTGTTGAATCCGAGCTGGACTTCGCGCAGATCGGACAGACGATGACCGTGACCTGCGAGGAGCGTACCATCGCGGGCGAGTACGAAAACGTGCTTCACAATGAAGATTCATACGTCATCAAAAAGGCAAACGGGAACGTGGTCGATCACAACAATTACGACATAACATTCAAAGCCGGCAAACTCGTCATTCGCAGGCGTAAGATAACGATAGGTCTCAAGAGCAGCGCAAATTGGAATTGGGTGTACGACGGCACGTCCCACGTCATCCGCGAGGGCGCGACGCCGGACAGCGACGGAGGATATTTGTTGGACAACACCGATTTCGAAGTCAAAGCGGTTTCGGGCGACGACGGGTTGATTTTTGTACATTCGGTTTTGGTCGTCGGTTGTTCAAATGTAGTCAGAGCGGGCGAATACGTCGCGGGGCAAGGTGAGTTCACCTACAAGTTTATCGTCAAAAACGCTTTCGGACAGGGCAGGAACGTCACTGATGACTACGAAATTGCCGACGCCGTCGCGGGCACGCGACTTGTCATCGACAAGCGACAGGTCAACGCAAAGTCCGCGAGCGGCACTTGGGTGTACGATGACACAAAGTTTTCATCGAGCGCAACCGAGTGGGTGGAAGCCGAAAATGAAGGCAGAGGAATGCTTGTTGGACACACCCTCAACGTGCTACGGTCGACGGAAGTGAGCGAGATAACAGACGTGCTTGCGCCGGGAGGAAAGGCGTATGAGAGCGTGGGCTTTGAGGACAATGTCGTCAGCGAGTTTTCAATAACTTCCGATAGCGGCGAGGACGTCACGGATTGCTACGACGTCGTCTGGACGGAGAGAGGAAAGCTCAGGGTCAAGTCCGCAATTCAGGTGTACGTCTACTCGATCACGAAGTCCTACGACGGCAAAGTCGCGTCTCTCGAGGACGAGAGCGATTTCAAAAACTACAAAATCAGGATACTTCCGCCCGACATTAAGGAGTCAGACGTGACGATAAAGCTCGTCGGCAGCTTGCTCAAACCCGGCACGCTCACCCTTGACAAGGTCACTGAGGACAGCAGGGCGGCGTCGAGCGTGACTGTGGCGGACGGCGTGTATCGCATAGACTTCGTGGGGCAGCAAAACGTCATCGAGATCACTCCGCGAAAGCTCACCGTCACCACAGGCTCGGCAAAGCTCGTGAAAAGAGGAAACCCCATAAGCGGCGCGGACTACGGCTACACTGTCTCGGGACTGCTTGATGAGGACGAGCTGATGTCCATCACGGTCACGGGCGTTTTGAACCTTGAAGACGAGTCCGCTTTGAACACGCTTGACATAAGCAGCATATTGATTGTGAACGGCTTGGGAGATGACGTCACGGATTGTTACGAAGTGATCGTCGTCGAAGGCACGCTTAGTTGGATAGACGAAGAGAAAGAGTAGGGAACTTTTTGATCAAACTCAAAAAATAAAGTTTTTGCTTTCGCATATTCGATATACGACAAATTAACTTAAAATATACGGCGTTGTAAGGGCAACGCCGTTTGGTTTTGAATTAGTCTTTTGGTTTTGAAAAATCTCATACATACGGATTGATGTCCCAAACGCGGACGTAGTCGATCAAAAAGTCCACGCTGAAGGCGCTCATATCGTAATACTTTTTGTTGTTGGTCACGGGGTGCATGTTTCCGATGAACGGGGATTTGCCGGGTTTGCCGTCGCTTCCGCCCACCTCGACGGAGAGCATGATGTAGCTTGGCACGCTCGAGACGTTGTTTTCCCTGCCGCCGTAGGGGTGAGAGGTTTTGTAGGTTTCGACGCCGTCGATATAGAACGTGTACGCGTCGGGTTGCCAATCAAGGGCGAAAGTGTGCCAGGATTGATAGCCGTTCTCTTTGCCTTCCTCAACGGTGAGGGGGAGAGGCAGAGACGTCGCGCTTTGCGCGTTATTTCCGTAGCCGCCGGAATGGATCGCGTGTTGCACGCTCGCAACGTTTAAGTTGTAAAACGGAGACTCGAATATGTCGATTTCCGCGCCGCCGACGGACGTGTCCGGATCCTCAAGCCCCATCTTTTCGCACATGATCCAAAACGCCGCCCACATCCCATTGGCTTCGGGCACTTTGCACTTGGCTTCGTAAAAGCCGTACGCCATCTGCTTTTTTGCGTCCACGCAGCCCGTGTAGAAGGTGTTGTTCTCATCATCGTAAGTCGTGCGAATGACCAAATTTCCGTTTTCACTGAACACGGAGTCCTCCGTCCACCAGCCGCCGCGACGCACCTCGCCGGGATTGCCGTCGGCAGGATCTGCGCCGTGAACGATCCACTTTTCAAGGTCGACGGAGTCTGAGTCGAACTCGTCGGAAAAGATGAGCTGAGCCTGAGGCTTTGGCGGAGTCTTTTCGCCGCACGCATTAAACGCGAACGTCAAAAATGCAAGCGTCGCAACGACGAGCGTGAGCGCCACAAATTTTGCCGCGCGGGATCTTGCGTTGTCAAAAGTTTTGTTTCTCATAATTTTTCTCCCAACAATAATGTTAAAGGCAAAATCGCTTTAAGTCAAGAGGCTTTTTTCAACAAATTTTTTTCGTGCAAATATCAAAAGACATAAAGCAGGTTGACAAAAATTAAAATATATTGTTAAATAATTGTATTATTATTAAAAGAGGAAGCCGTATGAAAAATTTTTTGACGGAAAATCTCGAAGCATTCAAGTTGAAGCGCGAGCAGTTGGAAGCGCGCAGAGTGGAATTTGCAAACCGCGTCAAACTTCAGAGCGCGCAGATCCAAAAACTTCTTGAAGAGAACACCGCCGCCGCGTCCAAAAAGGCGAAAAAACTCATGAAAAAGCTCAACTTCGACCTGCGTTGCGGCTATGTCGTGGGCGGGCACGTCAAAAACGAGATTTTGGGAATGATCTTCCTTTACAATCTCGGGCGTTCGTACAAGGTGAAGATAGAGCGGCACATCAAGTTTGACGAGAACGATCCGACGCTTTATCTCAACACATATCAGCCAAAAGGCAGGGATATGAGAAAAAAGCTCAAGACCTTCGTTTATATTCACGGCGGGGGCTGGATAGGCGGTTGGCCGGAGTCCCGCGAGGCTTTTACGACCAAAGTCGCTGAGGCGGGATATTTCGTGGCGAGCCTATACTATGGCGACGCGCCGAAATATTCCCATCCCAAGATGATAGAAAACATCTATAAGGCGCTGGCGTTTTTGAAGGAGCACGCTGAGGAATTTAACATAGATATGGACAGCATCTTTGTCGGCGGAGAGTCGGCGGGAGGACACCTCAGCGCAATGGCGGGCTGCATTTCAACAAATCCCGAGTATAACGCGCTCTTCAACCTCGACGAGAGATCCAGACATCAAAAGATCGAGGGGCTCGTGCTCAATTGCGGCGTCTACGACATGCTCAAGGCCCTCGACACGGGTTTCAGAAACATAAATATCTACACGGAAGCGTTCTTGGGCGGCATGAAACTCACCGAAGAACCTGAGGAACTTCAAAAGCAGGTCTCGCCGATAAATTGGGTGACAAAAGACTTTCCGCCCACCTACGCCATCTCCGCCGAAAACGACAAGCTCGCGGTGCTCACCTTCGATCTCGTGGACAAGCTCTTCGGGCTCGGAGTGTACGTCGACCACTATCACGCGGAGGGAAAGCTCGCGATACACGCGTTTGCGGTCTCTCAGGGCTTCAAAATTTCAAAGCAGGCGATGAAGGGAACGATAGAGTTTTTGGACGGCCTTTGCGAGCTCGACGAAAAAGACGAGTGAGAAAAGTCGGGCGCGAAACGCAAAAATATAAATATGTATAATTATTCAAAAGAAATTGCTCTTTGCGCTTGACAAATGAATTTTTGTGTTTTATCATAGTGTACGGCAAATCAGCCGTACACTATTGTTTTGAGCGAGCGAAAGGCGCTTGCAAGCGGGAGGAGACGTTGGACAGATTTGAAATTTCAATTCTCAGGTCGTATTACGGCGCGCTTCTCACCGACAGGCAAAACGAGATGCTGAGGCTGAGATACGACGAGGATATGTCGCTTGGCGAGATAGCCGAAGAGTTTTCGGTGTCCCGTCAGACCGTTCAGGACACGATCCTGAAGGGCGAAAAACACCTCGTGCTTGCGGACGGCGCGCTCGGGCTCATAGACAAGGACACAAGCGTGAAGCGCGAACTTGAAAAAGTCAAACGGCTTGCGGCTACGGGCACAAGCGAAGAGATAATTGCTGCGGTCAACAACATTTTGGAAATCATGGAGGGTTAAATGGCGCTGTTCGAAAGTTTGTCCGACAGGATGAACCACATCTTTTCAAAACTACGCAACAAGGGCAAGTTGACCGAGCTCGAGATCAAGCAGGCGATGCGAGAGATAAGGGTCGCTTTGCTCGAGGCGGACGTCAACTATAACGTGGTCAAGGACTTCACCGCGCGCGTCAGCGAAAAAGCGCTCGGAGAGGAAATTTTGAAGTCGCTCACTCCCGCCCAACAGATAGTCAAGATCGTCAACGACGAGCTCGTGGCTTTGATGGGCTCGACCGTTCAAAAACTTGCCGTGTCCGACAAGCAGCCCACGATATATATGATGTGCGGCCTTCAAGGCGCGGGCAAGACCACGATGTGCGGAAAGCTCGCCGTATATCTTCAAAAACAGGGCAAAAAGGCGCTCTTGGTCGCTTGCGACATATATCGTCCCGCCGCAATTCAACAGCTCAAAGTCGTCGCCGGCAAGGCAAAGACGGAGTGCTTCGAGATGGGTCAGACAAACCCAGTCAAGATCGCAAAAGGCGGCATAGACTACGCGCTCAAGTCGGGCTACGACACGGTCATCATAGACACGGCAGGCAGATTGCACATCGACGAGGCGCTGATGAACGAGCTCGTCACCTTGAAGAAGGAGCTGAAGCCCACCGAGATATTGCTTGTCGTCGACAGCATGACGGGTCAGGACGCGGTCACGGTCGCGGACGCGTTCAACAAGACGCTCGATATAAGCGGCGTTATCATGACAAAGCTCGACGGCGACACTCGCGGCGGCGCGGCGCTGTCCATCAAGGCGGTCACGGGCAAGCCGATCAAGTTCAGCGGCACGGGCGAGAAACCAGAAGATCTCGAGCCTTTCCATCCCGAACGCATGGCGTCTCGCATACTCGGCATGGGCGATGTGCTCACCCTCATCGAAAAGGCGCAGGAGGCGTTCAGCGACGACGACGCGCGCAGGATGCAACAAAAGCTCAAGGAGAACAGCTTCACTCTCGAGGACTATCTCGAACAGCTCAACAGCATCAAAAAGATGGGAAATATCAACGACATGGTCTCGATGATTCCCGGTCTCAGCGGCAAGTTGAAGGGCGACGTGCAGATCGACGAGAAGCAGATCGCGCACACAAAGGCTATCATTCAGTCCATGACGGTCAAAGAGAGGCGCAATCCCGACATCATCAAGGCGTCGAGGCGCAAACGCATCGCAAACGGAAGCGGCACGACCATTCAGGAAGTCAATCAACTGCTCAAGCAATTCGCCGCGATGAAAGAGATGATGTCAAAGATGCAAAAGGGCGGCATGAAAGGACTGAGAAGCCTCAAAAACCTCAAGGGCTTGTTCTGATAAACAACAAATCAAACAAAAAAAATATATAAATCAACATCGGAGGATCAAACAATGGTAAAACTCAGACTCACAAGAATGGGCGCAAAAAAAGCTCCTTTCTATCGCATCGTCGCAATTGACTCCCGCAAGGCGAGAGACGGACAGTACATCGACCAGATCGGCTACTACAATCCCGTTTCCGAACCCAAGCAGATTGTCATCGACGCCGAAAAGGCAAAGGCATGGCTCGCAAAGGGCGCTCAACCCACCGAGACGGTGCTCGGACTTCTCATCAAAGAGGGCATCGTAGAGAAGAAGACGAAGGAAGACAAACAATGATCGAACTTGTTGAATATCTTGTGTCTTCGCTCGTGCCCGAAGGCGACTACACCGTCGACGAGCGCGACGGCGAGGGCAGCGTGGACATTGTCGTGTCGGTCGCAAAGTCCGATATAGGCAAGGTCATCGGCAAGCAGGGCAGGATCGCAAAGGCCATCCGCACCCTTGTGAAGGCAGCCTCGAAGGGCAACGTGAGATACAACGTCGTCATCGAGGAGAAAGATGAAGGCTGAGCTTGAGATCGGCAAGGCGCTGAGACCGAGAGGGCTGAAGGGCGAGCTGAAAGTGGAAATTTTCACCAACTCGTCCGATTGGCTCGAGCGCTTTCACGGCGAGCTGAAAATCGACGGCAAGACGTACCCCGTGCGAAAATTCACGCGCGAGGGTGCGTTCGGCTATCTTCAGCTCGAGGGCGTCGACAGCGTGGAGAAGGCTGAGGCGCTGAGGGGAAAGAGCATATTCGCTTCTCGCGAGTGCCTTCCAAAGCTCAACGAGGGCGAATATTACGTTGAGGACGTCATCGGACTTGACGTCATCGTCGACGGCAAATGTGTTGGGCGCATAACGGACGTCTTACAATACGGCGCGGCGGACGTGTACACGGCAAAGCAAAACGAGAAGTCCTTCAGCTTTCCGGCTCTCAAAAAGCTCATACTCTCCATTGACCTATCTCGCATGGAAATCACCCTCGACAAGGCGATATTTGACAGCGTAGTAGTCTACAATTAGGTAAAATCGAGAATACTTTTGCAAAAATCACGAGGAATTTTTGCGTATATCCTATGAAATTTGACATTCTGACAATTTTTCCGGAATACTTTGACGTGCTCAAGACAAGCCTCATCGGCAAGGCGATAGACGGGGGCAAGTTTGATATTGCCGTAAAAAACGTCAGGGACTTTTCAAAGGACAAACACAAAAAGACGGACGACGCTCCCTACGGCGGAGGCGCGGGCATGGTCATGACGGTAGACCCCATCGTCACGGCGATAGAGACGATCGACCCAAATCACGAGGCGAAGAGGATATATATGTCTCCAAAAGGCGTTACGCTTTCGCAAAAGAAGGTGGAGGAGCTTTCAAAACTCGACAGGATATTGCTTCTTTGCGGAGATTACGAAGGCGTGGACGAGAGGGCGATCGAGCTTGCTATAGACGAGGAAATTTCGATCGGAGACTACGTTTTGACGGGAGGGGAACTTCCCGCGCTCGTGCTCGTCAACGCCGTCGCGCGCTACATCGACGGGGTGCTCGGCTCGGAGGAATCCACGTCGGAAGAGAGCTTTTCAAACGGTTTGCTCGAATATCCGCACTACACGCGCCCCGAAGAGTACAGGGGATTGAAAGTCCCCGAAGTTCTTCTCAAGGGCAATCACAAGGACGTCGCCGAGTGGCGGCTTGAAAAGTCGATCGAGATCACTCTCGCAAGGCGTCCCGACCTCTTCAAAGACGTCGACATCGCGCCATTCTTGCCAAAAAAGAAGCGCAAACATCGCACATAATTGCAAAATATGAAAGTGGGCTCTATCCGTGACAGCTCAAAAATATCCGTTTAGAACATCGATTTCAGGTCAAGGCGTATGAACATTCAATGGTTTCCCGGTCACATGACAAAGGCTATCCGCATGATGGAGGAAAATCTCCGTCTCGTGGACGCTTTGATATTCGTCATTGACGCGCGCGCCGTCGAGTCCTGCATAAATCCGCTTCTTTCGAAGCTCATCGGCAACAAGCGGGCGCTTTACGTCTTCAACAAGTGCGACCTCGTCGAGAGCAAGGACGTGAACGATTGGTGCGAACGCTTCAAGGCGGAGGGCAAGCCCTTCGTCAAGGCGGTGGGCACGAGCGGGGACTGCGCGCAGATCGTAGCGGGGCTAAAGCTCGTGATGGCGGACAAATTGAACAAATATCTGAGCAAGGGCGCGAAGATCTCCATTCGCGCTATGGTCGTGGGCGTTCCGAACA
>CANQAA010000038.1 GCA_947589395.1 uncultured Clostridia bacterium
ATTGCATTTTTATTCACTTATTCGGAGTCGAACCTGCGGGTTTTCATAAAAAAACCCGCGCATTGCGTTGCAATGCCACGACCAGGTCGTGCTGCACGCTCCGCTTCCGAGAGCAAGCTCACTCGCTCCGCTGTTTGGCGACTCCCGCCAGGAACGCCAAATGCAATCTAAGTCGAACCTTAGATTGCATTTTTATTCACTTATTCGGAGTCGAACCTGCGGGTTTTCATAAAAAAACCCGCGCATTGCGTTGCAATGCCCCGACCAGGTCGTGTTGCACGCGATTGAGCCTGACGGCTAACAATCGCTGTTGAACGACTCCCGCCAGGAACGCCCAAAAAGCGCACTTATGTGCGTTTTTTAATTTAGTGACTGGCGGTCTCCCTATTTTATAATGACAATCCTTCTGCAGGCATGCGCTTTTTCTTTCCTTGTCGGAAGTCGAACTTGCGCAATTTTGGAAAAAATTGCGCACACCGTTTCACGGTGCCACGACTCGGTCGTGCTGCACGCTCCGCTTCCGAGAGCAAGCTCACTCGCTCCGCTGTTTGGCGACTCCCGCCGGTACGCCAGCAAAAACCTACTAAACAGTAGAGTTTTTAAATTCTATTAGCCACAGTATATAACACGCACCGTGTTTTTGGTATTAAAATTGGTATTATTTTTCAAAATTTCAAAATCTACAAATCGGAACGAAAAGGACTGTTTTGACATTCCGTCGGAAAAAGCGGCGATAAAAAGTGGCGATAAAAAGTAGCGATAAAAAGTGGCGATAAATCCGATATCGCAAAAGCGCAATGCAAAAAGAGCAAGTTATAAACCTTATGGCAAAAGCGGCGGGCAAAAAAAAGAGGCGACGCGAGGTCGCCTCTCAAATTTTTTTTACAGCGTTACTTCTGTGAAGTTGCCGCTTTGGGTTTTAAAATATTTCAATTGGTTGGTTTGCTCGTCGTAGATCGCGAACTCATATTTGGTCGCGTCTTTCACTTCGATCACAAAGGAGTGGCCGTTTGCGAAGGATTTGTATTTTTCGTCCTGCGCGTCCGCTTTGAAGATTGCAAAGTCCACCTTGTCGGAGTATACGTTCGAGACGCCGTCCAAGTTGGTGTTGAAGATGCCTCCGACCTGGTCGTCTCTTAGCGACTCGAAGGTGGTGGAGCTGTAGCCCGACGTGACGACATCCGGGTTGAAGAAGAAGATCAGCTCCGCAGCGATGGAGGACTCCACGTCGATGAGCCCCAACTTCTCCCTGTTTTCAAGCCTTTCGGGATATTGCGCGACGGGGTAGCCGGGATGACCCTTGTAATAGTAAACGTATCCGTCGCCGTAAAAAGCCATCGTCGCTTTGACGTAGGCGTCGAAGTCCACCTCGCCGGACGGGCTCGTGCCCAAGATGACCATGACCTTTTTGTTTTCCTTCTTAGCCTTTTCAAACATGTCGTCGCTGAACTTATACAGTTTCTTAAGCGCCGCCTGTTCGTCTGCAGAGAGCGCCGTCAAAAGGCCGTTGAGGTTGACGTTGGTGATCTTGCCGCTCTCTTTGAGCGCCATTATTTCGCTTTGCACGACGTTGGCTTCAACTCCCGCGCCCGGCAAAGAGATCCAGTCCCTAAGTAACCACAACTTGACGTTCGGCTCTTCCTTGAGCATGCAAAGGACGTAATCCGAAATGCGATGGGGAAGATCGTAGCTTCTGCCTTCCTTAACCGCCGCGACGTAGTCGTTATATTGCGTTGCAAGTTCGGTGTAATTGGCATTGAAGGTCGCGGGATCCGCGAAATTGTTGGCGAATGCCGACGCGGACGCCGTGCCGTCCGTGAGCAGCGTGACGTCATACTTTTCTTTGGGCAGGTTGATGCCGTAGGTCGTGTCGATCCAGCCGCTCGGCCAATAATCGTTGAAATAGAAGTGAAATTTGGACTCGGGATGGATTGAATATAGCTCCTTCACCCATGCCGCCGTGTTGCCATACATCAAACCGCCGTTCGCGATATCGGAGATTTGCGCGTTGGGGATGAGATATACGTTCTCAGGCATCTCGGCATAGTCCCACGCCGCGCCTCTTTGCAGCCACACGAACGTTGGGATCGTATAGTTGTTTGAGATCTCCTTGAGCTTCAGGGTGAAGATGCTCACGGGAGCGGTCGCTATGAGGGGAGCAATGACGTACTCGTCCGCATATCTGTTCACCTCGACCTCTTTTGAGGACGAAGCGGACTTGTAGTGCGCTATGACTTTGATCTTGTTTTTGCCGTAATAGCCGTTCACGTCATAATAGCCTTTTGCTATATCGGTGCCGTTTTCGATCTTAAAGCTGTTTGCTCCTTCGGACGCGATGGACATCTGAATTTCCACCTTGTCGGGCATGCGGGACGCGTCCCACTTGACTCGTATGGCGTCGGCGTCGCCAACGGCTTGCGCTTCAACGTCGGTCAGCTCGATTGACGGTCTGTCTATCAAAAATACGCACAACAAAACCACCAAAAGCACAACCAATACCGCGCAAATGCTGATCAGCGATATTGCTATCTTTTTGTTCTTTGTCATATTGCCTCCTAACAAACGTTTTTGTTTCTTGCTTCTCAAATTATACTACTCTCTAATTTCAAAGTCAACGATTTCAAAAAGGCGCGCGGAGCACAGGGCGAGAGGGACAAAGTTTTGTTGATTTTAGCAAAATCTAACGCTTTTGAAATTACAAAATCAAGAGTTTATATGCACAAAATGATATGTTAAACCGCTTAATTTGCGAAATAATGGAAGGGGAAGCTAAAAATTGCCTTTCGGAAAATAATTTGGGAGGGAAGTTGCGGCGAAAAAATTTTTGTCGAAATTTGTCGAAAAATGTCGAAAAATGCTTGACGGGCGCACGTCTCGGTGCTAATTTTCTCATTGAAATTGCCCGCTTTATCACACAAAAGACAAGGGCTATATATGTTTTGCGGGCTAATTCTCGTGAGGAGGACAAACCATGAGCAAAACAACGGCAACAAAGGTTTTGATCGTAATTTCGCTTGCGATCTTGACCTGTTTGATTTTTGCGGCGTGCGACGAGCAACCTCAAACCCCGTCTCAGCCCGACGACGATTGGGCGGCGGGAATAGTCTTTGAGGACGCGACCTATGTCTATGACGGCGAGCCACACTTTTTGAAGCTGACGGGAGCGCCCGAAGACGCCGTCGTGCAATATCTGAGCCCAAAGGACAAGCTGATCGATCACTATATTGACGCGGGCGCGTACGAGATAAGGGCGAGGGTGAAGTACCAAAAGACGGAAAAGAACTTTTATGCGACGCTCACCATCAAAAAGGCGAAAGTCGACGTCGACAGTCTGAAATTCGAGGACGCGACGTTCGAGTGGGACGGCTTGACTCACAGCATATTCGTTGAGGGCGAACTGCCGGAGGAAATATCGGTGGAATATGAAAACAACGCGCAGGGCACTGTCGGAAGGCACACGGTGACTGCGCATTTTGTTTGTGGGAACAATTTCGAGCCCATTCCCGATATGCAAGCGAGGATCATCATTTGCGAGAGGGTGTGCACGGTCACTTTCCGCTACAGGCAAAATTGGCAGGAGCAGGTCACAAGCGTCGAAGTCGGCTACGGCATGAGGGTGCAAGAGGAGCAGATCCCCACGCTCGAGAGCATAGTCGGCTATGACATCCATTGGGACGGCGACGTGAGAGGCGTGATAGAGAGCGACGTCGAGTTCAACGAGATCCGCGAGGCGATAGAGTATACGATAATTTTTTCAAACGACGGCGTTGAGAGCAAAAAGACGTACACCGTCGAGGAGGAAGTCGTGCTGCCCGTGCTCGAAAAGGAATATTTTGATTTTATGGGCTGGATAGACGCCGACGCCGAAGATGACGAGGAACAGGTTTACGTTGACAAGATAGAGAAAGGAAGCGTGGGAGACAGACATTTCGTCGCGCACTGGGTCGCCTTGAAATATTGCGTGAGTTTTGACCTTGACGGCGGGCTGAACGACGTGCACAATCTCAACGACTACGAAAATCAGCTGTACTATTACGACGCGGACAGCGAGGAGCTCACGCTGCTTGCTGCGTTCAGATACGGCTACGCGTTCGTCATGTGGCAGGATGAAAACGGCGAGGAAGTGAGGCGAATAGGCGGCGAAGGGTTCGAGTGCCGCGATATGCTTCTCAAAGCCATTTGGCGACCCGAAGTCTATCACATATACTACCACTCCGGCGGCGCAACCGAGTGCGTCGAAGAATATACGATAGAGATGGAAAAGGAGCTGAGTTATCAGCCAAAACCGCACACAGGTCGCAAATTTGTGGGTTGGAAGGACGAAAACGACGAGCCCATCGAGGTCATTCCGCGCGGGAGCACGGGGGATAGAAACGTCTATGCCGAGTGGGACGTTGCGATCTACAGGATCGAATATTATGACGGCGACAGATTGCTCTTTGAGGACGAGTACGAGACCCTCGAGGGCAAGACGCTCGACTTCGTCCCGGACGAGAAGCCCGGCTATAGATTTTACGGGTGGTTGGACGAGAGAAATATCCCCATAACGAAGATAGAGATAGGAAGCGAGAGAAACTTCAAACTTCACGCGAACTACTCCCTCATCAAGTATACGCTGAAATATATGAACGAGGGCGCAATTCTTCATGAGGAGACCTTCACTGTCGAGGATGAGATCGAGCTCGACTTCGTTCCCGATGACAAGCCGGGCTACGACTTCGCGGGATGGCTCGATGAAGAAGGGGCTCCAAAGAACAAGATAGACGTCGGCACGCATGAGGACGTGAGCGTGCACGCAAACTATGTGCCGATAGTCTACAAGCTCAGATATTTCGATGACAAAGAGCAACTTTTTGAAGAGGAGTTCACCGTTGAGGATGAAAAGGAGCTTAGCTACACGCCTTCCGAGAAGCCCGGCTACGGCTTTGCGGGTTGGAAGGACGGCGGCGGCAACTTGAAAAGCAAGATAGAGGCGGGCACGACGGGCGACGTCAGCGTGTACGCGGAGTGGGAGCTCAAGCGCTTTTTCTTGCGCTACTTCGACGGCAAGGAGCAACTTCACGAGGAGACTTTCACGATAGAGGAAGAGCGCGAGCTCGACTTCGTGCCAGAAGAAAAGGAAGGATATACCTTTGACGGTTGGACGAGGGACGGCGAGGTAGTCAACTCAATTCCGCTCGGCACGCACGAGGACGTAAACGTCTACGCCAAGCGGACGGCAGGTGCCTTCACCTTATATTATTACGACGGCGACGATATGCTCTCAAGCGAGCAATTCACAATCGAGGACGAGAGGGAGCTAAAATTCCTTCCGCCCGAAAAGAACGGCTACGAGTTTTTGGGTTGGCGGGACGCTGTGGGCAACTCCGTCAAAAAGCTCGAGCACAGAGCGGAAGATCTTAGCGTATACGCAAATTGGCATGCCATAGAGTACAAAATAAACTATCACGACGGCGACTCGATCTTATATTTTGATCATTACACGATAGAAGAGGCGAAAACCTTAAATCAAAAGCCGCTCAAGAGAGGGCGCGTCTTCCTCATGTGGACGACAAAGGACGGCGAGCCGATCTACGAGATCCCCGTCGGGAGCTACGGAGATAAGGACGTCTATGCAAAGTGGGAATTCATCAAATATAAGCTCAGATATATGGATGATGATAGCGTGCTGAAAGAAGAGGACTTCACCGTAGAGGACGAGCGGGAGCTTTCTTTCGTTCCGCCCGAAAAGCCGGGCTATCAATTTTCAGGTTGGTTGGACGAAGAGAGCAAAACAAAGAGCAAGATAGACAAGGACACCGCCTCAGACGTCGAAGTGAGCGCAAGCTACGAACTCGTCAAATACAAAATTCGCTTCTATGACGACGACGCGCAAATAGGCGAGGAAGAGGAGTATACGATAGAAGAAGAGCACGCTCTCGTCTTCTCGCCAAAAAAGGACGGCTATATTTTTGCGGGTTGGCTTGACGAGAGCGGATCTCCCAAGACCAAGATAGAATCGGGCAGCACGGGCGATATAAATTTGCACGCGAAGTGGGAGCTTCAAACCTATTATATCGAGTACGTCTACGACGGCGAGCACGACAATCCCACAGAGTTTACCGTGAACGACCTGCCCATAACTTTGCATGACGGCGTGCCGGGCGAGGGCTTTGAGTTTGGCGGCTGGTTCATTGGCGACGAACGCGTCTATGAGATAACCGAAATCGGAAATAAACGCATACAGGGTGCAAATATCAAGGTCGGAACGGGCGAGGAAGAGCAGGGCGGCGTCACCCTTGAGGACGGCTACGTCACGGGCTATGGCAAGGGCGAGACGGAGCTCACCATCGAGCAAGAGATAAACGGAGTCACGGTGCTTGGAATAAGAGCGGGCGCGCTCAGAGCGGACCTTGAAAGGCTCACCGTCAACGCGGACTTTGCCTTCACCGGCGAGGAGTTTTCGGGGCTTGCGAACCTCAAATATCTCGACATCTCAAGCTGCGAGCACGACCTTCCTCAATCGCTGCTCAAGGACTGCGTTGCCCTCACCGAGTTGCGCTTGCCGTTTGCGGGAACTAAGGCAAATTTGAAGATGGAATTGTACGAAGTCACGTCCTCATCCTCTTCACTTTTCAGCCCGACTCCGAAAGACGGCTGTTACGATGTAGGCGAATACAGAGTGGAGGTCAACAGCGATCGCGCAAGTTTTTCTTGGTTATTGCAAGCTCAAAAGCGCTATGTTCCGACTTCGCTTACCAAAATAACGGTGAAGGGAGGAATAATCATTCCATATGCTTTTGCATCTTTCACGAGCCTCGAAGAGGTCGAGGTGAGCGGCGAGCTGAAGGACGACTGCTTCAACGGTTGCGCTTCCCTCAAAAAGGCGACGGTGAAGGGCAGCATAATGAAGTTTGCCTTTGCGGACTGCAAAGAGCTTTGCACGCTGTACGTCGAGGGCGACGTAGAGGAAGTGAGAACGTGCCTTCAAAAGACGAAGCCGCAAAATGACGTCGATGTCTACCTCCGCGCGGACGAAAGCTCCGAATATGAGCACTATACCTACTCCGGCGGCGAGCTGACTTTGGCAAGTTGACCAAAAGAGCAGCGTATCGTTCGCCCGACCGGCGCTTCAAACGCGTCAGGCGGGCGCTTTGCGCATACGGCATTGACAAGTTAAGGAATTTCAAATAAAATATAAGCAGTTCTTATAAGGAGAGGAAATTATGCTTGAAGTTTTACAACACAACATCGCTGCCACCGTTGCGACTGTGGGGCTTTGCGTCTACTTTTTGGGCACGGCGATCGTGTTCATCTCAAAACCGCTCAAATTTGCCGAGCAATATTCTATGCTGCCAAAGGACGAGGCGGGCAAGACGGAGATCCGCGTGTATTACGGCGGGATATCCTTCGCGCTCGGGCTGTTTCTTGCGCTGCTCACGTTCGTGTTTCAAAAGCCGTTCTACTCCCTCGTGGGCGGACTCATCTTTTCAAACACGGTGTTTTTCACAAGACTGACGTTCACGTTTGTGGACAAGGGATGGAAGTGTGCGTACACAAAACTCGCCATACCCGCAGAGGGAGCGTTTGTCGTCGCGCTTTGGATATGCTTTGCCGTCGCCGTCGCAGTCGAGCATGCAATATAACAAAGTCCTCAGACGAACAAAAGCTTTATCCGCTCGGTGTCGATCATATGCATTTATAGCAATAAAGCACGTTTATTTTGTCAAAATAGCCTGATAAAACGGCTGTTTTGGTGTATATGAACAAATCGACGACAAAAAAATCTTATAATTTCTGCCGTTGAAATTTTGCGTTTGCGAGCGTATTTTTTCGCGTTTGGGGAAAAATATTTTGCAAACGCTTGCGTTTTTTTCATAATATGTTATAATTCATACGCATTTGGGGGTGTACAGGATTCGACAGCCGTTCAGATGCGGGATAAGCACGTCGTAGGCTCGGCTACGTTAAAACGGAAAAACAAAAATAAACGCAAAAAACAATTATAAGAGCGCTCCGGCGCTCGCCCTCGCCGCTTAATTTTAGCAGCGCGTCGACCTGAGGTTTTCCGTTCCCTCAGCAATCGGCGTCAGAAAAACGGACAACGCAGTCTGATCGCCCTGTAGGGCTGTTGTTTTAAGGGCTCATCAAGCGAAGGTTTGTCTGTGAACCGACGTGCGAAACATTCAATCACCGACTAAACGTGTAGAAAGTGCCGTTGAAGGGCGGTTGGACAGGGGTTCAATTCCCCTCATCTCCACCAAAGCATAGTCCGGTTGAACCTCTGCGTTCGACCGGACTATGCTTTTTGCGGGAATTGAACCTGCGCAATTTCAGATAGGAAATTGCGCGCGGCTTTCAGCCACCCTCTGTCCGGACAGGCTGCACGCTTCGCTTCCGAATGCGAGCATTCTCGCTCCGCTGTAAGGCAATTCCCCTCATCTCCACCAGAGGGTAACCAGTTGAACCCCTAAAAGGTTCAGCCGGTTACTTTTTTTATACTGTTTAGTGGCATTTTGAACATATAAGCGTCCGATTTTGCGAACTTACAAATCAAATTGATTTTTTCAAAAAGATCAGTCGAGAGGAAGGATGTGGTAAACGGCGTTATGCTCGGTGGGGAAGGAAACGTAGCCTTCAAACGAGCTCACTATCACGTTGCCGAAGCCGTCGACGATCTTATATTTTTTGCCGTGCGTTTTGAGCTTGCAAGTTGCGCCGGCTATAGAGCGTATCGTCGCGCTCTCAAGCGAGCAGGCGCTCCAGCGCATGGATATGACAAAGTTGCCTCTTGCGACGATCCCGCTTGTCTCGCCCACGCTCCAATCGATTGGCAACGCGGGCAAAAGCTCGATGTAACCGAGATTGCTTTGCATGAGCATTTCCGTCACTCCCGCCGTATAGCCGAAATTGCCGTCTATCTGAAATGGCGGATGCGCGTCGAAAAGATTGGCGTATATCCCGCGCGCAAACAGTTTTTTGATATGCAGGTATGCATTTTTGCCATCTCCCAAGCGCGCGTAGGTGTTGATGCGTTGTCCCTGCGCCCAACCCGTCGTGTTTTTGCCTCGCGCCTTCAGCGTGACGGCCGCCGCCTTTGCCCATTCGGGATGGACGTTTTTGTCTATGAGGTCGCCCGGAAACAGTCCGAGCAAATGCGACGTGTGCCTGTGATGAAACTCGCCCATACTGCCCAAACGCGTCTCGTCGTACCATTCCTTGATCTGTCCGCTGCTGCCTATTTCAATGGGGTTCAGTTTGCTCAGCATATCCTCCCACAGCGCGATTTTGTCCCCGTCTACGCCGAGCGTCTTTGCGGCGAAAGCGCAATCGGTCAAAAGCTGCCAGATGAGGGATTGTTCATACGCGTTGCCCGCCGTGATCGGACCGTGCTCGGGAGAATAGGACGGAGCGGAGATCAATCTGCCGTTATACTCGAACATCGTGCGTTCAAAATAGCGCGCCGCCTCCCGCATGATGGGATATATTTGCGCAAGATAGTCCTTGTCGAGGCTATATTCGTAACCATCGTATACGTTTTGCAAAAGCCACGCGACCGCCGTTGGAGACCAAAGCGCTCTGACGCTGCCGCCCCTGCCGGGAGTGGTGTGGCCATAAGGGTTGCACTCCGTGTGCGCGACAAAGCCGTAGTATTCGTCCGGCAAATCTGCGGCGAGCTCGGCGGCGGATGCGGTATACGTCTTGGCGGTTATGCGACCGGGCTCTCTCAGCGCGTCAACGTATTCGACGAGCGGACGGGCGCATTCGGACAAGTTTGTGTTGTACGCCGGCCAATAATTCATTTGCAAATTTACGTTGATGTGATAGTCGGACTGCCACGGCGCGTTGTTGCTCGGATTCCAAACCCCCTGCAAATTGGCGGGAAGGCGGCTGTTTTCGCGCGAGGACGATATGAGCAGATATCTGCCGTAGTTGAAGAGGAGTTGCTCGAGATATCGCCTGTGTGATTTTCTCAAAAACACGGTGGGGTAGCGCCTCACGAGCTTGTCGGTGGAAAAGTTCGGCTTTACGCCCCCGAAGTTGAGCACGACCCTGCCGTACAATGCGCCATAGTCTTCTATATGCTCGCTCTTTAGCGCGGAGTAGCCCTTTTGCACGGCGCCGAGCACGGTGTTTGTGACGCGCTCCTCAAGTTGCGCCGCGCTCTCGCCCGTCCTGTAGGCGGGGAAGTCGAGCTTGTAGTCCGTTGACGCGGACATATAGACGTTGATCTTCTCGGCGCCCTCCACGATCAATTTAGAACCGTCGCTTCTCACCTTTCCGCCCTGCGTCGTGACGGCGATATAAAGAAAATATTTCAATCCGTTGTCCAAAACTCCGTAATTTCGGATGACGCCGTCGTCCGCCAACAGGTGCGAACCACGCTGCTTGGACTCAAAACCCACGCCAACGTCCAGTGCGCCTCCCTCCGCCGTCAGCTCCATTGCGATGACGTTTGAGGGATTGTTCGCAAAAAATTCGCGAGAGTAGCGCACGCCGCCTTTTTTGTACGACACGCGCGCGATAGCGTTGTCAAGGTCGAGAGAGCGGGAATAATTTTTGACGTGGTTGTGCCCGAAATTCAATTTCAAGTTGCCAAAAGCAAGATAAGCGCCCTTGTCGCCGTAGCCGCCTTGCATGTTGTCAAAGAGTTTGTTGGCGGTCTTTTCGTCGCCCGCAACGAGCGCGTCGCGAATGGCGTAAAAGCGTTGACTCTCCGTGAGACCGTCAGGCCCTACGCCCGTGAAATTGTCGCCGTTATAATCCG
The DNA here is from genome assembly GCA_947589395.1 of uncultured Clostridia bacterium. GTDB lineage: Bacteria > Bacillota > Clostridia > Christensenellales > CAG-917 > CAG-475. Next base: position 10,748 of record CANQAA010000038.1, read on the forward strand.
TTTGTCCGTTGGCGGGGCCGCCGGACCACAGCGTTTTCTCATTGAAAACGAGCGTCTCTTCGTCCGTCTCGCCGAATATGCTCAGCCCCATATCGCCGTTGCCGATGGGAAGGGACGCCTGCTGAAAGACGTTGAACTCCTTGCCGCACGCGCGCGCCATTTGGCTGATGATGAGCTTTCTTGGGATCTTGGAAGCCGGCTTGTAATATTCGAGCACGCTCGGCGCGACATTGTCCAAGTTCAATTTTTCGCTGTCAAACACGACGGCGACCACGCCGGACGCCAACACCGTCCCCGCCGCAAGCAGAATGATCGCGACGACGCACGCCGCAATGATCTTGTTGTATTTTGCAAAAAACCGCGAACGCTTTTGCCTCCTTTCGCGATGTTTTGCCCGCCTTCTCAGCCACTTTTCGGATCTTTCCTGCTTGCCTTTTTTCATGCCGTACCTTAAACTATCTATACCTTATGTATAACACGCGCGGCGGCGGTTGTCAACCCGTATTCGCCGTTTCGACAAAGCGTAGCCTCACTCCGTTTATCCGTCTAAAGCAAAAATCCCCGTTGCATTTTGAAGAGCGGCGCGAGCTTTAAGGCGTTCATATTGCATCGTGTACTTAAGACAAAAAGAGTGTTGCGATTTGAAATCGCCTGTTCATTATATCGCATAATGGTGGGTTTATTATATCAAAAACAGCATATAAAGTGCGGGTTATGCGAATATAACGAGTTTTCGAATTTAGCGAAAAGAGGACAAAAACGAAAAAATTCTGTCAAAAATTTTTCGGCGAGTTGAGGGCAAAAAGACGATTTTCGGGCAGAAGAAAGATATGTCGCCTGAAAAACGCGAGCGGGCGTCGAGCGACGAAAGGGACAAAACGAGCGCGGCAGGGGCTTTTAGAGAGGCGTGCCAAATGTTCGGCGAGAAGTATGACAAAGGCGGGGAGAGGAGCGACGAAAGGAGCGGAAAGGGCAGTGAGAGCCGAGCGTGACGAAGCGGGACAAACGAGCATGACGAGGACAGCCATTAGGCGCGACAAGGCGGGATACGACGGCGTGACAAGGGCGGGCAATAGGGCGCGAGCGGAGCAGAGCGGGATAAAAAGTCGCCTGAAAGGCGGGAGTTTCCTTACACTTGTATAATATTAAAATTTGCTTAAAAAATTTTTTTGGCGCGGTGAGCGGAGTTTAAATACTTTTAGTATTTACCTCCCGATTTTGCGGCGGAAAGCGAAAAAATTGTTATTGACATAATAACTTTTATCGCTTATTTTAGAAAAAAGATGACCAAAGATGTCTTGCTCCGTAAAACTTGTTGGAGTCAAGATCCGGTTCGTCTCAAAAAAGGAGGAAATATGAGTCAAACAAAGCAGTTGAAAAAAGCCAAGCTCTATCGTGCGCTCAAGATCGTATTTTACACGCTTGGCCTGCCGCTGTTCTTCTTTGCCGTGATCTGCACTGCAATCAAGTTCATTGGCGAAGACCCATTTGTCGGTTTGGCGGGTTCCTCGTTGAGCTCCGGAATTTATGTCGGCTATGAACGTTTCATAAATTCGCCTGCGCTTTACGGGATCTGGTGCGCGCTTGCCGTGTGGGTCTTTATTGTTATTTGCCATGCGATCGTTTCAAAAGCGTTCAAGGGCTTCCGCACGAGGTTGTTCTCGATGCTGGCGATCATCCTCGTGGTGATGCTCGGCACGATGGGAATAATGGACGCCGCCTTCTCCGCGAAGATCGACAAGATCGCCGCGAAAGCTCCGGCAGGGGTCACGGTGCAGGACTACAAGACGCAGCTGTCGTATTATGACTACGTCAGCTACTATCGCAAGGACAGCAGCCTCATCAACCAACTCATGTCTCAGGTACAGCATCTCGAAGAGGTCTATCACGTCGAGTGGCAGGGCATAGACAAGAGCGGCGAGGCAGGCAACATTGCCAACAAACCCGTCACCTACAAGAACATCATTGACGACGAAGGCAACGTTGGCGCGGGCGACAAGTCCGACGCGCTCGTTGAGGTCGCGCCCAAAAACGGCAAGCTCGTGATCGACGGCAAGACGTACAAC
>CANQAA010000039.1 GCA_947589395.1 uncultured Clostridia bacterium
CACAACAAAAACGGCTGTTTATCAGCCGTTTTTGTTGTTATAAACGTTTTGTTTTGTCAAATTCTTTCAAGCGTGCTGCCGTCTTTCGAGTCTTTCACTCTAAAGCCCAACGCCTCTATTTTTGCCCTCAGCTCGTCCGCTTTTGCGTAGTTTTTTTGCGCCTTCATCTCGCTTCGTTCTCTCAAAAGCGCGAGCGCTTCGTCGGGGATATTTGACTTTTGTTTTTTCTCGTAATAGCTCAAAAACTCGCTCGGCGTCTTTTTGAAGAGCCCCAAAAGCGCGTAGGTCTTTTTCACTTGCTCCGCGTCTTTTGCGGCGCTCCCGTCTCCGCGCGAAAGTTTTGCCTTCATCTCCTTGAAAATTCCGTGCAAGTCCGCAAGCGCCTTTGCAAAGTTGAAGTCGTCGTCCATAGCCTCGTCAAACGCCGCGTCGATATGCGCGCTGTCCCCCGTCGCTTTCAGCCCGCTCTTTTGCACCTCGTCGAGGATCTTATAAAAGCCGTACATATGCTTGTCCGCGTCCGGGAAGAGGCTGTCAACGATGTTGATGTCCCCTCTGTAGTTTGTCTGAAGCAGTGCGAACTTGACGGTCTCGGGGTCGTATTCGTCAAGCAAGTCCGCAAGCAAAATGCTGTTGCCGAGCGACTTGCTCATCTTTTGTCCGTTGACCTTGATGAGCCCGTTGTGTATCCAATATTTTGCAAATTGCTTGTGGGTGAGAGCCTCCGTCTGCGCGATCTCGTTTTCGTGATGGGGGAATATGAGGTCTCTGCCGCCGCCGTGAATGTCGATCTGCTCTCCAAACGCCGCTCTGTTCATCGCCGAACACTCGATGTGCCAGCCCGGTCTGCCTTTGCCGAAGGGGGAATCCCAATATATCTCCCCCTCTTTTGCGGATTTCCAGAGCGCGAAGTCCAGCGGATTGAGTTTGTTCTCCTCGTTTTCTATCCTCACGCCCTCGTAGGCGTCCTCGAGACGTCTGCCGCTGAGCGCGCCGTACGCGGGAAAGCTGTCCACTTTGAAGTAGACGTCTCCTCTTTCGGTCGTATACGCGTTGCCCGCTTTCACAAGCTGTTCTATGAAGTCGATTATATTGTCTATGTTGTCGGTGGCTTTGAGCCAAAGCGTGGGATCGTCCACTTCGAATCTGCGCATGAGCGCGTCAATGCGCTTTATCATCATGTCCGCATAGGTCAAAGCGTCTATGCCCGTCTCCTTCGAGCGCGCTATTATCTTGTCGTCCACGTCCGTATAGTTGCGCGCGTAGTTGACCTTGTAACCCTTCTTTTCGAGATATTTGCGGATGATGTCGTAAATGAGCGCCTGATATGCGTGCCCGATGTGTGCGTCTCCCGACACCGTGATGCCGCAAGCGTACATGTTGACCACCCCTTCTTTGAGGGGCACGAACTCTTCCTTTTTGCGTTTGAGCGTGTTATAAATTTTCATAGTCGCCTTTTGCCGTCGAGAAGTCTGTTTCTTTACAAAAATTTGCAGGCGCAAGGCCTGCAAACTTTCGACCTGTATTGATTATTCCGGCTTGTCCTCTCCCTTTTCGTCCTGCTTGGACGCGTCCCCATTTTCGCCTTCGGGCTTTATCTCGACCTCTGCTTTAAGGTCGCTTTCGGCTTCTTCGGGCTTTTTTTCGACCGCTTTTTCAACGGCTTTGACGTCGGTGGACTTCTCGCCTCTGTTCACCTTTGAGGAGAAGATGCTGTCCTCGTCCGACTCTTCGCCAAACAGCGCGTCGATCTCGTCCTCGTAGATGGTCTCCTTTTCATACAGCATTTTGACCATCGCGTCCATGATGGAGCGATTTTCCTTCAAAATGTTCATCGCGACCGCGTACTGCTCGTCGAGGATACGCTTGATCTCCGCGTCTATCTGCGCCGCCATTTCGTCGCTGTAGTTGAGCTGAGTCTGATAGTCTCTGCCCAAGAACACCTCTTCGCTTGCGCCGAGATACATCTTGCCTATCTTGTCGGACATGCCCCATTCGGTGACCATTTTGCGCGCGAGTTTGGACGCCCTTTCGATGTCGTTTGAAGCGCCTGTGGACACGTCGTGAATGACAAGTTCTTCCGCCGCGCGCCCCGCGAGCAACATGGCGATGTTGTCAAGCAACTTCCCCTTTGTCATGTGGTTGTCGTCCGTCTCGGGAAGGGTGATCGTGTAGCCCGCCGCCATGCCTCTTGGGATAATGCTTATCTCATGCACGCTGTCGCAATGCTTCATGAGCTTTGCAACGATTGCGTGACCGCTCTCGTGATACGCCGTGATGCGTTTGTCGGACTCCGTGACCAACCTGCTCTTTTTGGCGGGACCCGCCATGACCTTGTTGATCGCCTCGCTTATATGCTTTGTGGAGATGAGCCTTTTGTCCTCTCTTGCCGCCAATATCGCCGCCTCGTTGAGCACGTTTTCGATGTCCGCGCCGGTGAAGCCTGCGGTAAGTCTCGCAAGGCTCTTGAAGTTGACGTCCGCCTCGAGGGGCTTGTTGCGCGCGTGCACTTTGAAGATCTCCTCTCTGCCCTTGACGTCCGGGACGTTGACGTAAATTTGCCTGTCGAATCTGCCCGGTCTCATGAGCGCCGGATCGAGTATGTCCGAACGGTTTGTTGCCGCCATGACGATGATGGAACTGTTGGACTCAAATCCGTCCATTTGCACGAGCAGCTGGTTGAGGGTCTGCTCTCTTTCGTCGTTGCCGCCGCCGAGACCCGCGCCGCGTTGTCTGCCGACCGCGTCTATCTCGTCGATGAAGATGATGCAAGGCATGTTCTTTTTTGCCTGGTCAAAGAGGTCTCTCACCCTTGACGCGCCCACGCCCACAAACATCTCGACGAAGTCCGAACCGCTGATGGAAAAGAAGGGCACGTTCGCCTCGCCCGCGACCGCCTTTGCGAACAGCGTTTTGCCCGTTCCGGGAGGTCCTACAAGCAGCACGCCGTGCGGAGTTCTTGCGCCTATCTCGTTATATTTTTTGGGATGCTTCAAAAAGTCCACTATCTCCTGAAGCTCCTGCTTTTCCTCTTCCGCGCCCGCGACGTCGCTGAAGCGCACTTTGACGTCCCTGACCTGATTTGCTGTGGTCTTGCCAAAGTTCATCGCCTGATTGTTCATGCCCGCCGAACGACGGATGATGAACATGAATATGCCAAGCAAGATCGCGTACAGCACGATTGGCACGACGATGCTCGAGATCATCGAGCCGCGCGAGGGATCGTTGTAAGAAACGGGAGTGGAGAGCAACTCCAACGAACCGCACTCCTGAGCCCAACGCCTTATGTCCTCCGAAAGGTTGGAGCGCGCGGGGATGTTGGCATAGTAGCCCGTGCCGTTGTTCTCTTTGAGCGTTATGTTCACGCTGTAAGTGCCGTCCACCGCCAAACTTTTGATCTTGCCCTGTTTGAACCAAACTTCGAGGGAGTTCTCCCCGCCCGAATAGCCCACCTCTTTGGGCGCCGTCAGCCTGAATGCCAAAATGATCGCGACGATCACCAAAACAATGACCGCTATGATGATGATCGTGCGCCGGGTTGATGCCTTCATATTCCTCCTGAGAAATTCACGTTTGTTCTCTTTTCTATTTATTATAAAAACTAAATGGCAAATTGTCAATAAAATGACCCCGCCAAATAGTTCGCTATAAATATTATGTACAAATCATATAGGAAATTTGTTAAATATGCATTAAATTTCACCGAGAAATCTCTCGTTTGCGCGTTTGATTGCGAAGCGGCGTTCCATTTTGCGCTTGCGACTGTGCGCAAGCGCAAAAGTTTTATTCCCATTCTATCGTCGCGGGGGGTTTGCCCGTGATGTCGTAGACCACGCGGCTTGCGCCCTTGACCTCGTTGACTATGCGCGAGGAGACCCTGTCGAGCACCTCGTAGGGGACGTGCGCGTACTCGCAAGTCATAAAGTCCGACGTGATGACCGCCCTGAGTCCGACGACGTAGTTGTAAGTGCGGCCGTCGCCCATGACCCCGACCGTGCGCATGTTTGTGAGCACCGCAAAAAATTGGTCGTAGCGAAGGTGCGCCTTTTCAAGCTCCTCGCGGTAGATGAAGTCCGCCTCGCGAAGTATGTCGAGCTTGTCCTTTGTGATCTCGCCTATGCAGCGAACGGCGAGTCCCGGACCGGGAAACGGCTGTCTCGAGACGAGTTTTTCGTCCAGTCCGAGCTTGCGCCCGAGCGCTCTGACCTCGTCCTTGAAGAGGGAGCGCAGAGGTTCGACCAAGCCGACAAAGCGGGTGTCTTTGGGAAGCCCGCCCACGTTATGATGGGACTTGATGACCGCGCCCGTCGTGAGACCGCTCTCCACGACGTCGGGATATATCGTGCCCTGCGCGAGGAAGCTGCCGCCAAAGCGGGAACTCTCCTCCTCAAACACTCTCACAAACTCCTCGCCGATGATCTTGCGCTTTTTTTCGGGGTCGCTGACGCCCTCGAGCTTTTTGAGAAATCTGCTCCCCGCGTCCACGCGGACGAAGTTGAGGGATTTGCCCTTGAATGCCGCCTCAATCTCGTCCCCCTCGTTTTTTCTCATCATGCCGTGATCGACGAAGATGCAGGTGAGCTGATTTGGTATGGCCTTTTCGAGGATCGCCGCGCAAACGGAGCTGTCCACGCCGCCGCTGAGCCCGAGCACCACAGAGCGATCGCCCACTTGCTCGCGGATGCGCTTGACCTCCCTCTCTATGAAATCGTCTATGGAATAGTCTCCTTTGAGCTTGCAGACCTTGTAAAGGAAGTTGGACAAGATGTCCATGCCCTGCTTGGTCCTTTCCACTTCGGGATGAAATTGCACGGCGTAAAGCCCACGCTCTTCGTCATACATTGCGGCAGTCGGACAATCCGCCGTATGCGCCGCCCTCTTGAAGCCCTTCGGAAGCTCGCCGACGAAGTCCGTGTGGCTCATAAGAGACGAAAACTCGCGCTCGATCCCGCAAAACAGCGGGCAGTCGTCGTCTACGAAGGTCTCGATCGTGCCGTACTCGCTCACTTCGCACGGGGTCACCTTGCCGCCGAGCGTGTACGCCATGAGCTGCATTCCGTAGCATATCCCCAAAATGGGCACGCCTATCTCAAACAGCTCCTTCACCGTGTGCGGCGCGTCCTCGCGATATACGCTGTGCGGTCCGCCCGTCAATATGATCCCGTCGGGACGCATGTCCCTGAGTTCCTCAATAGATATGCTTCCCGGCAAGATGACCGAGTGAACGTGAAGCTCTCTCACCCGTCTTGCGATCAGCTCCTTATATTGTCCGCCGAAGTCCAGCACCACGACCGTTTGATTGGTTTTGTTCATAATCGCCTCTTTATCTGCGCGTTTTGCGCTGAAAACACCGTTTTTGGTTATCTGATGATGATCGCCTCTCTCGACGCGCCCACCGAGATGTACTTGATGTTGCACCCGACTTGCTCCTCGATGAACTCGATATACTTTCTCGCATTCAAGGGAAGTTCCTCATATTTTCTGCACTCGGTCGTGGGTGAGTTCCAGCCGTCGAGATAAATTATGTTGGGCTTTGCCTTGTTGAGCGCCTCGCCGCTTGGGAACTCGCTCGTGCTCACGCCGTCTATTTCGTAACTTACGCACACGGGGATCTTTTTCATGCCGTCGAGGATGTCGAGCTTGGTGAGAGCGATCTCGTTTGCCGCCTGCACCATGCAGCCGTAGCGGGACGCGACCACGTCAAAGCCGCCGACGCGTCTGGGTCTGCCCGTCGCCGCGCCGTACTCGCCGCCCGCCTGACGAAGCTCCTCCGCCTCTTTGCCGAACATTTCCGCCGTGAAAGGTCCTTCGCCCACGCAAGTGGAATACGCCTTCATGACGCCTATCGCGTTTTCGACCTTGCGATTGGGAATGCCCGCTCCCACAGGGCCGTACGCGGTGATCGTCGAAGAGGAAGTCGTATACGGATAAATGCCGAAGTCAATGTCTCTCAAAGCGCCGAGCTGAGCCTCGAGCATGACGCGCTTGCCCTCGTCGAGCGCCCTGTTGAGATAATATCCCGTATCGATTATGAAATCCTTTAGCGGCGCGCCGTACTTTTCAAACCACTCGAGCATGCCCTCGACAGTATAGGGTTTTGCGCCGTAGCTGCCCGCGATGGTCAAATTTTTCCACTCCACGATGGTCTCGAGCCTGCTCTTCAGATACTCCGGGTGCAAGATGTCGCCCATGCGGATCGCCTTTTTCATATATTTGTCCGCGTAGATGGGGGCGATGCCTCGCCTCGTCGAGCCGAACCTTTTGTCAGCGAGTCTGTCCTCCTCGAGGCAGTCCTGCATGACGTTGAACGGACAGCAGACCACCGCCTTGTCGCTTATTTTGAGGTTGTCGGGCGTGATGACTATGCCCGCTTCTTTGAGCCTTGCGATCTCCTTGTTGAGGTGCTCGATGTCCACGACCATGCCGTTTCCCATGACGTTGACCTTGTCCTCTCTGAGTATGCCGGACGGCAAAAGATTGAGCACGAACTTGCCCTTTTCGTTGATGACGGTGTGCCCCGCGTTGTTGCCGCCCTGATAGCGCACGACGACGTCCTGCCGCTCGCTGAGCAGATCCACCATCCTGCCCTTGCCTTCGTCGCCCCAATTGATCCCAACTATTGATGTAAGCATATATACCTCACAAAAAACTTAATACATGTGTCGTTTTTGCAAAATTTTTGACGTATCATATCAAAATTTGTCGTCAGACTTTTATCTCGGCGGGGGCAGCCTGCTCTCCCGCGTGCTTTTTTAGGACGGGCTCGACAAACTCGCTTATATACTCCTCCACTTGTCTATCCGCCCTGCCGATAAACTTGTTTGCGTCCACGAGGGAGTCAAGCTCCTCTTTGCTGAGCTCAAACGCCTCGTCCGCAAGTATCCTGTCAAGCAAATCGTTTTCCTTGCCCTCTTCCTTGATGAGTTTTGCCGCCGCGACGGAGTGCTTGCGTATCGCCTCGTGCAAAACTTGCCTGTCCAAGCCCTTTTGCTTGACGCAGTACATCAAGATGTTTTCCGTCGCCATGAAGGGGAGTTCGCGCATGAGATCGGCGTTTATCACGCGCGGATACAGCGTGAGGCCGCTTATCACGTTGACGTACAAATTCAAAATGGCGTCGACTGCGAGGAAGGCTTCGGGGATGGAGATGCGCTTTGCGGCGCTGTCGTCGAGCGTCCTTTCAAACCACTGCTGAGAGGCGGTCACGGCGGGCACGAGGGAGGAACACATGACATAACGTGACAAAGACGCGATCCTCTCGCTGCGCATCGGGTTGCGCTTGTACGCCATCGCAGACGAGCCTATCTGCTTGGACTCGAACGGCTCTTCCACCTCTTTCATGTGGGACAAAAGCCTTATGTCGCTCGAAAATTTGGACGCGCTTTGCGCGACGCCGCAAAGCACGCTCGTCACGTTGTAGTCCACCTTGCGGGAGTAGGTCTGTCCGCTCACGGGATACGTCCCCGCAAAGTCCATCTTTTTTGCTATGAGCGCGTCGAGCGCCTTCACCTTTTCGTGGTCGCCGTCGAAGAGCTCGAGGAAGCTCGCCGCCGTCCCCGTCGTGCCCTTGCAGCCCAAAAGCCTGAGCCTGTCGAGTTCGAACTCCAACCTGTCGAGGTCAAACATGAGATCCTGAAGCCAAAGCGTCGCCCTCTTGCCTACAGTCGTGGGCTGCGCCGCCTGAAAATGCGTGAACGCGAGCGTCGCAAGGGACTTGTTTTTGAGAGCGAAGTCCCTTAGCGCCATTATGCAGCTCAAAAGCTCCCCGCGAATCAGCCTCAAGCCCTCTCTCATCACGATGATATCCGTGTTGTCGCCGACAAAACAGCTCGTCGCGCCGAGATGTATGATTGGCTTTGCCTTTGGACATACCTCGCCATAGGCAAGCACATGCGCCATGACGTCGTGCCGCACTTCCTTTTCGCGCGCGGCGGCAAAGTCATAGTCGATGTTGTCGACGTTTGCCTTGAGCTCCTCGATCTGCTCGTCCGTGATGTTGATGCCAAGCTCCTTTTCCGCTTCCGCAAGCGCCACCCAAAGTCTGCGCCAAGTGCCGAATTTGTGCGCGGGCGAAAACAGCCGCTTCATCGCGTCCGAAGAATATCTTTCACACAGCGGAGATTGATAAAAATCCATTTTTCCTCCGAAAGATTAAAAGTGCCCCACAAAAGCGAAACTCAATAGCTTTTACGAAACACCTTCATATTATCTTCCCTTTTTGAAATTATCATCTAAAACTATACCACACTCCCTCGCGTTTGTCAAAGGGAAATACTATAAACCCCGCTCGCGCATACATTCTCTTTGAAAGCGCAAACTTTTGCGGTTTTTCACCCGTCCCTCTCCCGCCGCCGCACAAGCGATGTGTAAATTATGCAACTTTATGCATTTTTCGGGTGAATTTGTGCAAATTTATGCAAAATTTTTGATTTCTCGCCTGAGATTTTGAATATTTATTGATTTTTTATTTACAATTGCAAACTCCTGTTGTATATTTTATATTATAATGATAATATCGCTTTATCCCTTATGGAGGGGATATAAGGAGACGAATATGAAAAAGAAAGCGTTGACAGTCGTTTTGATATTTGTGCTTTTGGCGTTGCTCGTCGCGCTCGTTGCTTGCGGCGAGAAAGCGAGCGACAGAATATACTCCGCCGCATACGTCGAAAACGACCAATATGAGATAGTCGGCTTATCCCCCGATGGCTACAAGGCGGGAGATCGCGTGAGCTTCACGGTCGAAGTCAAAAATGCGGATATGCAGCTCGACGAGGTCAAAGTCCTCGATACGGTGCTCAATCAACAACCCGACGGGCACTTTGAGTTCAACATGCCCGCGATAGACGTGGCGATCAACGTGACGCTCAAGCTCAAGTCTCCGACGGTCTCCCTCGAGATCGGCGAGCTTCGCCTCAACTTGCTCGGCGAAAGCGTCGCGACAGTGACAGCCGTCGTTCTTCCGAGCTCCGACGCTCACGAGCTCGAGTGGCAAGTTCGCGACGAGTCCGTCGCAACGGTGGCGGCAAACGGCAAAAACGCAGTCGTCACAGCCGTTGCAAAGGGCAACACGCTTTTGGTCGTCATGCTCAAAGACGGGGACGTCGAACTTTCAAGATATTCCGTTCCCGTTTATGTTGACAACGTAAGAGCTTGGACCAAAAATGAAGAGGACCTGATGAAGGAGCACCTCTACGGCGAAGTCCTCGAGCCCACAAGCAACGCGGAAATGCGCGTCACTTGGGATGAGATCCCCTCCGAAGGCATTGCGCAGATCACCATCTCCGGCGGCTGGGTGGAAGGCGACGAACTCGCCGACTACGCCGCAAAATATACAAAGGCGAAGGGCTGGTATGACATGACGGATCGCTACGTCGTGTCGCAGGGAACTGCATACATATATGAAAAACAGGTCGAGACGGAAGACGGCGCGAGATATTTGCGCGTGTTCATCTACGCCGAGACCGAAGACTTTGAGGAGACGACAGAAGGACTCTTTTATATCACCTGCTACGATCCCTATGTGTACGAGTGGCCTGAGGACTACGTCGAGGCGGTGATCGAGAGCTTCCTCTCAAACGCCTCCATACCCTCCGTCGAGGCTCAACACTATTATGTGAGCTCGAGCTATTCCGCCTACAGCGTCACGGCGTACTTTGAGTCCGACAAGGTCGACGGCGGCTACGGCGAGCTGCTATCCGACGCGGGTTGGCAGATCGAAGAGGTCGAGGGCACGGCGGGAGTCCCCTACTATGTCGCTCTCTCGCCCGACTCCATGATGTCCGTGATGTTCATCTATGTCGACGGAGCGCTCGAGATAACGATGACATACCCCACCCTCACCGTGTGGCCGAGAAACACCATCGAGAAATATTTCAACCTTTACGCCGAGCAGGGCGCGACTTACTTCGAGATCCCCGTGTTCGAGGGTGACGACGTGACCTTTACGTTCGGCGACGGCGCGTTTAACCACTATCATCTGAACGACCCCGACTACTACCCCGATCTCAACGGCATTCTCTATTGCTCGGATTCCACGCAGGAACAATATACCGCGTACCTCGCAAAGCTCATAGACGACGGCTGGAGCGAGATAGACGCCGAGAGCGGAATTTACCAAAAGAAGATAGGAGACCTATCCGCAAAAATCATCGTGACCTACTCTTATTCTTATAGCCGCACGGAGATCGTCATATACTACCTCTTGCGCTCCGCCTCAAACGAGTGGATCGCTCAGGACGTCGCGGACGCGCTCGGCAAGTATGTGACGGACGTCATCCCCGCATACGAAGGAACAATCGTCAATTTCTCGGTCGAGGGCGACACTATCTACATCACGGTGCCGAAAGAAGATTTTGCCGCTTTGCAGGAAAACTACGTTGCAACTCTGCTTGCAAACGGCTACGAGCAGACGGGCAATCCCGACCAGATTTGGACTATAAGATATGTCTCGCCAAACGGACAGATCAAACTCACGCTCAACACGCGCGTGAGCGATCGCTCCAACACGATGAGCGTCGTCTTTGACGAAGTGCCCGGCGGATGGAATTTGGCAAGAGCGCTCGACTATCTCTCTCAAATCGGCGCGTCGATATCCACCCTGCCCGAGCCTCAGATAACAGACGGACAAACCTATTCATACGACTTGTCGGCAAGCACACTCATCATCGACGTGCTCAACAAGGACTATTATTCCTATCAAAAGAGCGACATTCAAGCGTACAAAGAAGCGCTCATCGCAACGGGAGAGTGGGAAGAACTTGAAAACTCCACCGAAGCCGTTGCAAAACTCGTCGCGGACGACGGCACGACCGTTTGGATATACATATCCAACATGGGACACTTCCTCATCGAGTTCACGTCGGCGCAATAAGATCTTATCCTCCTTTGATCCCCGCAAGGCTCTGCCCTGCGGGGATATTTTTTGCCTTTAGGCAGTTATATAACAGGTTTGTCAATTTGACGAGCCTTTGATTTTTGCGCCCCAAAACGGGCGGGAACGGCGCGGAAAACAAAGAAATTAAAAACCTTACCAAAAAGGTTTTGAAAACGATTGAAAATCACACCTTTAGGCAAGCCGCATTGCCATCTAAGCAAAAACCTTTCTTGCACGCGCCACCTTTCAAGAAACCTTAAAATTTGCGGGAGAGGGGAATTTGATGAAATGTATAAATATACAAGAAAATCGCTTTTTATGCGACGTTTTATGCAGAAAATTGCATTTTTATGAAATTATATACATCGCTTATAAAAAATTTAAAATTTTTTGGATTTTTTTGCTCAAATCGTTTTGCATTTTTCGGACGGAAGAATATAATGTGAGGCATTGGAGGTTTCGTTTATGATGATGTCGGATTTGTTTGGCAGTATGGTCTTCGACGACAGAGCTATGGCAAAACGCCTGCCCAAAGAGACCTACCGCGAGTTGAAGCGCTGTTGCGAGCAGGACATTCCCCTCTCGCCGGACACCGCAAACGTCATCGCCAACGCGATGAAAGATTGGGCGGTCGAAAAGGGTGTGACCCACTTTACGCACTGGTTTCAACCCTTGAACGGCATAACCGCCGAAAAGCACGACAGTTTTATCGCGCCCACCAAATCGGGCGACGTGATCATGGAGCTGAGCGGCAAGGAGCTCATCAAGGGCGAGCCGGACGCAAGCTCGTTTCCGTCCGGAGGGCTGCGCTCCACATTTGAGGCGAGGGGCTACACCGCATGGGACCCGACGTCTTACGCATTCATCAAGGACGGCATACTCTGCATACCCACCGCGTTTTGCAGCTACAACGGCGACGCATTGGACAAAAAGACTCCTCTCTTGCGCTCGATGGAAGCGCTCAACAAGCAGGGGCTGAGGCTTTTGCATCTGTTTGGCAGAAAGACGGAGCGGCTGAGCATGACGGTTGGACCCGAGCAGGAATACTTCCTCGTGGACACCGCGACCTTTGAAAAGCGCAAGGACCTCTTTTACACGGGCAGAACGCTGTTTGGGGCGCGTCCGCCAAAGGGACAGCAGCTTGAGGATCACTATTTTGGCGCGATAAAGCCGAAGATAGTCAAATATATGAAGGAGCTGGACGAGGAGCTTTGGAAAGTGGGCATACTTGCAAAGACCAAGCACAACGAGGTCGCGCCCGCGCAGCACGAGTTCGCGCCCATCTACACCACCGTCAACGTGGCGTCCGATCAAAACCAGCTCACG
>CANQAA010000040.1 GCA_947589395.1 uncultured Clostridia bacterium
CCGCAAAATCGGCGCTCGACTTTCAAATCCGCGCGACCCGAAAAGCAATGCTGACGCAAATAGCTTTCGCCAGATATGTGCAAATCAACGCGACCTGCGCGAAGCGTGACTGAAACAAACAGACCCAAACTTTTGTTTGTCGATGCAGCTTTATTAGGCAAGCCTGACGCAAACGACCGTCGAATTGTATGCAAACTCTCTGCCATAACCTTTTGGGATAAAAAATAGCGACCCAAGCCGCTATTTTTGAAAAATTTTCAAATACAGGTCGTCAATTTGCTTTGTTTTCGGGCTTGTTGTCCGTGATTTGCGTTGAAGGGATCGCGAGATCGTGTTTCTTGTTTTCGCGTTGATTAACGACAATTTGCGGGAAGGGGATGTTGAAGTCGTTCTCGTCGAAGATGAGCTTGATCTCCCTGTTCATATCCCTTTGCACCTGATATATGTCCTCCTCCTTGCAGTGGGCGATGAAGAGCAGATCCACGCTCGAGCTGTTGAGCTTTTCAATTCCCTTGTAATACGGGCCGTCGATGATGGCGGGGATCTTCTCCCCCACTTTTGCGAGGTTTTCCGCTATCACCTTTTCCACGCGCTCGATGGACTCTTTATACTCTATCCCTATTATGCACTTCGCAAGCGAGACGGAGCGGGTCTGGTTGATGACGGTCGAGATCGTGCTGTTGTTGATGATGCTCACGTTCCCGCCCGCGTCAATGATCTTCGTCGTGCGCATGCCTATCTCTTGCACCGTGCCTCTCCAGCCGTTGACGATGACGATATCTCCTACCTGAAACTCGCCCTCGAACACGATGAATATGCCCGCCACTATATCCGCCACGAGACTCTGCGCGCCAAGTCCTATGACCAGCGTCAAGATCCCCGCGCTTGTGATGAGCGCCGCCGTGTTCACTCCCCAAGTGCTGAGCACAAGAAGTATGCTGATGATCGCGACTATCCACTTGATGAAGCTCTCAACGAGCTTGGATATTGTGATCCCCCTGTTTGTTTTTCCAAAGAAGCGGCGCATGATAAATATGACCGCCATAGACACAAGACAAGTGATCGTTATCACCCTCACGCTCTCGATGAGCGCCGGGATCCACTTGCTGTACACCGAGTTGATGAAGGAGTTCTTCGAGATCTGCTTGGCAAAAACAGACCCGACCGTCTCCATCGTCACGCCGTCTTCGGCGAGCCGCTCGTAGCCGAATATCTCGTTCGCAAAAACAAAGGACAACACGGTGACCACGACGCCGAGCGCAAGCAGCACGATGACCACTATCTCGCGCTTTGAAAGTTTCCCGTCGATCTTCACATACTCGTCAATTTTCATACTCACTCCTCACTCTCGATATCTTTTGTTCTGACGCGCCTTTCAAGCAACTTTTGTGGCCCGAAAATGCTCTCTTCCTCAACGGTCACGGTGTAGACCTCTCCGCCCCTCAGATTTTCAAAAACGCCGGTGTTTTCGCCGCCGCTGAGCTTCATTCGCCTCTTCAAGGAGTCGCCGTATATGACCACGCTCACTTCCCTCTCTATCGAGTCGGGCAGCTCCACAGTGAAGCCGATCTCGCTTTTGCTCGTCCAGATGTTTTCAAGCGACGCGCTTACCGCCTTCGGGCTCGCCATAAAACCGGTTGAGAGCAACACGATGCCCGCGACCGAAGTCACGACGGCGGCGACAGCCTTTCTCACTCCCGCTCTTTTTGCGGCGGCGTCGTTGTCGGGATCGGGGGCGTACTCCAAAGCGACCTCATTTCCCGTGAAGTCGTTTGTCGTTTTCAAGTCGTTGCCGCGATTTGAAAAGCTGTCGAAGTTTTTTGGCGTTTCGTTTTCAAACATACAAAATCTGCCCTTTATTTGCTACTTTCGCTCGATAAACCCCGCGTTTTGTTAAAAACCCAAAGAGCTATCTCGCGATATGATCTTATTTTTCAGTATAACACATCCGCCTTGCAAAATCAACCGCTTGACAAAAAATCCGTGCGAGGCTTGAGCTTTATCTTGCGACACTCATTTCACAGCCATGTCGTAGCTTGAAATTATCGCCTCGTCTATTTCTTCGTCGCAAAGAGTCCCGTCAAGCAGCAGCGTCATCCAATTTTTCTTGTTCATGTGATAGGCGGGAAGATAACCCTTTCCCTCACGCTCGGTCGCGCCCTTTCTCACGACCGCGATATCGAGCGGCGCGTCGCCTTCAAGTCCCAACTTTTTCGGCTCTATCACGATGAGCACGGCGTACCACTTTTTTGTGTCCTTGCGCCTTAAGACAGCGTCGTTTGGAAACTTCTCCCACAAAAACTCGAGCTCGTCGCCGTACTTTTGCCTTGCAAATTCAATGGGGTGATGAGCGGACGCGCTCTTGAAGCTGTCCTTGACAAAGCAATTTTTCAGTATGTCCGAAAGCGCCTCGTCGTGGCGCGCCTGACCTCCCCGACGTACGAGCCGCTCGCCTCGTCGACGAGATGCAACGTATATTCGTCGCCCGTCAGGACGTCCGTCATCAGGGTCGTCACCTCGCCTTCCTTCACCATGACTTTGAGCTCCATCTCGCCGTTCATAATATTCGTGCGATACACAAGACTCTCCCCTTCCCTCAAAAAGCCGTATTTCAACAGCTTGTCTATATCGGGCGAGGCAAATTCGAACTTTTTCGCGTCCATACTCTCTCCTTTTTGGCTTTTGCATGCGTCAAGCGCTCTTCAAATTTTCTCAAGCCGCCACACCCTTTCGATGACTGAAGTTTGCACATATCAAGCAAGCATTAGTTTTTCAGTCATATACTACTTGCTAAACTTATTTTCATTTGTAAGCTCGCTCCATTTGTTCAGTAACTTTTCGTTTGCTTAGTGAGTTGTCGTTTGCCGAGCAAGCGCAACTTTCTTTTCGCAAACTATATTGATGCGGAACTCACTCGTACAGCTTTTTCACTTTCCTCTGCCACGCCGCGATCTTTTTAGGGTCGTAGGTCTTTGGGATGCGCATGCCGATCCTCTTCGCTTTCTTTGTCTTTTGCAAGACGGAGTTGAGTCTTATTAGCAGCGGCAGGTCAGATATTCCCTTGCAAAGTTTTTGCACGAGGTCAAAAAAGCTCAAAGTTATCAGCTTGCCCGTCGCAGCCTTAGCCATATCGTCGGAAGATATGACGCCCTTTTCAAACAGCCAATCCAAATCTTTGGGCTTTGCCGAGAGCAACCAGCGCTTGAGTATGTCCACGCCCATATGCAAAGCGCCCCTGTCGAGAAAATATCTCACCTGATACTCCCAAAGAGCGTCCATAGACGTGCCCAACTCCAACACTGTCTTTGCAAGGATCATGCCCGCGTTTATGCTGTTTTCGATTCCGCTTCCGATCATCGGAATGGTCATGAACGCCGCGTCGCCGATCGCCGCATAACCCTCGCAGCACATTCTCTCAAGCGGATATCTTATCGGGATCGTAGCGAATATTCCCCCGCGCACGACTTCGTCGGAAATATCCGGATTTGATACTTTAAGCGCATTATATGCATTGATAAACGTGCTTTTTGGCAATTTTCCCACTCTTCCGATCAAAATGTTCGCAAGACCGGACGGGTCGGGAATGTTCCAGGATATGCCGTCCTCGCCGAGATGTTTGAGATAGGCTCTGTTTTGCGTGTTCGTCCCCTTATATGTCTTGTGAAAGCCTCTGTAGGCAACGAACACGTCCTCCTCTTTCACGCCGACGTTCAGCGCGGACTCTCTGAAGGGACTTCTCACGCCGCTGCAATCGACGGTGAGATCCGCCCTGTGCTCCGCGCCTTCCGCGACAACGCCTCTCACGACGCCGTTTTCTATGATGAGGGAGTCAACTGTCACTCCCATCTTCACCTCGCATACCTCTCTTGCCCGCTTGATATATTGAATTGCAAGCGGTCGTCTTTCGATGGAGAGATCGAGCTCGCTCTCGGGAATGTTGAGGGTGACGCCCACCTTTTCTGAGGGCGGATAAAACGTCCAATTGCGCTTGGTGAAATATCGCTCGGGCATTGGCAGTCCGAACTTTTCAAAGACCCGTCCGTTCACGTCGTCGTGCCAATCGTAGGACACGCTCTCTTCCGTTTCTTTTTCGAATATCGTGACGTCCGCTCCGCCTTTTGCAAGCTCGTACGCCGCGACAAGCGTCGCCATTCCCGCGCCGATGAATATGATCTTCATAACTCCTCCGATGATATTTTAACATCATATCGTATTTTTTCAAGTCTCGCGTTAAATTTGGCAAAGGAAAAATTTAAGGTTGATTTTTTTTTGATATTTTGATATGCTGTATATTGAAATATAAATATAAGGGGAAATTTTATGGACGACAACATGAATGCCGAAATTTTGACGGAAAAGAAAAAACATTCAAAATACGGCAAGTTCACTCTCGAGTACAAGATCAAGTCCCTCTCGTTCGCGCTGTTCTTCATTGAGGCGGCGTACGCGATAACTCTTCTTGTTTCCGGATTCAACTTTCTTGCGGTTTGCGCGATCGCGTTTTCTATGGGCTTTGCGCTTCTTGCGTTTTTGCAGATCGCCTTCAAGGATTATCTGAACGTATGGGCGCTTGCGGGCTTCATTTGCTCGGACGCGTCGTTGCTACTTTACTTTTTCATATGGGGCGCGGGCAACGCGTTCGAGAGGTTTGGCGTGACCATTCTTCTCACCGGTCTGCCCTTAGCCGCCGCCGTAGTCGTGCTCATTTTGGGGCGCATGAAGAGCGTGAACAAAATGAGGCTCATCGCGTCCCTTCTTGCGGTGTTCATGCTGGGAGTGACCGTGCTCTACTTCCTCACATGCTCCTTTAAGGCGAAACCCACCGTCGAGTCAATGCAGGACGGTCACGACGACTATCTAAATTCCTTGAGCGACAAGAGCGCAAAGAACAAGCCGAACGTCCTGTTCATCTTGATGGACGACATGGGCTATTCGGACATTTCGATGTACAGCTACCTCAAAAAGGAAGGCAAAGCGCCCACCATCAACACCCCAAACATCGACAGCATAGCCCAAAACGGCGGCGTATACTTTGAAAACTTTTACGCCTCCTCCCCCGTGTGCTCTCCCTCGCGCTTCGGCATTCTGACGGGCAGATATTGCGCGCGCGGCTATCTTGACAACGTCGTGTTCCCGTCCAACGTGTCCCTCAGTCCCTTTGGCAACACGCGCTACTTCAACCCCTTCCAATTCCTTAACAACGTCGACGGCATTTTGGGCGACGAGATCACCATCGCCGAAGTTTTGAGCAGAGTCGGCTACTCAACGGAGCTGTTTGGCAAGTGGAATCTCGGCGACTACGGCGAGTATCTTCCCACAAATCAGGGCTTCGACTATTTCTACGGCAGCCACTACGTCAACGACATGACGCCGTACAACTTCGTCGAGGAGGCAAACGGCGAATACAAAGAGGTATTCAGCCACGCCGAGATGAAGGATCAGTCCCTGACCACAGAGCGCGTCACGACGAAGATGAACGAGCATCTTGCAAAGCAGGTCGAAAACTACAAGCTCAACAAGACTCCTTTCTTCACATATTACTGCACCCCGTGGCCTCACGCGCCTCTCTTTTCCAACGCCAACGGCAACGGACAGGGCGACACCACCGACGACAACTATATCAAGTGCATCGAGGAGTTTGACAAATATCTCGGCACGACGCTCGACATAATTCGGGCGGACGAGGAAGTTGCAAACAACACCATCATCATCTTCACATCCGACAACGGTCCCGGCCGCGAGGGCGCGACGGGCGCTTTGAAGGGCAGAAAGAACACCACCTTCGAGGGCGGACACAAAGTCCCGATGCTCGTGAAGTTCGGCGACAAGTTCAAGTCCACGCAATACGACGAGTCCTTGACTGCGTACAAGATAGACTCGAGCTATATGAACATAGACATATTCCCCACTCTTCTCGATTATATGGGCATACCCCTTCCAACCGACAGAGTGATAGACGGCGTGAGCATGCTTGACGCGCTCGAGGGCGAGCTTGCCTACGACGCGAAGATACAAAAGGACGGTGAATATCGCGCGCTCTACTATATGAAGAAGGGCGTCGTGCAAAGCCTGCAAATGCCCTACGAAGTGGACGGCAAGCTTTACGACTTCAAGTATTATCTGAACGTGCTCAACGAAAACTCCGCGTTCATAGACCAGCACTATCACAACTATATGTTCAACATAGACCTCGACCCGATCGAGGGATACAACGTCTCCATGACCTACGTCGACGCGGCAAAAGCCATGAAAGCACAGCTCCTCGCCTTCCGCAAGGAACTCAAGGACAATCGCAGAGGTATCATCCGTTGAAGCTGTCCGTGATGGTCAAGCCCGCTTCGGGCAGTTGCAACCTCAGATGTACATATTGCTTTTATCATTCCCTTGCGAATATGCGCGAGAGCTATTTCAAGGGAATGATGAGCGTTGAGATGATCGACGATATCCTAAAAAAAGCGCTCTCCTTCACAAAGGGGGATCGCTTTTATTTATCCTTTCAAGGGGGCGAGCCTCTTCTTCGCGGCAAGGAGTTCTTCCGCCATGTGGGCGAGGCGCTGAAAGACGTCCCCGACGCGCACCTCGTCATTCAGACAAACGGCACTCTCATTGACGAGGAGTGGTGCGAAATTTTCAATACATATCGCTATTTGATCGGCATTTCCCTCGACGGAACGGAGGCGGACAACCGATGTAGGATACAAAAAGACGGCTCGCCCGCCTACCCTCTCATCATGCGCGGAATGGAGTGCCTAAAAAAGTTCGACGTGCCCTTTAACGTGCTCACGGTGCTGAGCAAAAACGTCGTGAACGACATCGCGAAAGTATATTCTTTCTACAAGTCTTTGGGGGTCAGGTTCATGCAGTTCATCCCCTGTCTCAAGCCTCTTGACGGACAGCCCTACGACGCGGCGTCCTATCCGAGCGAAAAGGAGTACGCGGTGTTTTTGAAAAAGCTGTTCAGCTTTTACCTCGCGGACATAGTGAAGGGCGAATACGTCTCGATAAGGCAGTTCGACAACTTTGTGAGGCTCGCGCGCGGCGAGGTCGCAGAACAATGCGGCATGAACGGCTACTGCTCCCATCAATTTGTTATAGAGGGGGACGGCACGGTGTATCCCTGCGACTTCTATTGCCTCGACGAGTACGCTTTGGGAAATATCAAAGACGGCGACTTCGAGGAGCTCTCCCACAGCCCCATCGCCGAAAAATTCATTCTCGAAAGTCTGAAGATAGACGCCAAGTGCAAAAAGTGCAACTACTTCAAGCTTTGCAAGGGCGGCTGCAAGCGCGAGCGCATAGACGTCGCAAAGTGCAACGCCTACAAAGAGTTTTTCGCCTACGCCCTGCCGCATCTAAAGAACATCTATTGAGCTATTTTTGCTTTAAGGCGTTTATCCCCAATATTTCGTCCGCAGAGCAATCGAGCGCGACGCACAGCTTCGCGAAGGTCGAAAGCGTGGGCTGTATCCTGCCCGAAAGATATTGCGAGACGGTCGGGCGGGAGACGCCGATCTCCTTTGCTATCTCTGATTTTGATTTGAAAGAATGTTCGATTTCGTTTTTGATGTTTTTTTGAATGAGCTCGTCCAAGTTTTCCATTTCCACCTTCCGTCAATAAAAACGCTTATAAAGAAATAATGCACTACTATAATTAAGTAATACCTAAAAAAATACTTGACAATTAGGCAATGCCTAACTATAATTTGATTAGACCAACAAAATAATCGAAAGTTTGTCAAAATTCTCCAAAAAAAAACAAAAGCCGAAGCGCGAAGCACACAAGATGAACAATATGTATAGCGAGGTAAATATGGAAGTCAGTGCAAAATCCATCAAGTGCCCCAATTGCGGCGCAAATCTCAGCATGACGGACAAGCAATGCATGTATTGCAAAAGCCCCGTCGTCATTTCGACCTTTTCGAGCGTCGACAAAATGCCCCTTCCCCTTTTGAACAAATACGTCAGCTCCTACAGGGAGAGGATAAGCACGGACGGCAACGACTCCGCCGCGCAATTCTCAATCGGACTGTGCTTTTTGAAGCTCAAGCTCTATCCTCAGGCAAAGCAGGCGATCGACAAGGCGATGCAGCTCATCTTCGACAGCGCGGATCTGTATTTTTACGCCGCCGTCATAGAGCTTGCGGGCAAAAAGCCCTACCTCAACAAGCGTCCGCAGATAGACGCGGCGCTAAGCTATCTCGACGCGGCGTTTTCGCTTGACATGAGACCCGTCTTCAAGTTCTTTGAGGCGTATATAAGATACGACTACTTCTATCGCAACTACCTCAACGCGTCCCCCAATTTCGGCGAGTGCCTCGAGATGGCAAACGCGCTCGGCGGAGTGAGCGAGGCGGACAAGCAGGAGCTTTTCAGGCTTCTCAACGTCCCCGCCCCCGACTGGAGGAGATAAAGGATACCGAACCGGCCACACGGTTTTATAAAAAATCATAAAAAATATAAGGAGTAACACAATGGCTGATAACCAAAAAACAATTGAAAACTATTTCAAACCGGCAAGATCGGGTTGCTTGGGCAAGATCCTCGACCTGATTTTGGCAGTCAAAGACTCTGCTTTTGACGAGGCAGTCAAAGAAGAGCTCGCAAGAGACCTGCCCAAAGTTAAGGGTATGGCTTTGAGGAAACTCGGCGTTGAGGAGTCCGAAGTCACCGAGATCAAGCCCATCACCTTCTCTTCTTACAACTATGACAGCGACGTCAAGATCAAGAAGGGCAAGGACGGCAAATGGCGTTCAAACGGCTATGAGACCACTTGGCTGTTCTTCAGCAAGGACCAAGTGTTCGCATACACCGCAAGCTATTTCATCGGCAGACTGAACGGCGCTGCGGAATCCACTGAGGAGTATTTCTACAAGGATATCACCAACTTCTCCACTTCGACAGGTTCGACGCAAGTCGGCAACGAAAAGGTCAACGGACAACAATTCTCCATCGTTGTTCCCGGCGACAAATTTACCTGCTGGGCAGCAGGCAACATCGACGCTTCCGTGCAAGGCATGAAGAAACTCCTGCGCGAGAAAAAGCTCGGCTGAAACAAGACCCGTCGGACCCCTTTGTGGCCAAGCGGGTCCGACGGAAACTCTCAGGAGACAAAATGAAACCTTATACCGTCATTGAAAACACCAAACGTCAGGACACCATAGTCTACAAATATCCCATAGACAGGTTCGAGAGACACACGCAGATCATCGTCGCGCCCGGCGAGGAAGCGCTGTTTGTCAAAAACGGCGGCATCGTGGACGCGTTCGGACCGGGAATGTACTATCTCGACACCAACCATTCGCGCTTTGAAAAAATCAAGCGCTATCTCTTTGAGGGCAGAACGAGCGAATATCACTGCTCCGTCTATTTTGTCAACAAAACGCACAAGATGACAATGTATTGGGGCACGGACTCTCCCATGAGAGTGCGCGACAACACCTACAAATTTGCCATCAGCGTGAGGGCTCACGGAACATACGCCGTGCAGATAGACAACTCCTCCCTCTTTTTCACAAGGCTCGTTGGCAAGGAGAGCGACACCTTCACCTTTGACACCGTCGAGGAAAACTTCAGAAGCGCCTTTGTCACGAAGATAAAGAGTCAGCTCACTCAGCATATGAACTCCATGAACATGTCCATTCTCGACATGTCCGCCACCCTCGACCACAACTCCGAGCTCATGCTCGAAAAGATGAGACCCGTCTTTGCGGAGTACGGCATAAAGCTCGTCGCGTTTTATATCACGGACATCTCCATTCCCGAAGACGACCCCAACTACGAAAAGATCAACGCCGCCTATGCGGACAGCGCTGTGAGAAATATTCAGGGCTACACCTGGCAGCAGGAGCAAAACTCCTCCATCATGAGAGATCTTGCCAACAATCCCGCCACCGCCCCGTTTGCGAGGGAGCGCATGCAACCCGCAGTCAACGTGAGCTTTGGCGCAATGTCGGATATGCTGAGGCCTCAGCCTCCCGCGAGCGACGTCTTTTGTCCCTCCTGCGGCGAGAAAAATCCGCCTGACGCAAGATATTGCTCGGGGTGCGGAGCTATGCTGAACGGCGGCACTCAACGCTGCCCGCAGTGCAACTCCGAGCTCAGCGCCGGCGCAAAATTCTGCTCGAGATGCGGCGCGAGAATTGTTTGACAGGTGTACGAATATCCCTTCCTGAAGTACACTGAAAAGTCCACCGAAAAGGTGGACTTTTTTCTTTTGCAAACGGCGTCAAAAACTTGATGGATACTTGAATATCTCAACACATGTCATCATTATATCAAAATGCAGATGACTCCGCCCTTGCCCTCGTTGACTATCTTCGTGAGGGTCTTTTTCAACTTTTGCTCCGCGTCGGAGGGGACTGAGACGAGCTTGTTGTTTATGCCGTCCGCGACGAGTTCGCTGAGCGACCTGCCGAAAATGTTCGTGTTCCAGATGGCTTGCTTGTCGCTCTCGAAGTCAGCGAGCATGTTGTCCACAAGTTCCTTGCTCTGCTGCTCGCTCCCAACGACGGGGCTGACCTCTGTCTCGACGTCCACTTTCATTATGTGCAAGGAGGGCGCGTGAGCCTTGAGCCGCACTCCGTATTGCTGTCCTTGTCTCAAGATCGTCGGCTCTTCAAGCTGCATCTCGTCCATAGTGGGCAAAACAATGCCGTAGCCTACGGCGTCCACCTGCTCCATTGCCGCCCTGAGCTTTTCTATCTTGTCTCTGCCCTTGCAAAGCCTCTTCATGTGCACGAGAAGGTCGAAGTCGTCGTTTATCTTGATCGAGCACTCCTCGCTCAAAATCTTGTTGAACACGCCCTCTTTGGGTCTCAGCGTGACGCGCACCGTGCCGTCGCCCGCCTCGAGATCGATCTTGTCCGGCTCTTCAAAAAAGTTCGAGCCCTCGAAGAAGGAATCTATGTGCTCATAATCCTTCATCTTGGTCACGACCTCGCCAATGCTTTTCACGATAGATATGAGCTCCAAAACGACCTCGTTTCTCTCGGGAAGCGCCTGCACCCACTTTGGAAGGTCAAAATTGATGATGGTCACGGGAAATTCCAGCAAAATGGACTCCAATATCTCGGCAATATCGTCGTTTGTGAGCTTGAGGGCGTTTTTCAAAAGCACGGGCACGCCGTACTCCGCCTCGAGTTCGGCTTTCAAATTTATCGCGTTCTCGGACGTGACATCGGCAGTGTTCAGAACGACCGCGAAAGGCTTGCCGCACTCCTTGAGCTCGCTTATCACCCGCCTTTCCGCCTCGATATAGCCCTCTCTTCCAATGCTCGAAAAGCTGCCGTCTGTGGTGACGGCAAGCGCGACCGTGCTGTGCTCCTTGATGACCTTTTGCGTCCCTATCTCCGCCGCGCGCGAAAAGGGGATATCCTCGTCCGACCAGGGGGTGGACACCATTCTCTCTTTGCCGTCCTCCTCTGCTCCGAGCGCGCCGTCTACGAGGTAGCCCACGCAGTCAATTAGCCTCAAATTTGCGTACAAATTCTCGCCGATGGGCACGCGCACCGCCTCGTTAGGCACAAAACGGGGCTGTGTGGTCATGATGGTTTTGCCGTCTGCGGACTGCGGTATCTCGTCGATCGCCCTGCTCCTCTCGTCGGGATCTTCGATGCCGTCCACAACGAGCTCGTTCATCACCTGCTTTATCAGGGTGGACTTGCCCGTGCGCACTGGGCCTACTACTCCCACATAAATATCGCCGCCGGTGCGAGAGGCAATATCTCTATAAAGGTTAAATTTATCCATAAATTCCTCCAACATTGATTGCTAAACTCTATGCGGCAAAATTTTTGTATATGACAAAAAACGTAAATTGAAAGCGTGAGAACAATTAAGTTTAAGCGTTAGCACAATAAAGTTGAAGCGTGGGAACGCGCAAATTCAAGCGTAAAGACATTAGGTTGGAATTGCAAGTCGCATGAATTGAAACGGCAAGAGAATAAATCAAAGTTAAAACGCGCCTTGCGAGCTTCAAGATATAAATTGATACATTATGAAAGTGGAAAAACATATAATAACGCTGCTTTCAAATTTTACAACGCCAAATTATATTAAACTAAAACGCGCTTGAGATCTTTCCCCATACGCGTCTTTATATTGTGACATATAAGTTTTTAATAATATAAAAGCCTA
>CANQAA010000041.1 GCA_947589395.1 uncultured Clostridia bacterium
AAAGACGAGATCTTGTTGGACGTGGATCTTTCCGACGTTCTCATCGACGACAGCGACCCCGAAAATCCGGAGTACGCGTTCGACCTCGACCATCTCAGCACGTTTTTGAACAATACGCTCAACGCCGTGCTCAAAAAATTGGGCGTGGATCTGAAGGGAGACGGCATCATCAACACCATTCTCGGACTCGTGCTCACAGATATGCAATTCAACGGGCAGACGTACAAGGGGCTGAGCATAAGCGGCTTTGACATCCCGCTAATTGACGCTGCGGGCAACATCAACATTGACGTCAGAGGCATTTTGAACGGCATTCTCCTCAACTTTTACAACTATCAATCCGCCGCAATAAAACCCGTCTACGAGTTTTACGATTGGTGCGAAAAAGACGAAGACGATCCGGATGCTCCTTACAACACATATATCGACATGCTCAAGCAATACGAGAGAGCGGAGTACACCGCGAAGATCTACGGCGCGATGATAGGCTCGACTCTCATCGGCGACTCGCTTGGCGACGGCACATATTCCTCGTCCTTCGGGCTCAACGACCTGCAGTCCGTGAGACAGCTCATCAGCGACTTGTCTTATAAGAGAGTGTACTATCCCATCTATTCCTTCAGAGACATGCTGTTGATGTTCTCGGGCATAGTTGCGCTGTTCTACTTCCTCAGCTTCGTCGCTGCGGAAAAGGAAGAGCTGTACGCTTCGGGCAAGATCGTCCCGCGCCGCAAGTTCACGGAGTATGAGGGCTTGCAGAGCGATCCCGACGAGCACGTCCTCATCACGGAATCCTTGAGCGAGCAGACCAAAAAGGAAAACGAGGCAGCTCCCGTCACGGGGCTTGAAAGACAGGCTATGGACGCCATCAACGCCTCAGGGCACAAGCCGGGAACAAAAGGGAAGCCGGGAGCGAAACCCGGAACAAAACCCGGCGCAAAGGGCGAAGCGAAACCCGGAGCAAAGGGAAAGCCGCAGGCGGGGAGGAAGCCCAAAACGCCCTCTTCACAAAATAAAGGAAAGGGGGTGAAGCGCCATGAGTAACAAGAACCTCACACAAAATGAGAAGAGACGCATGAAGTATGAGCGCGTCACTCGCGACGCGCAGGGCAACGTCATCGACAAGGCGTTCCCCGTGAGCAAGCGCACGCTGAGGGATCAATCCAAGACTTCCGTCGGCTACACGGCGGCGGCGATAGTGCTTTATGTGCTCGCAATGTTGCCGCTTGTCGCGATCACGGTGGTTTTGGCTCTTAGGACCTACAACGAGCTTCCGGCATACGGATTCTGGCACTTTATTGCACTCATAATCATGGGCGCGTTTGCTCTCATATATCTTTTTGTGACATTGATCGTCACAAGAAAGGGCACGAAGAGCAGCATCTTCTCGCAATCGGCAAAGATCGCGTTCACCTTCGCTGTGCTGACTGTGGGCTTTGGCATCATTCTCACCTACGTCGTGCCGGACATCATCGCAAACGCGACGTCGAGCACGCTCTTCTTTGAGGACTTGGCGTACAATGCCGACAAGCAGATTGACAAGAACGCCGAGATAGAGAGGCAGTTCACGATGTACAACCTGCTCAACGGCAACCTCAACGAGTTTGACAGCAACAACAACATCCTCACCGACGGACAGGGCAATGAGATAGGCGACTTCTCGTACAAGGGCTTGAGCAAGCTCGCGCGCTCGGCGGGCGAGTCTCAGCAGGAGATGAGCTTCGTCTACGCCAATGAGGAGATCAACAATTCCTTCTATGACTATATCGATAAATACGCCGAGAAGAGTGATTTAATAACAGATCCAACGGAAAAACTTTATGACGCGGTGTATACGATAAATACGGATGCTATTCAAGCCTATATCGACGACGAGTTGGCAGAGGACGAAAGGAAGTTTGAACTCTACAACTTCATCTACAATGAATATGTGATGAGGGACTACAACTATTGTCTCATCAACTCGGTGGGCAGAAGGGCGCTCGCGCTCGCAATAGTCGACTTTGAGTATAATCATTCAAAATATGCGACGTATCTCAAAGAGGGCATGGGAAACAAGAGATTGAAGGCGTTGTTCGATCAAAACTACGACAACTTCAATCAGGACGGCTATCAGACGTTTGACGATCCGTTGCTCCTCTACGCGCAACTTCCCGGCAGAATGACCGTTCCCGTCATCTTGCGCCTCATCCTCAACGAGGGCTGGTCGTATTCTCAAGGAGCAGTCACGTTTGACGAGGGATTGGAGACGGTGGAGTACGCGTCTTCGGGCGAGTTGCTTTATACGATCTACGACAGGGAAGCCGTCGACAAGTATATCGCGGCGGCGGAAGCGGAAGGCGCCGAGACCTTTGCGGACGGCGAGACCACTCTCGCGGGCTTTGGAGATCAAGCCTTCCCGTACGGACGCAATGCGGACGGTTGGCTCGTGTTCCCCAACGGTTACGTCAAGCGCCCGATCACCTGGCTCGTGCTCGACATGCAGGGCGAGGGCATGGACATCACAAGCGTTGACATTTCGTCCATCGAACTCAATATCAGCGGAATGGACCTGCCTTTGCCTGATCTTATTCCCACAGTGTTCAAAGCGCTCTCAAATCTTCCGAAAACTCTGGACGGCTTGATCAACGAGGATGTCGCTTCGCTCGTGCAATTTGCGGCAAACGGCGCAAATCTCGGGCTCAACCTCTCCATCGACGACGCAAATCATCTGAACATCAGCATAGAGTCCATGAACGTGCCCTACGGCATGCTCGGCTATCAATACGCAACGTGGATGCAGTCCAACAACCTGCTCATGGCGGTGCTCAACGTCATACACCTGCGCAACTGGCTGTTCATCTTTGCGGGCGTGGGCGTGTTGCTCATCATCGCGGCGGGCGTCTTGAGAGAGTGCGGCAAAAAGACGAGAGAGCGCACGGAAGTCTCCCGCGACAGGATCATGCGTTCGAACTCCGTCGAGGCGGCGCAACAAGAGGCAAGCAAAAACCATGCGAAGGGCAAAAAGCCCGCCTCCGGTCAAAAACCCGCGAACAGGAAAAAGTAGTTAAATCCAAACACAAGTATCAAAAAGCGAGCCAAGCTCGCTTTTTTTATACAACAAAACGATCTGCTCAAACAAGTGCCATCGTGCTCGGGCAAGTCTTCGAATGAGTTTTCGTTGCGCTCGCCCAAACTATAAAGCGAGCAAAATGTTCTTAAACTCGCATTGCAGTCAGTCTCGCGCTTCCGGTTCTCTCGCTTTCAAAGCGAGTCAAGCGAGCGAACGTCAGCGCATATCTAAACTATCGTCGTCTCGCGCTTTTGTAGTCGAACCTTCAAGGTTCGCGCGCTTTTGGTCGCCAAGCCTTCAGGGCTTGTCAAAAATTAAAGAAGAGTAAAAACAGGGTGGCGGTGAGAAAGCCGAGCAGGGGGCTGAGCGGCGGGAGTTTGCCGTTGGCGTAGGCGGCTTGGGGGAGCATTTCGGCGAAGGTGACGTAGAGCATTGCGCCGGAGGAGAGAAGCAGGCACACTCCTGTCGCGATCTCTCCGAGCCCGCCTACGAGCAGTCCGATGACAGCTCCGAGCACGGTCGCGCCGCCCGCGAGGGAGGCGAGAAGGATCGCGAGCGCGGGTCTTGCGCCTCCGCCCGCGAGGGGAGCTCCGATCGCCATACCTTCGGGGACGTTGTGCACGGCGATGATGATCGCAACGAGCACGCCTGCCGCCTGAGCGTTTGCGCCGCTTGCCCCGATCGCCATACCTTCGGGCAGATTGTGCAGGGCTATCGCTAACAGCATGACCGCGCCGGTTTTGAGAAGGGATGCGTTCTTTTGCTTGGGCAGGGCGAGGAGCGATACGGCTTGAGTGAGGGTGACGGGTCTTCCGCGCGTGACGAGCGAGACGAGTTTGCCGATCAAAAACACGGCGAGCGCGCCGAGCAAAAGCGTTCCAAACGCCGCAAAAGCGCAATAGCGTCCCAAAGGAGCGAGCGAGACCACGCCGTCGGGGAACATATCGAGCGCGACGACGCCGAGCATGACTCCGCCCGCATATCCGAGAATCTTGCCCGTGAGCCTGCCCTCGCGGCTTGCGAAGATCACGCCTATCACGCCGCCCAGTCCCGTCCCGACCACGCCCGCGACGAGGGACATCACAATTATCAAAACGTCCATACAAAATTATATAATTTTCAAGCGATTTCTTGACCGCAAATTTTATTGTCACCTTACTTTGCGCATTTTGGTTGACAATGCAAAATTTTGAGCGCATAATAGGCGGCGAAAAGATGCGTTTTTAGCGTCGAAAGTCGTCGAAATTTGAAAAATGAGAAAGAGTTATGTCGAATAATGACGAAATGACAAAAAGAATGTCGAACAATGTCAAATCATAAAGAATAATGTCGTAAAACTGCGAAAGGCGAAGAAGCGCGTCGAAAAGCCGCGAACGATAAATAAGCGCGTCGAAAAGCCGAGAAAGAGAAAGAATAATGTCGAAATACGGCGAAAGAAAATGAGGAGCGTCTGAAAAAGAAAATTATGTCGAAAAAAGTCGAAGGAGAGAGAATGAGCACAAAGAGCGCGATTTTGAGGGAGCTTGAGGCGAGGCGCGGGGAGTTTTTGTCCGGCGAGGAGCTTGCAAAAAAACTTGGCGTAACGCGCAACGCGATATGGAAGGGCGTGAGCGCGCTAAAGAACGACGGTCTCGAGATAGATTCCGTCCCCAACAAGGGCTATAGGCTCGCTGATGACGCGGCGGTCACGGCGGAGGGAATTGAAAAATATCTCAACACAGGTTGCAAAATCGAGGTATTTTCAAGCACAACTTCCACAAACGACGAGGCGAGGCGGCTTGCCGAGAGCGGCGCGGAAGAGGGTAGGGTCGCAGTGGCGATCTCCCAGACGGCGGGGCGCGGCAGAGTGGGGCGCAGTTTCTCCGCTCAAAAAAAAGAGGGGATATATTTTTCCGTCGTTTTGAGACCGGATATGGAGAGGGCAAGGTTTATCACGGTGACTGCCGCCGTTGCGGTCGCGGAGGCGATCGAGCAGGCGGGCGGAAGAAGGACGGGCGTCAAATGGGTCAACGACGTGTACGCGCACGGCAAAAAGTGCGTTGGCGTCCTCACGGAGGCAGTGACGGACCTCGAGAGCGGCGGGATAGAGTACGCGGTGCTGGGCATTGGCGTGAACCTCAAAAAGCCCTCTTGCGAGGAGCTAAAGGACATTGCGGAGGCGGCTTTTGACGAGGGCGTAAAGGACTGCGCGAACAAGGTGGTGGCATATACGCTGAACAGATTTTTCGAGCTGTACCGCGCCTTTGACAAGAGCGAGATCGTCAGCAGATACAGGGCAAAATGCTTTGTGATAGGCATGGACGTGGATGTCATTAAGGGAGACTGCGCAAGGCGCGCGCGAGCGCTCGGTTTGGACGACGAGTGCCGCCTCGAGGTCGAGTACGAAAACGGCGAGAAAGAGCGCCTTTGTAGCGGCGAGGTGAGTATAAAATGGTGAGTGCAACGGCAAAAAGGCGGGGCAGGACGCTTCGTCTCGCCCTCATTGCGATGTTTGTCGCGCTGATCGCGGTGGGCGCGTTCATCAAAGTGCCCATCGGCATAGTTCCCGTCAGCTTGCAGATGGCATTTGCCCTGCTATCCGCGCTGCTTTTAGGACCTGCGGACAGCCTGATCGCGGTTTTGATATACCTGCTCATGGGGCTTGTCGGAATTCCCATTTTCACAGCGGGAGGAGGGATATTTTACGTTTTGCAGCCCACTTTCGGCTATCTTTTGGGTTACGTTTTCGCCCTGCCCGTCGCGGGAGTGATCGCGAGAGGCGCAAGGTGCGACGCCCGCCCGAACTATGCGCGGATGTTGCTCGGCGCGCTTGCGGGAATGGCGATCGTGTATACATTCGGCGTGACGTACATGTATCTCATGCTCAATTTTTATCTTGCAAAACCCATCTCCTTGAAGAGCGCGTGGCTCACGGGAGCGGCGGTGTTTTTGCCTACGGACATAACTTGGTGCGTGATCGGCGCGGCCGTCGCAAGAAGGATCGTCCCTCGCCTATACGGCATGAGCGTCACGACCAAAGGCATAAGCAAGCCCCTCTTATACGAAGAGTATCAAAGAGAGGATAACCGCGAAAAAGGCACTTTATAATGTTAAATTTTACACTTTAACCCGCGTTTTGCGCAATATATACAAAGTAAGATGTTAAAAAGATGAGCATATTGCGCGAGCAAGATAGGGCGGCGATGACTTGATTTGATGAGAGCTTCGCGTTTTTTTTGTAACGCGTAAATTTGGCGTATACGCGATCGAAGCGGCGCGAGAGATGAAAGCGCTGACGCGCGGCGCTCAAATGAGGCGGAACGAGGTATTTGCAATTTTCTCATTGTCGCTTGATATGCGGGCGGGAGTGTGGTAGAATGGTAGAAGAAAAATTCAAAGAGGTTTCAGATGCAAAACGAGATCAAGGAGCAAATCGAGCTGTTGAACGAGCAGGGCAACATTGCGACGCCCGGCTACGCGAGGAAAATGCTTTACGTCTACAATCGCGAAAATGTCAAAGCGCCCAAGACCCGCCTGAAGGAGTGGGACTATTATTACGTCGGCAACAAGGAGTACGCGCTTTGTCTCACGATAAGCGATCTTGGCTTCGTTGGGGCTTTGAGCTTGACGGTCATGGACTTTGTGACGCCTGCGCAGTTCACCAACACGTCCATTTTTCTCTTTCCTATGGGCAAGCTGAACATGCCTCGCACGAGCGAGAGCGGCGACGCGTACTTCAAAAACGGCAAAGTGGAGATGAAGTTCGAAAACGACGGCAAGACGCGCCGCCTCACGGGCGTATATCCAAACGCGGACAAGATGGGCACGGACGTGAGCTGGGACATCACTCTCAGCGACTTCCCCGAAGAGAGCATGGTGATCGCCACTCCTTTTGACAAGAAGGCGCACTTTTATTTCAATCAAAAGATCAATTGCATGAAGGCGGAGGGCTATCTCGCGCTCGGGGACAAAAAGTGCCCGTTCGATCCCGCCGACAGCTTTGGCACGCTCGACTGGGGCAGGGGCGTCTGGACGTACGACAACACCTGGTATTGGAGCAGTCTCTCCACGCGCCTTGAGGACGGCAGCCTGTTCGGCTGGAACTTGGGCTACGGCTTTGGCAACACGACGGCGGCAAGCGAGGATATGCTCTTTTTTAACGGCAAAGCGCACAAGATAGACAGGAGCAAGTTCATCATACCCGGCGACGACGAGGGCGAGCCGAGATATATGGAAGATTGGCGTTTCACGTCCGAAGACGGCAAGCTCAATTGCACATTCCATCCCATCATCGACCGCTACGAGCCTTTTGACCTCAAAGTGATGTGCATGATCCCTCATCAGGTGTTCGGCTACTTCAGCGGCACGGCGGAGCTTGAAGACGGCAAGGTGATAGAGCTGAAAGATGTGCTCGGTTTTGCCGAAAAAGTGCACAACAAGTGGTGATTTTGTGACAAAAACGTATTTTATCAGCGGCGGGAGCAGAGGAATA
Source organism: uncultured Clostridia bacterium (assembly GCA_947589395.1). Classification (GTDB taxonomy): domain Bacteria; phylum Bacillota; class Clostridia; order Christensenellales; family CAG-917; genus CAG-475. The sequence goes on from CANQAA010000041.1 coordinate 7,524, forward strand.
GGCGAGGCTGCGGTGCGCATGCTTGCGGGCAAGTGCAACGTGGCTTTCACATATTTCAAAAGTCGCGAGAGGGCGCTCGCTCTCGAGAAGGAGCTGAACGACAAATTCGGCGGCGTTTTGGCGATCGAGTGCGACGTGAAGGACGCGGCGTCCGTAAAATGCGCGATCGAGAAGGCTGTCTCGAGGTTCAAAAAGCTGGACGTTCTCGTCAACAACGCGGGCGTGCAGCAAAACGGCATTTTGCTTGACGAAAGCGAGGAGGCGTGGCGGGAGGTGTTTGCCGTCAACGTGGACGGGGTGTTTCGCCTGACAAAGGCGGCGCTTTCGCACCTCATCGCCTCAAAGGGCGCGATCGTCAACGTCTCCTCAAAGTGGGGGCTGGTGGGCGCAAGCGGCGAAGTCGCGTATTCCGCCTCAAAAGCCGCCGTCATCGGTTTCACAAAGGCGCTCGCAAAGGAGCTCGCTCCGATGGGGGTGAGGGTGAACGCGGTCGCTCCCGGCGCAATAGACACGGACATGATGAAGGAATATTCCAAGCAAGAAGTGGAGGAGCTCGTCAAAAACTCCATTCCGCTTTCTCGTCTCGGCAAGCCCGAAGAGGTCGCAAGCGCGATAATTTTCCTCGCCGAAAACGAGTATATCTCGGGCGCGACGCTCTCGGTCGACGGACTTTTGGGGGAGTAAACCGCACAGCTGTATGGCTATTTTGCTCGCCTTGCAGTGGACAGTGAATAATTGGTATAATAATTAATTATTTAACGTTAAATTTTATTAAAAATCAACGATTTTTTCATTTGCATATTGAAAATTCAATTGATGTACATTATAATATTAATATAAAAGGGCCGGAATCGGTCTTTTAGGAGGAGAATATGAAAAAAAGGTTCAACTTTAAGGCAGTGCTCATTTTGGCGCTTGCTTTGCTGTTGGTCGTGGCGCTTGTCGCGTGCAATCCCAAGAATGACGACAAAAAAGACAAAGATCCCGACAAAGATCCCAACGCCATCACGGCAAAAGCGTATTTTGACGCTTTGTGGGATCTGACAAAAGGCATCGGCGGTGACGAAATAAGCGAAACAGACGATCTTGGCGTCGAAGCGGAATTTGACGTCGAACTCGGAACAAAGGGCTCCGGCGGCGCGTCCAGAAACAAGGTTTTGAGAAGCGTCAAACTTGGCGTGAGCGCAAGCCTCGTCATTGACAGAACGCCCGAAGACAACTATGCCAACACGGCGGCGAAGATCATCATCTCGTCGGGCAAAACGACCGTTGCGGGCATATACTTCTTTGCAAACGACCCGTACAAGCTCTACATCGACTTTGCGGGACAGCATCTTGCGTTGCCCATCACTCTCGGCGCGGAGTACGATCCCGACACCAACCTTGCCGTAGATGACGAAAAGGGCGGCATCGCGGGCGCGCTCAATCAGGACGTCGGCAAATATCTTGCGACCTGGCTCATTGAGGACGGCATCAACGAAAAGCTTTCGACCATCACCTCTCAGATGGGCGAGGATTGGGATCTTGACAAGCTCGTCGGCTCCGTTCTGAAGCTCATTCCCAACTTCGACCTCAAGGAGATGGTCAACGGGTTCCTTGATCCTCAGCGCAAGGACTATCCCGAAGGCGAAGAGGGAGACAAGGCGTTCAACGACGCAAAAACTCTTGCAGGTTCCATCAACGGACTGCTTGGCACGTTGGGCATTTCGATGAACACTCTGTTTGACAAAAACGACAATTTGCAATTGCACAACGTCTTGGGCATCGAGCTTCTCGGCTCATTTTTGCCCTCGACAAAGGTCGGCAACGTGTACACTTGCGATCTTTCCACCCTCTTGGGCTTGGTAAACGGCGTTGCCAAGATCGATCTGCTCGGCGGAGCAACCGGCACGGTCTCGTTTGAAGACGCGGACGGCGCTTTCAAAAACGGCGTGGAGATCGAGCTCAACCTCAACAAGATCACAACAAAGAGCGGCGGCACAGCTGCGTGTGCGTATGCAAAGATAGGCATTCGCCATCTCAACTTCAAAAACGCAAACGGCAAGACCCCCGTCACCATCGACAAGACTCAATACAAGAGCGAGTTCGTGGTCGACGCAAGGGTGAACTTGGGTCTCAACGGACTTTTGCTTGGCACCACTCCGTTTGCGGAAGAGGGTGAGGGCGTAAAGGTCCAATTGCTTGGCGACTTCGAGCTTGGCCTCACCGGCATGATCGACCTCAGCGGCAAGAGCGAAAGCCCCGTCAAGGCAAGAGCATGGCTGAGCTACAAAGCTCCCGCAAAGACGACGACGGACAACGTGCTCGAAGCGACGTTCATCGGCGATGAGCTCGCGATCAAATTGACCGACCCCGAAGTTCCGTACACCGACGCGGAGGGTCAACCCGCAACAGTGCAACCCATCCACGCGCTCATCAACGCGCTCATAAACTTCAAACTCGATCTGGACGGCGGACAGGGTGCGCCCGGCGGCTCCGGCGGCGCACAGAGCGGCAACATTCTTGACGTCATCAAAACTGTCGTGACAGATGAAAACCTGAAGGCATTCCTCGACGCATTCGTTGATGAAAACGGCATCAAGGACGACTTCAAGGGCGCGGTCATCAAGGGCTTCAAGGTCAACAAGGGCTGGCTCGACGAAGGCAACAAGCTCGTGGAAAAGGCTGCCGCTTGGCTTGAATCAAAAACTTCCGCCGCAGGCAGCGCTGAAGAAGAGCCCGGCGAGAGTGAAGAGACGACCGCCGACAAGGGCGGCTTGACCATGAAGCAGATCGGCGGCTTGCTTGGCAGCGTGCTCGGTCTGTTCGACTCCAACGCAGACGGCAAGCTCGAACTCACAGTCGGCAACGTGCTCGAACTCGTCTCCGCGATCGGAAATCAACTCAAGGATGAAGACGCTGACAACTGGACGGTCGAGGGCTGCATAGCTCAAGTTTCCGATCTCGTGAAGGGACTTGTCAATCTCGACAGCGAAAAGATCAAGTGCATCTTCGCCGGCATTGCGGCTGTGGCGAATGCCTGTGTCGAAAGTGAGCAACCCCCCACACCGGAAACTATAGGTCCGACGATTTATAGCATGGTGTATCAAGCAAACTATGACGAGCATGCGACCGATGAGCAAGTCATCAAAAAGCAGGAAGCGGCAATGTATGCGGCAAAGGTCCTTCTTGACAACAACAATAAGACGATCAAGAAGTTCCTCGACCCCATCTTCGCCGGAGGCTTTGCAAAATTCCTTCTGACTGCTATGAGCGGTAGCGAATATAGTAAATACAACGATTTGTCGGTCGAAACGTTTACGGAGTTCCCGAAAATTGCGGCAAACGACTATATCAAACAAGCTGTTGCAGACGCGTTTAAGGCGGCAACAGGGCATGATTATGACGAAGCCACTTGCGGCAAGGGCGAAAAAGATCATGAGGCTTGCCAAGAGACATATGACAAGATAGTTGAGGAGTATAATTCTCACATCAACAGCTACAAAGTGGGTACAGTGCTCATCATGGCGTCCGCGCTTTCGATGGCTCCTGGATACAGCGGACTTATCAACGGTCTCATCGATCAATATCTGACAACAGAATATCTGACCGGTCTCTTCTCGAAGCTCAATCGGGCGCTCGCCATCGAGAGCGGCCCCGAGTTCGACCCGGCAAAGGACGATCCCATCGACTTCTTCTTCACGACCCTGCTCGCAAACATCAGCGTGAAGCTGAAGCTCGACTTCACGCAGGGCTTGGGCTTGAGCGTCGAGATTGGCATCGACGCGTTGGATCTCAACTTGGGCGTGAGTCTCTCCGCCTCGACGGACGCGGACGCTGTGAACGCGCTCAAGAACCTCAAGAGCCTCTACGACGGCGAGGAAACAGGCTGGTTCGTCTACGACGCCGACTCCGCCTCCGGCGACCCTCAAAATCAACCTCAACCTCAACCTGCCGGCTGATGAAAGAGCACGGCAACACACAACCGCACACTGCATAATGCAGCGCAAAGCAAAATGCGAGAGTAAAGCATAATGCAATGCAAAGCATAATGTGAGCGTAATGCAAAATGCAAAACACAACATACAAAAAGAAGCGCACCTGCGCTTCTTTTTTTTTATACCCCCATCAAAACAGCTTATCTGTTTTGATGGGG
>CANQAA010000042.1 GCA_947589395.1 uncultured Clostridia bacterium
GGTGGGCGTGTCGGGGGCGTCGATGGGTTCTGCCGGGTTGGTGATGTCGGTGGGCTCTATCGGCGTGTTGCCGATCATGTCGCTCATACGTTCAAGTTGGTCGTTGATCTTTTCAAGATACAAAACCGTCATCACCTGAGATGAGATTATGACTTTCAAAGCCCAATACAGCACGCCGCCGCAAAGCAGTCCGGCTATCGCCATACCGGCAAAGGGTCCAAAATTTTTTGTCATCACTGCCAGCATAACGCCGAGCAGCAGAAATAGCACCAACACGAGCACCCCGATAGATATCGGCAACATTGAGAATTGCCTGAAGCTTTCCCTCTGCCCCTCTATCGTGAGATACTTTGTGTTCTTTTTTTGTTCATTGAAATCGTTGAGATCGTCGTTGAAATCTGCCATTTTCATTCCTCCTTTTGTTTTTTTTCATTATACAATATATCTTAACTTCGCGCAAGAGCCGATTTTCGCGTCTCAAATTGCCGTCTTGCAAAAAAAAATCCGACTTGACCGAGTCGGATGTTTTCATGAAAAAATCAAATTTTTTCATTTCGTTCTTGATTGCAGCTTGTCGGCGAGGGCGATGAGGGGACGGGGATAGGCAAGCGATGAGACGCTCGCTTTTGCAAGCTCAGTGTTGAGCAAAAGAAGTTCCCTCACCCTGTCCCTGCCCGCGAGCGTGACCAAAGACGCCTCGTCCTTGTCCTCGATGAGGTCGTCCGAGAGCTGAAACGCGAGCCCGAGCCGATTGGCGTATTCCGTGAGAGAGGCAAGGGTTTTGCCGTCCGCGCCCGAAGCGATCGCCCCCGCGCGCACTGCCCCAACGAACATCGCGCCCGTCTTTTTGGCGTACATAGCGAGGAACTCCTCTTCCGTCTTTGCGCCCTCGATGTCCTTTTGCTGGCCGTACACCATGTCGATCGCGCCGTTTGCGATCTCCTTTGCCGCTTCCTTTGGGGCGTCAAGCAAAACTTTCATCGCGTATGAGAGCAACAGATCTCCCGTGAGAACGCCGTACGCCTCCCCAAACGCCTTGTGGACTGTGGGTTTGCCCCGCCTCATGGCGTCGTCGTCCATTGCGGGAAGGTCGTCGTGCACGAGGGAGTAGCTGTGAATGAGCTCGATCGCGAGCGCAAGGCGGATCACGTCCTCTTCGCTTGCCTCGCCTCCCGCCGCAACCGCGCCGAGATATACGAGAGTCGGACGAACGCGCTTGCCCCCGTCGAGGGTCGCGTAACGCATGGCGGCGTCAAGCACGTTATCCCCACAAAGAAGATCTTTCAGCTCCCTCTCGAAGCGCTCAAGATAAATCGACCTGTCAACATCCTTTATCATCAGTCTATCTTGAGCTCCTCAGTCAAGTTGTTGATGTCGTCCGTGAGAAGCTCGAGCTTGCCCTTTTGCGCCTTCAAACTTTCGATGCAGAGTTTGCTGAGCTCGATCCCTCTTTCAAACGCCTTGATCGCGTCGTCCAAAGCCATGTCGCCCTCGAGGGATCTGACGATATCCTCAAGCTCTTTCAATGCCTGTTCAAACTTTTTCGTTTCCATATATATCACCCAAATCAGCGTTCATCATGCGAATTTCGCAAGATAAACTTCACTTTTTGTCATTTACGCTGACTTCTGTCACCGTCGCTTTCAAAGAGCCGTCAGAGCCCGTCGCGCGTATGCTGTCCCCAACTTTGACGTCGGCAACGCGGCTCAGCGTTTTGCCTGCGGCGTCAACTTTGAAGTAGCCTCTCATCAGGATCTTGAGCGGGCTGAGCTTGTCGAGGGAGTCGCTTGCGCGAAGAAGTCTGTTCTCAAGCGAGTCCGCTTTTTTTGTCACAGCGTTCATCATGTCGTGCATGAGCCTGTCCACCCTGTTTGTGCGCTTCACATAAAAGGACGACGCGAGCCTTTGCAAATTGCTTGCCGCTATCCTCGTCCTTGCCGTTTGCCTCTCGTAGTTTCGAGTCGCCGCGCGCGAGAGTCTGTCCATGTGGACCTTGAGGTCGTTTATCATGGCGTAGTAGTCGAACGCGATGAGCTCGCCCGCCGCTGTTGGAGTGGGAGCGCGCTTGTCCGCCGCAAAGTCGCAAAGCGAAAAGTCCGTCTCATGCCCAACCGCCGAAACGATGGGCGTTGAAGCCGCGTACACCGCCCTCACGAGCTCCTCGTCGTAAAACGGCGCAAGGTCTTCAAGAGACCCGCCCCCGCGAGCGATCACGATGACGTCGTAGCCGAGCTTGTCCACCCGTCTTAGCGACGCCGCGATCTCCTTTGCCGCCCCGTCGCCCTGCACGCGCACGTCCTTGACGACGATGTTGATGACGGGATTTTTCCTTCTGACTGTGGTCACGATGTCCCTGATCACCGCGCCCGTTTTTGAGGTGAGCACGAGCACGTTGTTGCAAATTTCGGGAATGGGCTTTTTGTGCGCCTCGTCGAATATGCCCTCTTCAAGCAGCTTTGCCTTGAGCCTTTCAAACTCCAAAAACAGCAGCCCCTTGCCGACGGGCTGAATGGAGCTCACCTGAAAGGACAGCTTGCCGCCCTTGACGTAGTAGTCGAGCGAGCCGCGCAAGATGACGCTCTCGCCGTCCTTTGGGTTATATAGCTTTGCGGCGCCGAAGCACACGCACTGTATCTGCGCGTACTTGTCCTTGAGGGTGAAATACGCGTGCGGTCCGCTGTACTTGAAGCCGGACACCTCGCCGAACACCTCAAGCCCCTTGAAAATGGGCGCGTCGACGCACGCCTTGATGAGGGCGCTCACTTCGCTCACCGATACGGCTGTCATTTTGTTGTCGCTCATGACTTCCATAGACTAAAACTTGTGCTCCGCTCTGATTTTGTCAAGATCCGCAACGATCTTTGCGAGCACGCCGTTGACAAACCCGCCGGACTTGTCCGTGCCGAATTTTTTTGCGAGCTCCACCGCCTCGTTTATGCAGACCTTTAGGGGCGCGACATCCGTGACGAGCTCGAACGTCGCGAGCAAAAGCACGGTGAGGTCGGGACGAAACACCCTGTCGAGAGTGTAGTCCGAAAGGTGCTCCGCGACGATCTGCCTCAACTCCTCATAGTGCGCGGCGACGCCGTAGTATACGCATTTGAGATAATCCCTGTCGTCGTCCGTCATATCGCTTGAGAGACACATCAACTCCAGCGTGTCCTCGTTGAGCTTTTCGTAAAAGGTATATTCAAACAAAATTTGAAACGCTTCTTCGCGCGCCACTCTTCTCATAAGGACTCCATCTCCACGCCGACGACCTGCACATTCACAGTGTGGACCTTGAATTTTGTTGCGTCTTCGATTTGATTTTTGACGCTCTCCTGCAAATTTGCGACCGTCTCGGGCACGGTGTAGCCCTGAAAAAGAGTCACATATATGTCGACGGTGACCTTTTCGTTGGGCAAAAAGAAAACCTCGACCGCGTCGTTTTTGCGTTTGGGACGCTGAAGATACACGCCCTCGACCTTTGCCGCCGCGTCTTTGGCGAGCGCGGTGATGACGCTTGTGAACACTTCGAAATCCTTTTTGTTGTCAGCCATAATTCCTCCTCGATGATTATAGCATAAAAACTCTTTTATATCAAATATAATTGCCACGCAATTTATTTCGCTCCTCTACCCGCCGCAAATCTGGCTTATAGGCGGACATTCAGCGCCTTGAGAATGGACGAGTCGAACCAAACGGAGAAATTTTTGTCCTCGTCGCCGTGAAAATCGCTGCCGCCCGTTGGGGTCAGGCGATACTTTTTTGCGATGCGGGCAAGCTCCGTTACGTCCGCCTGACTGTGTCCGGGATAGTAGACCTCCAAGCCGTCCAGCCCGTACGGCTTCAGCCCGGATATGATGAGCTCGAGCCTCTTCTCCGTCAAAAATTTCTTCGGATGCGCGACGCTTGCGAACCCGCCGTACTTTTTTATGAGTTTGACGGCGGCAATGGGGGTTATGCGCTTTGACTCGACGTACGCCTTCGCTCCCGTCGCGAGATATTTGTCAAACGCCTCGCCTATATCTTTGACGTAGCCCTCTGCCACCATCTCCCGCGCAATGTTCATCCTGCCCAAGCCGTTTGAGGAAAAGTCTATGTCAAGTTTCACTCCGAGCGACGAGAGCTTTTGCCCTATCTTGATATTTCGCTCCTTGCGCAAGCCCTTCACGGCTTCAAGTTCTTCAAAAAACTCAACACAGGTGTCAAAATTGTAGCCCAAAACGTGCACGTCGCATATTGAGTACGCAGAGAGCTCGATCCCCTTCACAAAGCCGACGCCAAGCTCCTTTGCGCGCCTCATTCCGTCCTCGAGCCCGTCAACGGTGTCGTGGTCGGTGATGGAGATGAGCTCAAGCCCTTTGCTCTTTGCCCAATCCACAAGTTCAACGGGCGTGAGCCTGCCGTCGGAAGCGGTCGTGTGCAGGTGCAGATCAGTCGTCATAGTCCTCGCCTTCCGTTTCCGAATTTGTCTCTTCCTGCTCGCGCTCGGCGGCGATCTCAGCCATCTGCTCCTCAGGCAGCGTGAATTTCGAGAGCGCGTCGCGGATCTTTTTCGCCTTCTTTTCGGCGTCGTCTATTGACTTTTGCGCGAGCTCTATCTTGCCGCCTGACTTTTCAAGCAAAGTGACGAACGTGCCAAAGTCCGTCTCGAACTTTTTGAGCAATTTGCCGATCTCTTTGCTTTGCTTTTCGACCGCGACGGTCTGAAATCCCATCTGCAAACTGTTGAGGAGCGCGGCGATCGTCGTGGGCCCGCAAATGACCACGCGGTAGTCGTGCTGGATCGTCTCAACAAGCTCGGAGTGCTTGAGCACTTCGGCGTAAAGTCCCTCTATGGGCAGATACATGATCGCAAAATTTGTGGTGGTGGGCGGGTTGACGTATTTGTCGCGAATGCTCTTCGCCTCTCCCTTTATGCGCTGATAGATCGCCTTTTTTGCCTCGTCTATGCCGCCGATATCCGCCTCATCCTCAGCTCTTTGAAGCCTCGAGTAGTCCTCGAGCGGAAACTTGGAGTCTATTGGCAAATACACGGGCTCGTCCCCCTTGCCGGGCAGACGTATGGCAAAATCGACGGCTTCTCTGCTTGCGCGCTTCAACTGCTTTTGCTTTTCGTATTGCGAGGGCGCGAGGATCTGACTGAGCAAATTTTCAAGCGAGACCTCTCCCCAACCCCCTCTCGTCTTGATGTTGGAGAGGATCTTGCTGAGGTCTCCCACCTTTGACTGCAAACCCTGAAGTTCGGTGAAAGTGCGATTGATCTCCTCGAGCCTGTCGCCGACGAGCTTGAAGGAAGCGTCAAAGCGCTTCTCTAAGGTGCTGTTGAGCTTTTCGTCCACGACCTCGCGCATGAGAGTGAGCTGCTTTGAGTTTTCCCCGCTCATATCCTTCAGCGCGGACGCGTTTGCCTCCCTCACCTTGTCAAGAGCGTTGAGGACGGAAGTTTTTAGCTCATACAGATCCTTGAGCAGTTGCGTCTTGAGTTCGGAGACGGATTTGCTCGTCTCGTTCGCATTGTTTGCGAGCTTGTCGACGACGCTTTCTTTGAGGTTGTTCACGCTGTCAGAGAGCGCTTTGATGTTGGCGTTTTGCGCGTTGAAAGTGCCAAGCAACATGGAGTTTTCAACCTTGATGTACGCCTCGACGTCGCTCTTTAGAGCGTCGATATTCTTTGATATGTCCCCGCTTCCGCCCGACTTTTTCGATGTGAAAAGCAAAACGACAATGAGGGCGACGACTCCGATGAGCACGAGCCCCGACAAAACGTAAAGTCCGATGATCAAACCTTGCATAACTTCTCCTTTGTTGTTGTTATTTTCATATTGTGCGCTTTATCAACTCAAAATGATATGATAAAGCGCCTGTTTTGTCATTTCAACTTCGCCGCGCGCTTCTTGGCGTATTCGAAGGCGCGCTCCTTTGAATTGAGCTGAGGGTTCAGCGCCGTGTCGGCAAGAAGGTCCGAAAGCAGCTTTCCTCTCTCGCTCTCTTTAACGCCGAGAGCTATTAGCTCCTCTCCCCCGATCTTCAAGTCCTTTATTTTGAGAGGCACGCCGCTTGCCTTGAGCGCGGCGTATGCGTCAGCGACCCTGTTTCCCTCAAACGGCTTTCCCATCGCTCCTACGGCGTCCGCTTCCATGAGCAGGATGAGATCGTCCATGACGTCGATGTGCTTTAGCGCAAACAGCTTGAGCTTTTCAAAGGACATATTGCCGTTTATGTCGACCATGTGGCAAGCAATCAGCTCGCATATCCTCTTTATCTCAGTCGTCTTGAAGCGAAGGCGTCGCAAAAGGTCCTTTGCCATATCCGCTCCGAGCTCGGCATGCCCGTGCATATAGCCAAACTGTCTCACAAGCGGCGCTTTGCCTATGTCGTGAAGAAGAGCCGCCCACCTCACGTTTGGCCTTGCCGCCTCAAACGCATGCACGGAGTGCTCGAACGCGTCGTAAAGATGATATTGCTTCGGCTGTTCTATGCCGCGCAGCGCGTCCACTTCTGGCAGTAAAGTCTTGACAAAGCCGAGCTCGTCAAGCAGTCTGAAGCCCTTGACGTGCGCGCCAAAAAGATTTAGTTCCTTGTGCCGAACGTCTGCGACGAATATCCTGTCAAGCTCGTCTCTTATGCGCTCTATCGCGATGTCTTTGACCCGCCAAGCGTTGGCCTTTGCGCTCTCAAAAGTGCTCTTTTCGATCTCAAATCCGAGCTCCGACGCAAAACGGATCATGCGCAAGATCCTCAGCCCGTCCGCCTCGAAACAGTCGCTCGAGGTGAGCGAAATGCGCCTGTTTTTGATGTCCTCTACCCCGCCGAGAGGGTCCACGATCTTTTTGTCGCAAAGATCGAAGTAGACGGCGTTGCATTTGAAGTCCCGCCTTTTTGCGTCCGTCGTTATGTCGTTTGTGAAGGCTACGCTCACGGGAGCGTGCTCCCCGCTGCCCTCCCTGTAGCTGTCCTGTCTGAAGGACGTGAATTCGACCGCGCCCGCGTCGCAGGATATGTGCACGGTGCCAAGTCGCATGCTCCTGTCAGACAGGCGAAATTCGCTTCCCCTCAGCCTATCTTCGAGCTCGGCAACGCAAAGCGCCGCGCAAACGTCCACGTCGTGCGCTTCAATATTCAACAGCCTGTCTCTCACGCATCCGCCGACGGCGTACAATCTCGCGGGATAGACGAGGCTTGCAAGCCTGAAAAGCGCCTCGCTATTTTGCATAGACCTCTTCTTTCAGCACGCAGACCTCAGGCAGGTTTCGCATCTTTTGGTCGTAATCAAGCCCAAAGCCCACGACGTACTCGTTTTCTATCTCGAAGCCGACATAGTCTCCCTTGAAGTCCACCTTGCGCCTCGAAGGCTTGTCAAGCAACGAGCAGACTTTCAAAGACTTCGGAGCGCGAGTTGAAAGCAGCTTGACGAGATAGCTCAGCGTCACGCCTGAGTCGATGATGTCCTCGACGATGATGACGTTTTTGCCTTCGATGGGCGAGGACAAGTCCTTGACCATCTTGACCTCTCCGCTCGTGGACGTCCCCCCGCCGTAGCTCGAGACCGCGATGAAATCTATCTCCATCTCGTTGGGAATTTGCCTGATCAGATCCGCAAAAAAGACTGTAGCGCCTCTAAGTGTGCAGACCATCGTGAGCTTTTCGCCCGCGTAGTCCTCGCTGATCTTTTTGCCCAACTCTCTCACGCGTTCGTCGATCTGAGCCTTTGAAATGAGCACTTTTTTGATTTCTTTGCCGTACATGTTGACCTCATTATACTTTATTTAATGCGACAGTTTCGTCGCAAGAGCCGAGTTTTTCAAATTTATTTTCAAAATGCGTTCGCTCTCATTTGTAACTCTCGCGTCGTAGGAGATCTCCACTCCCGCCGCCGCAAGCACTTCGCTGTCTTTTGCAATGACCGGGATAGAGTCGCGAGCAATAGAAGGGATCTTCAGATCCGTGAAGAAGTCCCCGAGAGTTTTGCTGCCTCCTCCCATCTTTTTTATCACGTCTCCCGCACGTCTTGCTCTCACCACCGCTCCTATTACGCTTTCAAGATCGGCGTATAGGGTCTTCGGAATGCCAAAAGGCTTGAGCTTTCCGCTCAACAGCTCATCTCTCACTGCTCTTGCCTCTTCCCCTTCGATGACCTCAAAAGTCGCGCCGCACGCCTCGCCGTTCAAAACCGCATCGAGCGGGACGGTATTCAAACTCTCCTCGTCCTTAAAAAAAGATATGACCATGCAGTCAGTTTGCTTTCTTGCGACGAGCCCGTTTGTAAGATCAATAGACTTTGAGGTCTCGCCGTCACGCAAAGCGAGCAGAAGGTCGTAGTGGCGGCTCTCGACGTCGTGATATACTCCCAAACTCTCGCAAGCCTCTCTCACCTGTCTCTTGAAGATGAGATCGTCTGTCTTAAGATCGTTGACGTACGCCTCGCCGTCATGCACCTCGACTTTCGGCGTAACGCGCGCAAGATAGCGCTCAATTTCCTCCGCGTTCGCGGCAAGCCGAGCAAACGAGGTCGTGAGATTCGGATATCTTGTTTTGATTTTGGCAAGCTCCTGCCTTAAAAAATTGCGGGAATACGCCGCGTCCGAGTTGGTCTCGTCCTCGCAAAATTCGAGGGAATTTTCTCTCACATACGCATTTATGTCCTCTCGTGAAAACGAAAGCAGGGGGCGAAGATATTTTCCGCTCGCTTCTTGCATGCCGCAAAGCCCCTTCACGCCAGTGCCGCGAAGAATGCGCATCAAGATGGTCTCCGCCTGATCGTCGGCGTGATGAGCAAGCGCGATATAGTCGCAAAATTCGGCGTTAAGCGCGTCCTCGAAGCGCTCATAGCGCAACTTTCTCGCCGCCTGTTCGAGGGTGAGACCAAGCTCAATCGCACACTTTTTTGCGTCCACGCGATATGTTTTCAGTTCTACCCCGCGCATAGCGCACATATCCTCGACAAACTTTGCGTCCGAAAGACTGCTTTTCCCTCTTATCCCATGCTCGACATGGATCGCTTTAATGTTAAAACCCGCCTTCAGCAACAAATCAAAAAGCGCGACGGAATCCCGTCCGCCGCTCAGCGCCACCCCGATCGTCGCGTATGAAGGGATCTCAGCGCGAAGTTTTTCCTTGATATCGAGCTTCATAAATACATTATATAGTATTTATGGCGAAAAAACAAGGCATTTGAAAAAAACGCTTCAGATTGAAAAAAGCCGCATGCAAAGCACCGTGCAGTCGTCCTGAGCGCCCCTTGCGAGCGCCCGCTCCATGAGTCCGTCCGCTATTGTTTGCGGATTTGACGACGAGACGCTTTCGATCCCCTCGACGATGCCGCTCGCTTCGAGCGCGTCGAACACCCCGTCGGAGGTCATGACGACGATGTCGCCGTCATAGAGCTGATATCTGCTCGTGCTCGGGCGCACGTTGTCCATAATGCCTGCGGGAGGCTGCGAACATGACAAAACTTCCACTCCGTCCTTTCTCACGATAAAACTTGCGGACGCTCCCGACTTTATGACGTCGAGCGCGCCCGAAGAGGCGTCGATAACGCTGATGTCGATTGACGTGAAGCAGTCGCTCAAGCTGAGCTTCAAAAGTTTGTTGACAAGGCTCAATATTATCTTGCTGTCTATCCCTGCGCGGTAGAAGTTTTCGATCATCTCGACCGCTTCGTTCGAAGCCTGAGCCGCTTCCTTTCCGCTGCCCATGCCGTCGCAGATCGCAAACAGTCTGCGCGTCCTCGACGGGCAAAGTATGCTGCGGCTGTCCCCCGAAACGTCGTTGCTCTGACGCGTCCTCTCTGCAATGCCGTAGGCGACCTCGAATATGGGCGAGCTCACAAAATACACGATCCTGTTGTCCCCCTTCTCCTCTACGCTATCGACGTCTAGCTTGGCTTTCAGCTCGCTCGAGAGCACCCGCTTGAGCATGACCTTTTTTGCGTCGTCCTCTCTCACCTCTACCGTCACCTGAAGTTTGTCGTCCTCTTTTGATATGACGACCTCGCTCGCGTAGATGTTGTGTTTAAGCAACGCCGCCTTTATCCTGTCCGATTGCTCGTCAAAAATGCTGACCGTCGCGGAACACTCCCTCGCCAAAGAGTCAAAGACGAGCGACACGCCCGCAAATTGCTCGGACATCAACTTTTTTGACTGCACGAGCTCACCAAACGCCTCCGCGCTCTTGAGATACGCCTCAGCGGAGCTGTTCACGACGGAAGTGAGAGCGTAGACCTTTGAGCATTTGCTTGCGATAAAGGGCGGCACGTCGAGTATGTTGACTTTGCCTCGTGAGAGCGCCGCCTCCGCCATAGGCAAAATGACGCACGCCGTGTCCCCTCCGAGAGCCTTCATGCAGGACGCCCTGTCAGCGCACTTCGCGCAATAGCTCAACGCTATCTCACGCGCGAGCCTCTGAGGGGTGAACGGCGACTTCTCGCTGCCCTCGAGCTTTTTTGAAAGGTCGAAAAACACGTCGCTTGCAAAGTTCAGTCTCTTTGCGAGCTCTCGTCCCCGCCTGTTGACGACGCCGCTGAAGGAATGTTTCGCGTCCGTGCGCATGGCGTCCGAGAGTTTTTCAAAGACGGAGCGCTTGATGATGACCGCAGCAAAAAGCCCCGTCGCCGTCATGACGATGGTCTGCCAACTCGCAAGCGTATGGGCAAAAAGCACACACATTACAGACTGCGTTGCAAGCGTCGCGAGCGCGCTCGCGTACTTCGTGAAAGGTGAAAAAAGTGACGCCGCTCCCGCAAGCAATACGCTTGCCGCCAGTGCGCTCAGCCCGTATCCGCAAAGCGAGCAGCCAAGCCCCATGAGCAGCGCCAAAACGAGAGTCACCGAGCTCTTGAAACATTGAGAGCTGACGATCAAAAAGAAGGCGAGCGCGAGAAAATACAAGTTGAAGTCGTAGACGGTCACTCCTGCGATGGCGTACGCAAAAGCGACGACGAAGAGGGAGATCGCGATAAGCTCGTCGACGGCGACCGTGTGCAAAAATCCGCGTATGAGAACTGCGTACGCGCTCACTCCAAGCACGAAACTTCCGATCAGCACAATGCCGCCCGAAACGAGCATGAGGGCATATTCGCCAAAATATACCGCGTGGGTCACAAGATACGGCGCCGCCCCCAAAAAAGCCACAATTGAGAGCACAAAAAGCGGCACGTTCTTTTTGAGTTTGAAATATACGGCGTAAAGAATGACAAAAAGAGGCAACGGACAGACCGCAAACAAAAGCGTCCACCAACCGAGCGAAAACACGCAACACGCGAGGATGTAAATGGGCGCTAGCGTCAAAATGTTTTGCCTTGCGTACACGAGCCCGCAAAAGAGCGCGAGGGCGAGAGCAAAGCCGAATTTGTCCGTCGAGGCAAACAAAAATAGGAGCAGCGACTCTACGACAAAGCTCGCCGCCGCCTTTTTCGAGAGCTTGAGCCCAAATGAGGGAAAATAATTTCGCATAGACGCGACGCTTCTTTTCATGAGAGGGATTATAACCTCTTTTTTGCGGCGCAAAAAAATGTTTTTTGGCGAAAAAT
>CANQAA010000043.1 GCA_947589395.1 uncultured Clostridia bacterium
ATGACCGTCTGGCGAGAGCGCATAAAGAGCCTTCCCACTTTTGCGAAAAACGTCTTGAGAAAAAGCGGCGTCGCGTTCATGAGAAAGTTGTTCATGCCCTTGACGGTTGTCGCGATCTGATCCTTCAGGCTTTCCTTTTTCACGCCGCTCGCAAGCTGCCTCTTTGCCTCGTCGACGTAGTCCTGCAAAGAATATGTGCCGCTCTTCAGGCTGACTCTTGCAAACATCGTGAAGTTGCGCTTGGTCTTTGACTTGAAGATGTTGCGCAAGTTTATCGGCACCATGATGACGACGGGCTTGTCATGATTTTTTATCGCGCAGCCGATCGCCCCCAATATGTACGCCGTGAACGACGCGTCGCGCGCCTTTGCGCGGGAGAGGACCTCGCTCGTTTTGGCCTCGTAACAAAAGCCCTTCAAGCCCTCTTTCAAGAGCGTGCCGCTTATCCTGTGCGGAGCTTTTCCCGCCATGCCCTTGATGTTGAGTTTGAAGAGCGGAATGCGCTCGGAGTATCTCTCGAATGCGTCCTCGACCTCTTCAAGACATATCTCGGGAGTGACGTTAAGCGCGCTTTCAAACTTTGCTCTCTCCTCCTCGCCAAGTTCGCTCTCGACGCGCAAATTGTAGACCTGCAGCAGGTTTTTCAAAAATTCAAGCGCGCCCGTGCCATCCGTGAGAGCGTGGAACATGTCGAGGAAGATCTTGTTTTTTTCATACGATATCCTGAAGGGATAGCCTCCCGTCAGTTTGAAATCTATGGGGTTGAGCAGCTTCCCGTCCGCCTCGAAAATTTTGACTTTCTCGTCGTTTTGCACGAGATAATGCCAGGCGTAACCCCTCTTTATGCGCACGGCAAAAGCGGGAAAATTTTTTGTCGCAACGTTCGCCGCAAACTCGAGGTCGTCCTTTTTGACGTCACGCCCCATGATCACGGAAATGCGATAAAGGCTTTGATATTTTTTTGTCGCCATTATCGGATAAAACCGCGCCGAGCAGTCGAGCTTGAGTCTGTCCTTTTCCATTTTTACCTCGAGACGTTACGCGTTTGAGCGTTTTTCGCATATATTTTATATTTTTTTAATATCATTGTCAATGAAATGAAATGAGAAGGAGCGAACAATGGAAAATTCATCAAAAGCCCATCGCCTTGAGCTCGACCGCCGCTCGGCGCACATAACGGGAGTGACGGACGTCCCCGTCTTTTCCGACAAGACGGTCACGATAAAGCTTGCGACGGAAACCCTCACCGTCACCGGTCAAAACCTCTCCGTCAAAAGCCTCGACGTTGAAAGCGGCTCTCTCTCCCTATCGGGAGAGGTGACGAGCTTGAGATACAGCGCGGCTCTCACCCCGACGTCCTTTTTCAAAAAGCTGCTCAAATGAACGACGTCGTGCTTTTGGGCGCGGACGCAAAGGCTCAGGCAATCGCGTTTGCCCTTTGCATGCTCTGCGGGGTCGCGGGAGGGGCGTTTTGCTTGCTCTATTTCAGGCGAGGCTCGTTCTTTGAGAGGGCGCTCACGGACTTTTTTGCGACCATAATGGCGGGCGGGGGATTTGTTCTCTGCATGGAGTTTGTGCTGAACGGCAAGTTCGAGCTGTTCGGCGCTGTCGCGTACGCGCTGGGAGCGCTCGTTTTGCCTTCGATCTTTTTGCTTGCGAGAAAGCTGCTCGCCAAGCAAAAACTTGACAAAAAACAGCGAAATATGTCTTGATTTGCGGTCTCGCTTCCTTTTGAAGATATATGTGTTAATATAGTCTCAGGAGGCAACATGAGCAACGTCAAACACCCAAAATGCGCCCTTCGCACGCTCGCCGTCGAGGCGAAAAAACGCCTCTCGGCAAACGGATATTGCGAGCCTGCCGCGCCAAAATACGTCACTCCTCAGCAA
Source organism: uncultured Clostridia bacterium (assembly GCA_947589395.1). Taxonomy (GTDB): domain Bacteria; phylum Bacillota; class Clostridia; order Christensenellales; family CAG-917; genus CAG-475. Next base: position 1,890 of record CANQAA010000043.1, read on the forward strand.
AAGCAGATTTATCTCAAGCTCGTCGAACTCGAAAGAAAGGGCGAGGAGGTCGTCAACCCCGTCGTTCAGTTTGCGGACAAAAACAAACTGAACTCCCTCTCGCATGAGGAAAAACAGCGTTACATACTTCAGCTTTGCGCCGACTACATCTCCATGAGAAGCGAGCTCGAGCGCAAAAATCACGGGCAATGAGGTTGACTGCTCTTTCAAATTTGCTATAATGTTTTTATGGAACAAAATTTTGACGTCATCATAATAGGCGCGGGTCCTGCGGGGCTCACGGCGGGCATTTACGCGGCGCGAGGAGGACAAAGCGTCGCGATAGTTGAGCGCGGCGCGGTCGGCGGGCTCGCCTCACTCGCTCACAGCGTTGAAAATTATCCCGGTTTCGAAAAAATTTCCGGCTTCGATCTGTGCTACAAAATGTTTTCTCAATGCCAGTCTCTCGGCGCGACGTTTTTCTTTGACGAGATAAAATGCGCAGACCTCATCTCAAAGCAAATTACGCTCGCAAGCGGCGACGTGCTGAGATCAAAACGCGTCATCATAGCGACGGGCGCGTCCCCAAAGCCGCTCGGGCTTGAAAACGAGAAAAAATTCACGGGGCGAGGAGTCTCCTACTGCGCCACTTGCGACGGCGCGTTATATAAAGGCAAGACGGTCGCGGTCGTGGGCGGCGGCAACACGGCTGTCGAGGACGCGCTCTACCTTGAAAACCTCGCAAAAAAGGTGTATCTCATTCATCGTCGGGACGCCTTGCGCGCGGACGAGATCCTCGCGACCCGCCTTAAATGTAGCTCCGTCGAGATTTTGTGGGACAGCGTCGTCACCCGCCTCGTAGGAAAGGACAAGTTGACGCAAATCGAAGTTAAAAACGTCAAAAACGACACTTTAAGTCCGTTTTTGGTTGATTGCCTGTTTGTCGCGATAGGTCAAAAACCCAACGTCGAAGGCTTTGACGGGCTTGAACTGAAAGACGGCTATATCCTCACAAACGAGAATATGCAGACGTCTCTTCCCGGCGTCTACGCCGCAGGCGACGTGCGCTTCAAATCCCTCCGTCAGATCGTCACCGCCTGCTCCGACGGCGCGATTGCGGCGAAAAATTTGTAAGCTCTCATTCTTTTTCAATTTTCTCTCAATATGAGCATATAATAATTTATATGCATTATTTTGGTACGGACGGCATAAGAGACGTGTGGTCGACGCTAATGGACGGGCGCGTCCCGTTTTTGCTTGGCAAGGCGCTCTCAAAGGGGGAGCGCAAGATCCTCGTGGCGAGGGACGTCAGGGAGCACTCGAGCAAGATCGAAAGGCAGTTGGTGCTCGGGCTTTTGCAGGGCGACGCAAAGATATGGCTGACGGGCGTGCTTCCCACTCCCGCGCTCGCGTATCTCGCGTCGGTCGAGCGGGCGGACTTTGCGGTGATGATAACCGCCTCTCACAATCCGCCGAATTTCAACGGTCTCAAGGTGTTTGGCAAGTGCGGACAAAAGCTCGACGCGCGCGAGGAAGCTCTGCTTGACGAGGCGATATACACTATGTGCTCGTCCAACCTCCCCGCGACAAAAATCGACGACGAGCCCGTCGAGGCGGAAAAGTTGAGTCCCTCTCTCACCCTCACTCCCGTCGGACACAGGGTGCGCGTCGTAAGCGGCGGGGAGGAGTTATACAAAAAGCACATACTCTCCATGTTCGGTCGCTTTGACGGCGTCAAAGTGCGCGTCGACGCCGCTCACGGCTGTTACGCGCGGCTCGCGACAGACGTTTTCGCCTCTCTCGGCGCGGACGTGAGCGCGACAAACGACTCCCCTTGCGGCTCGCTGGTGAACGTGGATTGCGGCTCGACGCATCTTGACGCGCTTGCAAGTCAGATGAGAGAGGGAGAGATCGGCTTCGCGTTTGACGGAGACGGGGACAGGGCGCTCGCCGTCGTGAACGGCAAGCCCTACGACGGAGACGGCATATTGCTTGCGCTCGCAACGCTTTTGAAACTTCAGGGCAAATTGAAAAAGAAATTCGTGGTGGGCACTTCCCTTTCAAGTTCTATGCTTGAGAGGGAGCTCGCCGCACAAGATATCGCGCTCTTACGCTCGGACGTCGGCGACAAAAACGTGCTCGCGACCATGAAGAGCTCGGGAAGCGTGCTCGGCGGGGAAAAGAGCGGGCACGTCATCATGCTTGACAGGGCTTGCACGGGGGACGGGCTTCTTACGGCGCTGAGTCTTCTCGAGGTCAAAAAGACGCTTGGGAGGCTTCCCGACTTCACGCCCTACCCCATGCTCGAGTTCAACGTCCCCGCCTCATCTCCCGAAGACGCGATAAAAGACGCCGCGTTCGCGTCAAAGATCGACAAGGCAAAGGAGATCGTCAAAAACGAGGGGCGTCTCGTCGTCCGTCCGAGCGGCACAGAGCCCTTCGTGCGGGTGGCGGCGGAGTGTTTTTCAAACTCCCCCGACGCTCTCTTTGAAAAGATAAAACGAGTCTTTTTCGAGTAAAGTTACGGCGTCCCGAATCAGGGACGCCGCGCTTTTTTCAAATATTCAATTTTCTCACTCCACGCGCAGGGCGTCGACGACGTTCTTCCTCGACGCCATAATTGCGGGAGCAACGCCGGATATGACGGTGAGCACGAGCGACAGCACGACTAGCGCAAGAGCGTGCAGCGGGTTGAACACCAAAAGATTTGGCACGTCCAAAACGAACTTGATGATTATGCTGATGATCGGGGTCAAGATGTAGGTTATGATGATGCCAAGCAGTCCGCTCCCAAGCCCGAGCAGGGACGTCTCCGCGACGAAGACGTTGCGTATGTCTCGCTTTCGTGCGCCGAGCGCGCGCAATATGCCTATCTCCCTTATCCTCTCGACGACGGAGTTTGCCGTGATGACGCCCACCATCGCGGTCGAAACGACGAGAGAAATTGCCGCAACGGCAATGAGCAGCGTGGACGCGATGTTCAAAACCATGTGCAGGTTGGAAATTATCATCTCCACCATGTCGAGGGCGTTCACTTCCGCGTCGTTTTTGTCCGTTTCATTAGTTTTATTCCAACGCTCGATCCAACCCATGATGGCTTCTTTGTTTTCGTAAGTGCCGGGATAGATGTTGATGTAGCTGGGGATCTTTTCCGCTCCTATCGCGCGCAAGAAGGACGAGAGTTCGTTTTTTGCGCTCATGATGGCGAGCACGTTGCCGCCCGAACCATCAAGAGTATCGTCCTTGAGCATATTTCCGTCAACCGTATCGCAGAACATTGTCCCATTTTCAATATATTTTTGCTCAAGAACTCTTTGCGCGCTTGCGATCTCGCTGTTGTACGCGCTCTCGAGCGTCTCGGCTTGAAGTTCGGGCAGATAGCACAGCGCGTTTGCCACATAGTTTGCGCCCGCGCCCTCCCTTTGACGAATGACGCCCACTATCTTCAGCTCTGTTTCGGAGTTTTGATACATCTCCCGCATGATGTCCTGCTCGGAGTCTTTATAATACCACGCGTTATTTGTGCCTTCTCTTGTAAATTTGTTAAAGTTATACTCCGATTCTCCCTTCTTTACAGGAGCATAATAGGAGTCGTTGTCGATGAGTCTGAAGCTCTTGCCGATGAAGTCGTCGGCGGTCACTGCCGCGATCTCTTTTGCCTTGCCGTCCTCAATGACTATGTCGCCGTTTGCGTCCGTCTCGTACATGTTTATGCCGAACGCGTCAAGCAACTCCTGCTCTATCTTGTTTGAGGAGCTCACGCAAAGGAGCAACTCGTTTGGAGCTTGCGGATAGCGGCTGTTTGCGCCGATGAACTCGTAGCTTTCCATCATGGTCTTCTCGTCTCCGACGAGCATCTCCCAATAGTCCGCCTGCAAGCCCTTTTGCCCGAATATGGTCATCGCAATGGACATGACGTCTGAAACGGGCGGGTGCTTTGAGACGTCCTTGAAAAAGTGATTGCCCTCTTTGTCCACCGCGTCCGCGATGAGGTTGTATCTCAAGCCGTAAAAGCTGCTTATCGCTTTATAGCCTATGCCATCCTTCGCCAAGCCGTTGCGGAGGTCCTCGTCAAACTTGCTCGTGATATGGTTTGTGTCGACGTTATCCCCCAAAAACGCGGACAAGAGCTTGTTGATGGGGCTGTCGCTTGCGCCCGCGCCCTCTTCGATGATCGTGATGCCGTCGCCTTCGGGATAGGCGTCCTTATCATGGTCAAGAGTCTCGAGCACGTTCATCATCCTTTCGATCATCTCGACCTTGACGTTATATTCATATACTCCGAGCGGCATGCCCGCCATCATCTCGCTCTGCATGTTGTCCACAAAGCCGTTGAAGCCGGTGCGAATTGAGAGCACGAGCCCCAAGCCGATGATGCCTATGCTGCACGCAAACGCCGTGAAAGCCGTCCTGCCCTTTTTGGATATGAGGTTTTTTATGCTCAGCCCAAACGCCATGCCCGCGCTCATCGAAGTGGGCTTGAAGGACTTGTCCTTCTTGTTCTCCGCCGTCTTTTTCTTTTTTGAAAGGCTGTTGACGCCAAGCTTTTCAAGGCTCGCCTTGTCCTTCGGACTTAGGGACTTCATGGACTTTTTGCGCTTGCGGTTGGAAACTTTTTCGGGCTCCCAATTGTCGTTCTCTCCCTGATAAAGCGTGCTGTAGTCCACTTCATCCGTTTGCTCTTTATGCTCGATCTCGGGCTTTACAGGCTCGTTTTGGAGGGATGAAGTGTCGGTCGTGACGCTTGCGATATCTCCAAAGCCAAGCTGCAGCTCCTCTTCCTTTTCCTCGACGGGCTCTTCGTAGGGGTGGGAGTCCGAGATCAACTGTCCGTCCTTGAAGCGGCATATGCGGTCGCAATAGTCGTGAGCAAGCTCCGCGTTGTGCGTGACCATGATGACGAGACAAGTCTCGGAAATTTCCTTCAAAAGGTCCATGACCTGCACGGAGAGTTCGCTGTCCAACGCGCCTGTTGGCTCGTCGGCGAGGATGATCTTCGGGTTGGTGACGAGGGCGCGCGCGATGGCGACCCTTTGCATCTGTCCGCCCGAAAGCTGGTTGGGACGCTTGTTTATCTCGTCTCCCATGCCAACTCTATGCAACGCGGCGACGGCTTTTGCGCGGCGGGTCTTTCTGTTTACGCCGGCAAGAGAAAGCGCGATCTCGACGTTTTCGAGCACGGTAAGGTGCGGGATGAGGTTGTAAGATTGAAACACAAATCCGATGGTCGCGTTGCGGTATGCGTCCCAATGCAGGTCGTCAAAAGTTTTGGTGGAAACTCCGCCTATGCGCAAGTCGCCTTCGGTGTAGCGGTCGAGACCGCCGATGATGTTGAGCATGGTCGACTTTCCGCAGCCGCTCGGGCCGAGAATGGCGACGAACTCGCTTTCCCTGAAAGTCAAATTGACGCCCTTGAGCGCCTGCACCGTCGTCGTTGCGGTCGGATAGTTTTTGACGATGTTTATGAGTTGAAGCATATTTCCACCTGCCGGATAAAATTCAAAAAGACCCGTTTGTGACGCGCCTTTGACGTTCCCCCAAAGTTGTAACGAAATCAGTCGAAATCCTTCAAAATGCGAAGCCCTCTCGTCACCATTTCGGAAATACGTCTGCACAGCTCCTCGAGCGTCAGCGAGCTGCGGTGATTGAACCACAACTTGAAGCACTCGCTTATGCCCGCCGTCACAAACGCCACGATATACTTGGCGCGAGCGGCGTCGATGTCAACGTTGTTATCCTTCACAAACTGCAAAAAAGCCGAAACGAAACGCTTGTTGAGCTTTTCGAACAGCCTGCCGGAACCGCTTTCGGAAAGTATATATCGGTTGTATTCGTCGTATCTTATTATCTCTTTTGAAATGGCGTCAAGCAAGGGATAGGGATTGACCATACATTTGAGCCAATCGTTCTCGTCCATGATCTTGTCGATGTGGCGAATTATCTCGTCCTCTATGTCGTCGCGCACGTCCGCAACGGAGCTGAAGTACATATAAAACGTACTCCTCGTGATGCCCGCCGCCTCAACAAGTTCGCTGATGGTAATCTCGGAAATGTCCTTTTTTTGGACGAGCTCGTTGAATGCGTTGCGAATTGCGGCTTTTGTTCTTATAACTCTTTTGTCCATGCCTGTGCGCGCCATAAAGTCCCTCTCGTTAGGTCATTGTCATTCTATCATAATACGCCCGTTACAGCTATTAAAAATTTATATATTTTTTCTTAATTTTTCTTTAAGAAAAAATTTTTCGGAGCATCGCGCGCGCAAAAAAACGAATTTTGCGAAAATTCGTCTGTTTCGTATCGTTTTCTTCCCCTCGCGCATAATAGAAGCGAGGTGAATATGAAAAGAAAAAACCGCGCTCCGCTCTCTCACAGCAACCTGACCAAACACGAAAGGCTGCGCTCCCGCTTTGACCCCAACGGCAGCTACACCGGCACGCCCGAAGAGGACGGCTATCCGACCACCCCCGACGGCGAGCTCCCCGTCCAGGACGCGGACGATTTATAACTCAAAAACTATTCTCCGAACGAGTTCTCGTCGTACTCAGGCACGCGAACGAGCTTTTTGTATTTTTGGGTTTATCTCGCTTCCGACTTTCGCTTATAAAAGGTTTTTGCCTCGTAATAATCTGTTCATTACGGGTTAAAAACCTTTTTTCAAACTAAAACTCAGAGCGAGCGTTCACCCAAGCGCGCAAAACAGCGAGCGGGCGATAACAAGCAAAATGTCTGACTTTGACCTTGATATAGCAAAGCGAAGCGTAAGTTTTGCGTGCGCGGAGAAGCGATAAAATTGCGGTGCGCTCATAACCGCTTTCGACCGAAAAGCGTTGAGCGCCGAGCAATTTTGAGCTTACGGCGTTGAAAACTTTTTTGAGCCGGAGGCGCGCTTGATCAAAAAACATTTGCCCACGACGTCGTCGAGGTCGACGCAGCCGAACGTGCGGCTGTCGGAGGAGTTGTTGCGATTGTCCCCCAAGCAAAACAAAAAGCCGTTTGGCACCGAGACAACGAGGTCGGGCGTTTGCATGGGTTCTTTGATGTAGGGCTCGTCGAGCTTGTCGCCGTTGACAAAGACCTCGTTGGACTTGATCTCCACCGTGTCGCCGCCAACGCCGATAACGCGCTTGACGAGAGAGCGGAAGTTGCCGTTGCCGTCGTCGATCCAATCCGGCGTGAACACGATTATGTCCCCGCGTTTGATCCTTGCGAGTTTGTTGAGATAGAGCAAGTCCCCGTCCTTCTGCACGGAGTCGTCTCCTCCGTTGAGGGTTGGCAACATCGATTCGCCGTTGACGTAGTATGTGGAGATGACGTAAAACTTGACGACGAGCGCGGTCGAGACCGCCAAAATCGCAACGAGCAAGATCGCCACAAGCGAAACGAGCAGTCGTTTGCGGTTTTGCGATTTTTCGTTGAGCTGAACTTTTTCAAATTCCATCATACGCCACGATTATGACCAAAACGGCATTATATCCATACAAAATTGTTGAATAAAACCCCTTTTGCGTCAAAAATGACCAAGACCTTCGTGTCCGAAAACTTGGAGAGCGTCATGCCTTCTTCCGACTTGAAGTCCCCTCGAACGAGCAATATCTTTTGCCAAAACTCCCCGCCTTGAAGGCGCAAGGTCGCGCTGAAACGTCTCATCTCGGGATAGGTGAACATGCTCACTTCAAGCTCTCGCTTGTCCTTTGAGTACGCGTCGAAGTGCAGCGCGGACAGGCGATCGAGGGAAGCCATTTCGCTCGTGCTGCGGCAAAGAGCGATGCCGCCGTCGGACGAAGTCACGCCCATGATGTCAAACGGGCCCTTCGTCTTGAAGATGACGCCCTCTTTCTGAATGAGGTCGTCCGTCAAAGCGATGAAGGGGCTGACGTCCATAGAGCCGTCGTAGATGATATGGGACGTCTCCTTGACCTTTTCGGTCTTTTTCGCGTTCAAAGTGGCGGGAACGACGCCCGCTATCGGGGTCGACGCCATGATGCCGTCCTCGTAGGTGAAGGTCGCGTAGGCGACGATGAGCTCCTTTTCGTCATAGACGGGGATCTTGATCGCGTACTCGTCCTGCCCTACGAGCTGTGGAGAGGAGAGGCTCTGCCAGCTCCTTGCGGCGGAGATCGGCTCGCCGTAACTTATATATGCTTTGAGTTTTTGCGCGATTTTGTCGGATCTTAGGTGCAAATACAAAAACCCGTCCCTGTTTTCAAAACTGCCCGTAGGCTCGGGAGAGGTGTTGCCGCCAAACTCGAAGTCGGTCCTCAGCCACCCAAGCATCGCCTGAAACTCCGCTTGCGAGAGGCGATCTTCCATGCTACCCATGATGAGCAGCTGTCTGTTTTTGGATCTGACGAACTTGAGAATGTCTCCCGCCCTGTCCACGTCGCTGAAGCGCGACATCCTCGACGTCATATAAAACGTGGGACAGGTCACAAATCGCGCGTACGTTTCCGCGCCTACGCCCGTTGAAAACGCGCTCTCGTCGTCGGTGACGGGGACGTTGTCAAATTGAAAGCGCGGACGTTTGAGCGCCCAGACGTAGCCTCCTCCGCTGATGGGAACGAGCGCCTTCACTCTTTGATCCGTGCCCGCAACGAGCCAGGCGAGCTGCGCGCCAAGCCCAAGCCCGAGCACGGCGATGCGTCCCGTCTCGACGAAGGGCTGCTCCTCGAGCACGTTGATGGCGCGGCGAAGCACCTTTGTCCAGATATAATACGGCGAGGAGAGCGCGTCGCCGTCAAGGGTCTCGAGCTTGTTTTTGCAGCCGTCGAGAGTGGCGTATTCATAGCGTTTTGGATAGGTCGTGCCATCCACGATCCTCTCGCCCGTGTAGTCCGCAACGCCAACGACGTAGCCCTCCTTGACGAGCGCGTCGACCGCGTCCTCGAGGGAACTGCCGAGATTGGGAACGATGAGCACCGCCGCGCGTTCGTCCGCCCAGCGGCTGTCAAAAAAGACGTCGATCGCGCCAATGACGTCGCCCTCCTCCGTGCTGTCGGCAAGATAGGAGACGGTTTTGCGCACCAAAAAGCCCGAAGCGCTCTCAGAGATCGTTGAGCTCTTCAAAGGCAGGGCGTGCACGTCGTAGCCGTCCCAAATTTCCCTTGCTGTCAAAAATTTTGTTACCATATAAAATATTATAGCGCAATCTGAGCGCAAAGTAAAGAAGGAAAACAAAATGCCCGCCCTCATTGGCGCTCAGCGTGGTCGCGGCGTTATGTATCCCGAGTTTTGCGAACTCCCGCCGCATGAGTTCCATTTCATTTTCGTTTGGCAATTGAAGATCCATACGACATTATATGAAAATGGGTTGGGTGGAGGTTTAACTCGCTCCTCTAATTTCCGTTTGATAAAAGTTTTGCCCCGTAATAATTTATTCGTTGACAATCCCCTCAGTCTGCGACAGCGTTTACGCTGCGCAGCCAGCCCACTCGGGGTCCCCATCAAAACAGATAAGCTGTTTTGATGGGGGTATAAAAAAAAAAGAAGCGCAGGTGCGCTTCTTTTTGTATGTTGTGTTTTGCATTTTGCATTACGCTCACATTATGCTTT
>CANQAA010000044.1 GCA_947589395.1 uncultured Clostridia bacterium
GTCGTCAACTTCAGAAAGTCGAGGACGGTGCACGGCGCGACAAACGCGGGCGGCATCACCTTTATGGTTTTGCTCAGCGTAGCGACTGCGGCTCTGCTTTTTGCCGCGTACATTCTGCTTCGTCGTCTCTACGCTCAAAAGAACGTGTTCAAAAACTTCGGAAACTTCGGCACTCCCGTCGTGACCCCGAGCGATCAAACCGCGACCAAAAAGCGCATATCGAAGGATACGGCGATCAACGTCATCGCCATCGCCTGCGCCGTCGCTCTCGTTGCGTTCATCGTGAGGCTCGTGTTGCTTTTGACCACTTACGGCTTTGGCAGACCAATGACGGAGACCATCAACCTCGCGGACACGCTCGCCGTGAAGAACGGGGTGTTCAACTACTACGCAAATCATTCGACCTCGACGGTCGCTCCCGGCACGCTCTACATTCTTGCGATCTTGGGCTTTATGACGAGACAGGCGTCCTATCAGACGGCTTCGATCGTGTTCAGACTCGTCAACGTGCTTGCGGACGTCGCGATCGTGCTGATGATCTACTTCTACGGCAAAAAGAGAGTGGGCAACAAGCTCGCGACCGTCTACAGCGCGCTCTACGCGTTGCTGCCGTTCGCGTTTGCGTTCACAGGCATGAACAACGGCTTCGAGACGCTGCTTGCGGCTCTCATCGTCGCCTCTATGCTGCTTGCTCTTGACAAGCAATATCTTGCGACTTACTTCGTCATGGCGATCGCGACCACAGTCGACGTTCGCGCGCTTGCGATAGCTCCCATCATCTTGATGTACTTCGTCTATATGTACATCAAAGACGACCCGTCGCTCAAGAAATTCACATCTCACAGGGCTCGGATCGTGTTCGGACTCCTTGCGGCGTTCGTGCTCGTCTATCTCGTGACCTTGCCCGCCGCGATAAATCAGGTGAAGGGAGGCAAGCCCTTCTTCAACCTCACCGCCATCGCAAACGGCATGATCAACGCGCACTTCTTCACGTCAGACGCGTTCACACTCTACGGCATGGTCGCGATGAACAACAAAGTGCCGCCCACGAGCGTAAACGTGCTCAACCTCATCTTCATCCTCGTGCTCGAGGCGTACGTCATCTCGCTGTACTTCAAAAACCGCAACAGGCAGGAGATCATATTGCTCGCGGCATTCACGCTCGCCGTGCTTTCCGTGTTCACGATCAAGGTCAACTACACCTATCTCTTCCTCTCGCTTGCGCTCGGCTTCATCTACACGATGACGAGCGGCGACAAGAGAATGTATCTCGTTATGAGCGGATATTCCTTGCTCGGCTTCCTCGACTACGGTCAGCTGCTCAACCAAAGCGGCATGATCTCGTCCACGCCTCAGAACATCGTGTACGAGACCTCGTCCACTTGGGGCGCGAGCTTGCTCTCATATGAGACGACCAGCCCGTATTACATCATCTTCTGCGTGCTCGCTGTCATTCTCACGGGCTACTATGTGTATGTGACGTATTCCATCACCAACAACACGAAGATCGTTGACATAAACGGCATGAACGAGACGGTCGTGGCAAGCGTGAAGCGCACGTTCACGAACATAAAGAACAGACTGACGCGAAAATCTGCGGCAGAATAAGATAGTGTGAGTAAAAAAATCCACCGTCACGGTGGATTTTTTTTGTGCTTTCATTTTTTATATTTTCAATTTGCGAAGATCATTTTGCGCGGGTGAAGTTTTTGGGAAGGCGGGACTCGGGGCACTTGAAGGGCATGAGAGTCGGGAGCGCCTCGTGCGCCGTCTCGCTTGATATAGTCTCGAATATGATGTTGTTTGCGTAGTTCTTTGCGATCTCGATCTTTTCGGGGGAGTTTATCGTCCACATCAAAATGGGCAACTTCTTTTCCCACTTTCTCAGCCACTTGTGCTCGGGCAAGGACTTGTCGCAGGCGGTCACGTTGTACGCGATGAAGTCCGGCTTTGAAATTTTGCATACCCACATCTTGCCCATGAAGTTTGCGGGTCTCCAGCGCAATGTCTTGCCGTCCATTGACGACCAGGTGCAAAGCTCGCCGGAGGGGAGTGTAGAGTGCTTTCGCGCATATCTTACGGAGGTGTAATTGAAGGATTGAAGCGCGATAGGCCCTTCGTAGCCCTCAAGCTCCTTTATCGTCGCCTTCACGATTGAAAAGTCAAACGGGTTGAGCCCCTTTATTTCGCAAAGCACGCCCGTTCTTCCTCTCACGCAGTCCAAAAATTCTTTGAAGGTAGGGATCGTGTACTCGCTGCCCTTGAGACGATAGGTCTTTAGCTCCTCGACGGTACAGTCCTTGATCAATTTGTCCACGCCGCACACGCGCTTCAAGTTGTCGTCGTGAAAGACGACCACCTGTCCGTCTTTTGAGACGTGCACGTCGATCTCGATGTTGCAATCGTTTTTTATCGCCGCTTCGTAGGCGGGAATGCTGTTTTCGGGATACGCGTCGTCATGCAAGCCCCTGTGTGCGATGGGTTTTTCAAACAACCACTCAAAATCCATATCAATTTCCCCCAAAATACATTATCTTCTTGATAAAATTTTATATTTACATTATAATAAAGTCAACAAAATTTAACAAAATTAAAAATGTCGTACATTTTGTCGGATATTTTCCGCTCGTGTAGGCATTTAGAGTGGTGAGATGAAAAAACACATCAGAAACTTTTCCATAATCGCGCATATCGATCACGGCAAAAGCACGCTTGCGGACAGGCTCATCGAGAGGACGGGGACCGTGAGCGCCCGCGATATGGAAAACCAGCTGCTCGACAATATGGATATCGAGAAAGAGCGCGGCATAACCATCAAGCTTCAAACTTGCAGGCTCTTTTATCAATATAAGGGAGAGGAATACGTCCTCAACTTGATAGACACGCCGGGACACGTCGACTTCACCTACGAAGTTTCGCGTTCGCTTGCCGCGTGCGAGGGGGCGCTTCTCGTTGTGGACGCGACGCAGGGCGTTGAGGCGCAGACGCTTTCAAACGTCTATCTTGCGCTTGAAAACAACCTTGAAATTTTGCCCGTCATAAACAAGATAGACCTCGCCTCCGCAGACGTGGACGGCACAAAGCTCGAAATTGAGGACGTCATCGGACTGGACACGGACGGGTGTCCTCTCGTGTCCGCAAAGGAAGGATTGGGCATAGACGAGCTGATAGGGCAGATAATCGACAAACTTCCCGCTCCCGGCGGCGATGACGACAAACCCTTGAAGGCGCTCATCTTCGACAGCTTTTACGACAACTATCGCGGCGCTATATCGATGGTGCGCATCATGGACGGCGAGGTGAAGATAGGCGACAAGATCAAGATGATGTCGACGGGAAAGACTTTCGACGTGGTGGAAGTGGGATATTTTTCACCCAATATGAAGCCCGCAAGCAAGCTGAGCTCCGGCGAGGTCGGCTATATCGCCGCAAGCGTCAAAAACGTGAGCGACACGGCTGTGGGCGACACGATAACACTTGCAACAAATCCCGCCGATCAGCCTCTTCCCGGCTACAAAAAGGCGACTCCGATGGTGTATACGGGCGTGTTCCCGGCGGACGGCGCGAGATATGACGATCTGAAGGAAGCGCTTTTGAAGTTGCAACTCAACGACGCGTCTTTGAGCTTCGGACCCGAGACGTCCACAGCCTTAGGTTTTGGCTTCAGATGCGGATTTTTGGGGCTATTGCACATGGAGATCATCGAGGAGAGGCTCGAAAGAGAGTTCGACCTCGATCTCATCACGACCGCGCCGAGCGTGGAATATGTCGTCACAAAGACCAACGGAACAAGGCTTTTGATAGACAATCCGACCGCGCTCCCGCCTCAGAACGAGATAGAGAAGATAGAAGAGCCGATGGTCAAGGCAAGCCTGTTCACGCCGCCGGACTACGTCGGAGCGATCATGGAGCTTTGCCAGAACAAGCGCGGCACGTTCATCGACATGACCTACATCGACCCCACCCGCGTGCAACTCACCTATCGCATCCCGCTCAATGAGATAATTTACGACTTTTTCGACAACCTCAAGTCCCGCACGAAGGGCTACGCCTCCCTCGACTACGAGATGGACGGCTACGAAAAGAGCGACCTCGTGAGGCTTGACATAATGATAAACGGCGAGCAGTGCGACGCGCTATCCATCATCGTGCACAAGGACGCCGCGTACGCGAGGGGCAGAGGCATTGCCGAAAAGCTCAAGGAAGTCATTCCGCGTCAGCTGTTCGAGATCCCCATTCAGGCGACGATAGGCGGCAAGATAATCGCGAGAGAGACCGTCAAACAACTTAGAAAAGACGTCCTCGCAAAGTGCTACGGCGGCGACATAACCCGCAAGAAAAAGCTCCTCGAAAAGCAAAAAGAGGGCAAAAAACGCATGCGCAAAGTGGGCTCTGTGGAAGTCCCGAGCGAGGCGTTTATATCAATTCTCAAAATAGATCAATGACGAGTATGCAAAAACACAAAATAGGACTTGACGTCGGCGACGTGCGCATTGGCGTTGCGGTGAGCGACCTGCTTGGGATCGCCGCAAACCCGAAGGAGACGTACGTTCGCGCAAAAGGCGACCCCGAAAAGGACATCGCCTACTTTGTCGAATACGCAAAACGCGAGGACGCGGACGCCTTTGTCGTGGGACTTCCCGTCAACATGGACGGCACGGAAGGGGATAGAGCCGCCATCACGCGCGAATTCGGCGAGAGGCTCAAAGAAGCGAGCGGGCTTGACGTATTTTATCAGGACGAGAGGCTGACGACGGTGAGCGCCGAGCGCATGCTGATCAGTGCAAACGTCCGCCGTGAAAAGCGCAAACAGGTCATCGATAAACTTGCCGCCACCTTGATCTTGCAATCTTTTTTGGACGCGAGATAATTTTCTGAAACCGATATGAGACGCGTCATGCAATATTTTCTTTCGGATTCCGTTAAAACGGTATATCTGATCGGTTGAATTTCGCGAATGGGAAAAATTTGAAGAAAATTTCAAAACCACTTTTATTGGAGTGAAAAATGTGTTAAACTATATGTAGAAATTTGGAGGTGTATTATGTCTGATTTTGAAAAAGATATGGATGAATTGATGAACGACGACGGCGACGACGGCGTCATCATTCTGCACAACGAGACGACGGATAAGGATGAGGAATTTTATGTGCTCGCATATTTCGAGCATGAGGACAGCAATTTCATCGTTTTGCAGCCCGTCGAGCCCCTCGAGGACATAGGTGAGGACGAAGTGCTCATCTACGAAGTGGTCGAAAACGAGGACTCCGAAGAGGGCGTGGACCTGCTTCCCATCGAGGACGAGGATCTGCTTCAGGCAGTCTACGAGGACTTTTTGCAGATCTGCGAGGAGAACGAATGCGACGGCGATTGCGACTGTTGCGACGACGGGTGCGATCACGACCATCACGAGGACTGATCAAAACCGACTTAAGGCGCGCTGCGCGCCTTTTTTTTTATATTTATTTATAAAACTTACTAAATTTGTTTGCAAAAAACAAATATTTATTATATAATCAACAAGACCGCACACCGTAGCGGAGCACGGGATGTTCAATTTTGTAGCCCTTGCGACGAAACTATGGGAGGTAAAAACAAATCAGGAGGCCAAAATGGCAGTTACAACAATGAAAGCCCTGCTCGAAGCAGGCGTACACTTCGGTCACCAGACAAAGCGCTGGAACCCGAAAATGAGCAAGTATATCTATGCGACCCGCAACGACATTCACATCATCGACCTGCAAATTTCCGTCGATCACGTCGAAGCCGCATACGCGTTCGTCAAGAGCGTAGCCGAAGAGGGCAAGTCTATCCTCTTCGTCGGAACAAAAAAGCAGGCTCAGGACGCGATCAAACAGCAAGCCGAGCGTTGCGACATGTTCTACATCAATCAAAGATGGCTTGGCGGCACGCTCACAAACTTCAAGACCATCCGCACGAGGATCGATAGATTGAACAAGATCAATCAGATGGAGCTCGTCGGCGAATTCGAGCTTCTTCCCAAAAAGGAAGTCGCGGCTCTCAAAAAAGAGAGAGACGACCTTGAGAAGAATCTCGGCGGCATAAAGAATATGCGCTCGCTTCCCGGATGCCTGTTCGTGGTCGACCTCAAAAAAGAGGAGAACGCCGTGAAAGAGGCAAGAAAGCTCAACATCCCCATCGTTGCAGTCGTGGACACCAACTGCGACCCCGACCTCATCGACTACGTCATTCCCGGCAACGACGACGCGATCCGCGCGATCCAACTGTTCGCACAACTCATGGCAGACGCGGTGATCGAGGCAAAGCAAGGCGAATCCTTGCATCCCGCAACCGCTGAGGAGACCGAATCCGCAGAGGATATCAAGCAAAGGATTCCGCTGAGGACGCTCTTGAAAAGGCTATCGCCGAAAAAGAGGCGGAAGAGGAATAAGAAGGAGAATATTATGGCATTCACAAGCAAAGACGTTATGGAACTTCGTCAACGCACGGGCGTTGGCATGATGGATTGCAAAAAGGCTCTCGTCGCAACTGACGGCGACATGGAAGCCGCAATAGATTATTTGCGCGAAAAAGGCATCGCAACCGCCGCTAAGAAGGAATCGAGGATCGCGGCGGAAGGCATCGTGTTCGCGCTCAGCAAGGGCAACAAGC
The DNA here is from genome assembly GCA_947589395.1 of uncultured Clostridia bacterium. Classification (GTDB taxonomy): domain Bacteria; phylum Bacillota; class Clostridia; order Christensenellales; family CAG-917; genus CAG-475. Next base: position 6,634 of record CANQAA010000044.1, read on the forward strand.
ACGTCCTCGTCGAGGTCAATTGCGAGTCCGACTTTGTCGCGGGCGGCCCCGTGTTCAAAGAGTACGTCGCAAAGGTCGCGGAGTATATCCTCGACAACCCGAACGCAAGCGTTGACGACGTCGTCGAGGCGATGAAGCCCGTCACAAACGAGTACGTCATGAGAATGGGCGAAAAGCTCTCGATCCGCCGCTTCACGGTGTTTGAGGCAGAGGGCACGACCGTTGACAGCTACATCCACATGGGCGGCAAGATCGGCGTTTTGGTCGAGGCGACCGAAGGCACGAGCCTCGAAGTCGTGCATGACGTGGCGCTTCAGATCGCCGCCGCAAACGCGCAATATGTCGCGATCGAGGACGTTCCCGCTGCGGAAGTCGAGCATGAAAAAGAGATCCTTCGCGCTCAGGCGCAAAACGAGCCAAATCCCAAGCCCGCCGCGATCATCGAGAAGATGTTGGTCGGCAGGATCAACAAGTTCTACAAGGAGATCTGCCTCAACGAGCAGGTGTTCGTGAAAAACAGCGACATCACGATCTCCCAATATCTCAAGCAGCACGGCGACGCAAAAGTCATCCGCTTCGTTCGCTACGCTATGGGCGAGGGACTCAAGAAGAGAGAAGACGACTTCGTCGGCGAAGTCATGTCTCAGGCGGGACTCAAGTAAATTGATAAAAAGGAATGTCAAACATTCCTTTTTTTATGAGTAAAGAGGTAGTTATGGAAGACACCAATATGCATTGCGCCTTAGCTGAAGGCGTGAAGTACAAGCGCGTCATCGTCAAGCTCTCGGGCGAGGCGTTGGCAACTTCAAACGGCATGGGCATCGACAGCGAAAAGCTGGACTTCGTGTGCAACGAGATCGCCAACGTGCGCAAGATGGGCGTCGAAGTGGGCATAGTGATTGGAGGCGGCAACTTTTGGAGAGGCAGACAAGCGGACGCCAAGATGAACCGCACCGCCGCAGACCATATGGGCATGCTCGCCACAGTCATGAACGCGCTCGCCATTCAGGACAGGCTGGAGCAACACTCCATTCCCGTCAGAGTTCAGACTGCGCTGACCATCACGAAGGTTGCCGAGCCTTATATCTTGCGAAAGGCAATTCGCCACTTTGAAAAGGGCAGGATCGTCATCTTTGCTTGCGGCACGGGTAACCCGTACTTTTCAACGGACACGGGTGCGGCGCTCAGAGCGTGCGAGATAGGCGCGGACGCGCTCCTGCTCGCAAAAAACGTGGACGGCGTGTACGACAGCGATCCAAAGCTCAATCCGGAGGCAAAAAAGTTCGATCGCCTCACCTACATGCAGGTCATCTCGATGGGGCTAAAAGCTATGGACACCACCTCTATCACGATGTGCATGGACAACAACGTCCCGATCATCGCTTTCAGTCTCCTCGAAGAGGACAGCATCAAAAAGGCTGTCATGGGCGAGCCCATCGGCACTTATATCGGCAAATAAACAGGAAATCTAATCGGGTGGAATAAAATTTATTCATTAAAGTAAAGCACAGTAAAACAAACAGCAGTTGCGATGCGCAACTGCTGTTTGTTTTACTGTGCGCCAGCTTCGACAGTGGCTACCGAAGCGGTAACAGCGTAGGTAGCTCCTTCAAAGTTTCCCTGTGGCACACGCTATGCCTGCTTAGTGCTGCTGCGGTCAAGCTCTGACACGGTTCACAGTTTGACGTTGCACAGGACCTTGAGATTAACACCCCTTGCACTGCGCAGCCAACCATAGCCAAAGCCTCAGAAGGTGTTCGACACTGCTGTTGCGGATTGCAGTTTACAGGGCACCGCAAGCTCCCCGTCTAGCACAGTGACAAAAGTATAACATCAAATCACGCATTTTGCAAGCACAATATTTTGCTTTTTTCATTTAATTTAGCCGGAGCGTATGTTGCGCGCATTCGGATATGATGAAAGACAAAATTCGTCAAAATTTCACAATCTATCAACTTTTTTGCCGCTTTGAAGATTTTTCTTGATAATGTAAAAAATATATGTTAATATAAGATAGGGAGATTAATATGGAAATAAACGAAAATATAACTATAAACGAAGATCAAAACGCCCAAAGTTCGGCAAGCGAAAAGTATAAAATGCTGTTTTCGCCCATGAAGATAGGCAATTGCGAAATCAAAAACCGCATAGTCATGTCGCCGATGCTTATGGGCTTTGGGCAACTCAACGGCTGCGTCACGGACAAGCTCCTTGACTATTACGAGGAGAGGGCGAAGGGCGGCGCGGGTCTCATCATCACGGAGATCACCCGCGTCAACGACAAGCACGGCGCGGCGGCGTTCGCGCAGCTCGGAGCAAGTCAGGACTATCAGATAGACGGTCTCAGGACTTTTGCGGAGCGCATTCACAAGCACGGCGCGAAGTTGTTCGTTCAGCTTCACCATCCCGGCAGACAAAACGTCGGGCTTGCGGTGGGCACTGTGCCTCTTTGCATAAAGCTGTCAAAGGCATATCGCAACTTCCCTAAGCTGCTTTTCAAGGTCGCGCCGACTCTCGGCAAGTTCCTCAACGACGCAAAACTCACAAAATCCGCCGTTGCGCCTTCCGCGTGCGAGCCTGCGTACTATGCGGGCGGCAGAGTGAGAGCGCTTCGTCACGGCGAGATAAAGGAGCTCGTGCAACAATTTGTCGAGGGCGCCGTACGCTGTCAAAAGGCGGGCGTGGACGGCGTCGAGCTTCACGCCACGCACGGCTATCTCATTCAGCAGTTCCTCAGCCCCAACACAAATCAGCGCAAGGACGAATACGGCGGGTCTTTCCAAAACAGGCTTCGCTTTTTGAAGGAGATCATCGACGGCATAAGGGAGCGTTGCGGGGACTATCCCATCATCGTGCGCCTCAGCCTCGACGAGTTTTACGACAAGATCGGCAAGAGCGGCAAGGGCTACGACTTCGAGGAAGGGCTCGAGTTCGCAAAGGCGATCGCAAGTTTCGGCGTGGATGCCATCGACGTTTCGAGCGCGACCTACGACACGTTCAACTATTGGCTTGAGCCAACGTCCTTCGCTCCCGGCTGGAGAAAATATCTTGCGGCGGCAGTCAAGAGCGCGGTGAAGATCCCCGTGCTTGCGGCAAATCTTATTCGCAGCCCCGAACAGGCGGAGCTTCAGCTCGAAGAGGGCACTCAGGACTTCGTTTCTCTCGGCAGACCCCACATTGCCGATCCGCATTGGGCAAACAAGGTGCTCGAGGGCAAAGAGGACGAGATCAAGCGCTGCATTTGCTGTCTATACTGCATCGAGAGCATGCAAAACAACGCCTATCACGGCGATCATGGATATTGTTCCGTCAACCCCGCAGTCGGAAGAGAGACGGAAGTATATAATTTGCCGACCGACGGCAACGGACGAAAGGTCGTCGTCGTGGGCGCGGGAGTTGCTGGACTTATGGCGGCAGAGATGGCGTCGAGGCGCGGCTTTTGCGTGACCGTATTTGAAAAGAACGACGTGCCCGGCGGACAGATCTTGCTCGCCACAAAGCCTCCGAGAAAGGGCAAACTCGGCTGGTGCATTGACGACCTCATGACAAATTGCAAAAAGTTGGGCGTGGACTTCAGATTTTCAGAGGCCGCAACGTACGATAGCGTAAAATCGCTCGATCCGTACGCCGTCATCATTGCGACCGGCGCGAAGGCGGTGTTGCCAAAGTCCATCAAGGGCGTCGACGGCGAGAACGTGTACACGACGACGCAAATTTTGAACGGCGAGATCAAGCCTACCGGCAAGAAGTTCGTCATCGTCGGCTCGGGCATGACGGGACTTGAAACGGCAGAGATGCTCGCAGAAGAAGGCAACTCCATCGAGATCGTCGAAATGGCGCACAAGCTCGCAAACGGAACGTGGTTTCAACATGTCGACGACGCCGTCAGCAGACTGCCTAAGGACACGAAATATCGCTTGGCATGCAAGCTCATCTCCATCGACGAGAAGGGCATAACCGTGCAACGCCTGCGCTACTCAAGGGGCGGAAGGCTGCTCAGCAAAGGCGGGCTTGAAAGGATAGAGGCGGACGGCGTGGTGCTGTCGCTCGGCGCAAAGAGCGTGAACGAACTCGCGCATGAGTTCGAGGGCAAGT
>CANQAA010000045.1 GCA_947589395.1 uncultured Clostridia bacterium
GCTGTGGCATGACCTTCTTCGTTTTGCAAGTCTGGTCAATGGCGACGGACGCCATCGACGACATCGAGGTCAAGACGGGCAGACGCGACGACGGCACGGCGTACTCCTTCTTTATGTTCTTCCGCAAGCTCGGTCAAGTGCTCGCGGCGGTCGCGGTCAACGGCGCGTTGCTCGGCATGCACTATGAGACGGGCAAGGGAGCAAAACAGACTTTGGAAAATTTGCATATCATGTACGACATGGCAACTATTATCCCCGCTGTGTTGTTCGGCGTCATGGCGATAGTGTTGCTCGTTTGGTATCCGCTCTCCCGCAGGAAGGTCGCGGAACTTCAGGTCCTCAAAGAGGAGCGCCTCAAGGAAGCGTACGAGTCCAATGCCATCAACATCGAATCTGCAAACGCACCCGTCGAGGGCGTTGACGCAGACTCTTTCGAGAGCGCGGAGACAGACTTTGCGGACGCTTCAGATACGGACGAGTCGTCAAGCGAGGAGTAAAAAAAACGCTTTAAGGCAAGAAAAAGCAAAACCTCATACGATCTGTATGGGGTTTTGCTTGCCGTTTGCGGGCGCGCGTGATAAAATAAAGTCGAAAGCGATACTTTGCGCTATATTGCGCGCAACAAATGATAAGGCAATGTTGTCGCTATTTATGTGGCGTTAAATGCCGCGTTGCAACTTGAGCGAAGCAAGTTCTCGGTGTGGCGGTCACACTGCTTGCGCAAAAAGGCTCTCGGTTTAGATGAAGATACAAATTCGGCTATATGCCAAAAGGAGGATAAAATGAAGCAAAAAAGGTTTGCGATCTTGACAGTGGCGCTGTCTATTACGCTCGCGCTCGTGCTTGCGGGAGCGCTCGTTGCCTGCAACAAAAAGGACGATAACGACGAAAAGTCCGTCGGGCGCGTATTTTCTGAGGAGCAATTCATCTCGCTCGTTGGGTTTTTGTACTCGAACTTGGAGCAACATCCCAACGCAATGTCATATGTCTATTATTATTCCGCAGACGCGGTGAAAGAGAGCAAAGACGAGCTTGTCGCAGGAGTCGGCGAAGGGCACGGCGTTGTCAGCGCGATGTTGAGGATCTCGGGCGACGAGCCGTCACAGGTCAAGGCTGCGGAGTTGATGTTTTTGAGCTCTCCCGAAGAGGCGGCGGCAGTTGTAGAGAACTTTGCGGATCTTGATTTGAGCGATTGGGTGGAGTTTGATTCCAAAATTGCGCACGCCGTAGGCAACGTAGCGGTGGTCGAAAGCGAGGAAGGGCTGTTTGAAGAGCAGATAATGAAGGCGGAACTGCCCGATCGCGTTTCTCAGGCGCGCAGGGATCTTTTGAAGCAGGGATACGACAAGATCGCAAAAGCGTACGGCGGCTATGCCTATATCGGAATTGAAGATAACGATCATCATCTTGACGACGACGTAAGTTTTTATTTTGAGCCGGAGCACGGCAATTGCACGGAAACGCTGTACTTCAGCCGCTCTTCTCAGACCGATATTCTCGAAGACAAAGAGATGTGGGAGAAAGAAAAAAAGTTCTATGAGAACGACTGCATGTTCGACGATCAAAAAGAGGAGGGCTACGTCTTTGTATATTACAAGGTGAAACCGGGCTTCACTTATTCCGAAATAGAGAACGGCGAGGACGCGGGCAAATTGATCGTGAACTATTACTATTATACGGAAGATCTGAGCGAGCTCGTCATCCCCGCAAAGATAGGCGACAAGGACGTGGCGCAATTTGAATCGTACGGATTCGGCGTTGAAAATATCACCGTGTCGGAAGGCATAAAAGAAGTGTATATCTCGGACAATATAAAAAGTTTGACCCTTCCCTCAACGCTGAAGAGCTTGAGAGTCAATTCAGACTCCCTCGTAACTTTGACGATCCCCGTCGGGACGGAGAGCGTAGACTTGGAGTGCGCCTCGCTAACTACGATAAATTTTGCGGGATCGACTGCGGACTTCAAGCAAAAATTCGATTACGCGGCAAACGATTGGTGCAATGTTCAAGTGTACGACCCCACGACGCATGATTTTGTCTACTCCACGATCACGATAAACATCGTGTGCAGCGACGGGACTTTGACCTATCCCGATAGCGCTCGGGACTAACTTGAAAAGCGCTTGCATTGAAAAGCTCGGAGAAACATTCGCCGAGCTTTTTCATATAACGCAAAAATTGTATTGCAAGTTTGAGTGGAATATTATATAATTTCAGCGGAGGAGAATATGAAATACGGAGTTCAACTTTTTTCTTTGCGCAGTCTTTTGAAGGACGAGGAAGGTTACAAGAAGGCGTTTGAGAGCGTCAAGGATATGGGCGCCGAGGTGGTTCAGCTCTCCGGCGGCAAGCCTATATCCCCCGAGACGATAAAAAAGCTCGCTGAGGACAACGCGCTTGAGGTCTGCATAACCCACGATCCTTTCGAGAGGCTCAAAAACGAGCCCGAAAAGGTCGCCGAAGAGCACCTCGTGTACGGCTGCAAAAGAGTGGGCATCGGCATGATGCCAAAGGAGTTCAGAGAGAGTAAGGACGGCGTTATGCGCTTCGTCGAGTTTTTGAACGCCACGTCCGAAAGGCTGAAGCCCTACGACATGACAGTGTCCTATCACAATCATTGGTTCGAGTTTGACGAGACAGACGGCAAGCGGATGTACGACATTCTCATAGACGAGACCGACGAGCGCGTCATGTTCATCCCGGACACGTTCTGGATGCGGGTGAAAAACGCGCCGATCGAGGATTATCTGAAAAAGCTCGCGGGCAGGGTGGACACCCTTCACGTCAAGGACTACAAAAAGACGTTGGGGCTTCCCTTGTTCAGGGCGGTAGGCAAGGGCGAGATAGATTTTGAAAGCGTGCTCAGAGTCGCGCGCGAGACGGGCGTGAAAAACGTCGTGGCGGAACTCGACATGTCCCCGAATCCCTTAAAGAGCATGCGTTTTTCGATGGAGACGCTAAAGGGGCTGAAAGCCAAGATCGAGGGATAATTCGCACCTGTATTCGAAAATTTGAAATTTTTTTGATTTTTTATATGTTTTGAGCGCGATCTTTCGCGCTCTTTTGTTTGCCTACGAATTTTTGGCGTATCGGTTTTGTTAAACCGGGAGTTTTTCTCGCTTTGCAAATCGCCTTTTTAGGCAAAATTTTTCGAGCGAAAAAGCGCCTCTTTGATATGAAGCGCTCGCATTTCAAGCAACAAATCCATCGACTTTCGCGCGAAACCTCCCTGCTCTCGCGGAAAATATTCCCGCTTTCGCGACAAAAATTTGTCTGCTTTCGCTATAAAGACCGTGCCAAATTACGGGCAAAAAAATCGGGAAGTTCTTTTTTATAAAAATAAAAAAGATTTTGAGATAAACGCTTGTATTTGACGGCAAAATAGTTTATCATAAGCACGGCAAAAAACATTCCGCTTTTGCGGACAAGGAGTTGAATATGAAAAATTTGGTTGGCGCAGTTATGTTCGGTCAATCCGGCGGTCCGACCTCCGTCATCAACAGCAGCGCGGCAGGCGTGTTTTTCGAGGCGCTGAAGCAAAAGAACATCACCGCCGTTTACGGCGCGGAGCATGGCATCGTGGGCATCCTCAACGAGAAGTTTTTCGACATCTCAAAGGAAGACAAGAGCGAACTCGAACTTTTGAAGTACACCCCGTCCTCCGCACTCGGATCTGCGCGTTACAAGCTAAAGGACGCCGACGTGGACGATTCCGACTACAAGCGCATCCTCGAGGTATTTGAAAAATACAATATCCGCTATTTCTTCTATAACGGCGGCAACGACAGCATGGACACCTGCAACAAGGTCAGCAAATATCTGCAATCCGTTGGCTACGATTGCAACGTCATCGGCGTGCCGAAGACCATCGACAACGACCTCTACGGCACGGACCATTGTCCCGGTTACGCCTCCGCCGCAAAATATATCGCAAACACCGTGATGGAGTGCAACCTCGACGCGAAGGTCTACAACTTCGGCTGCGTTTGCATAATGGAGATCATGGGCAGAAACGCGGGTTGGCTGACTGCCGCTTCCGCGCTTGCGGGCTACAAGGGGCTTGGACCCGACCTCATCTATCTTCCCGAAGTTCCGTTTGACGTGGACAAGTTCGTGGCGTCCGTGAAAAATGTGTGCGAAAAGAACGACAACAAGTGCATCGTGTGCGTGTCTGAGGGCTTGAAGACGGCTGAGGGCAAATACGTCGCGGAGTGCGCGGTGAGCGCAAACGACACCTTCGGTCACGCTCAGCTCGGCGGGCTTGCGCAGGTGCTTGCGAACATAGTGAAGGAGCGTCTCGGCGTCAAGGTGAGACCCATAGAGCTCAGCCTCATGCAGCGTTGCGGCGCGCATCTCGCCTCAAAGACGGACATTGAGGAAGCCTTCAACGCGGGCGCGTTCGCGGTGCAAAGCGCAGTCGCGGGCGAGACGGACAAGATGGTCATCTTCGAAAGAGAAGAGGATGGCGGCGCATATCGCTGCAAAAACGTCCTCATGCCTTTGGAGCTTGCCGCCAACACCGAGAAGAAAGTCCCGCTTGAATGGATCACGCAGGACGGCTCTTATGTGAGCGACGAGTTCGTCAAATATGCGCTTCCGCTCATTCAGGGCGACGCAAAAGCGCCTCTCGAGGACGGCTTGCCCAGATTTGCAAAACTCAAAAAAGTTTACGCTACGCTTGACTGACGGCATGATAAGGGGGAAGGGGAAATGCAACATTCAAGTTCACAAAAGAGGAGTTTTGACGAAATATGGAATTGATTGCGGGCGATATAATCGGCGGCACCGTCGTTGATTTCGGCAGCGACGGCGAAGGGATCATCAAAATAGGCGGATATCCCGTCTTTGTCCCGTTGGCTATCAAGGGCGAAGAGGTGAGAGCACGCGTCACATATGTCAGAAAGGACTGGGCGATAGGCGAGCTTGAGGAAGTCGTCAAGCCTTCCGCAAGCCGCATCAAGCCTCGCTGTCCTTATTTTGGCAAATGCGGAGGATGCGATCTTCAACACATCGACATCTCAGAGCAGCTCAAGATCAAACGTAACGCCGTGAAAACGGCGCTCAAAAAAGTGGCGGGGATAAGTTACGACGTGCCCGAGCCCTTTCATCTTGACGAATGGGCGTATCGCAACAAACTCTCCCTGCCTTTTTGCTATAACGTGAGAAGCAAGCGCGTGTCTTTGGGCTTCTTTGAAAAGCGTTCGCACAAGGTCGTCCCCATCAAGTGGTGTCCTTTGCACTCCGAGTGGGCGGCGGATATGATAGGCGTCGTGCAGGACTGGGCAAATCGCTACGACGTCACCGTCTACGACGAGCGCACGCACGAAGGACTTCTTCGTCACGCGGTCGCAAGGTTTTTGGACAACTTGTCCCTCACTCTCGTCATCAACGGGACGGAGGTCAAACATCTTGACGAACTCTATGCGGCGCTGCTTGAAAAATTCGACGAGCCCTGCGTGTATATTTCGCCAAATCAGACCTTCAACAATGTGATTTTCGGGGATAAAGTGTTTCTTGTGCGCGGAAATGAGAAAAAACAACACGTCGGAGACATCGAGGCGTACGTCTCGCCCGCGTCGTTTTTGCAGGTGAACAACGGCGTTATGGACGCGCTCTATCGCGATGTCGCTCAAAACATCGTGGAGGACGTCGACGAGCTTTTGGAGCTATATAGCGGCGTGGGAATTTTGACCGCCGAGCTTGCAAGCCGCGCGCCTCAAATCAAAATCACGTCCGTCGAGGTGGAGGCGTCCGCCGTTCGCGACGCCAAAAATCTCATCAAAGCAAACGGACTCGATGACAGGGTGAACGTCGTGCACGCGGACGCGCTCGAGTATATGAAAGCGCAAAAGCCAAACGGCAAGGCGGGTCGCGCGCTCATCCTCGACCCTCCAAGACGCGGTTGCGACAAGGACGTGCTCGAGGCGGCAAAGGAGCTTTGCTTTGACAAGATCGTGTATATCTCCTGCAATCCGCAGACGCTCGCGCGGGATCTGAAACTGCTTTTGCCAAGCTACAAGCTCTCGTATGTGCGCCCCTACGACATGTTCCCGCAGACTGCGGCGATAGAAACGCTCGCGGTGCTAAAAAGAGAGTAGTCTTCATAATAATATTGAGAGACAGCCCGCACGGGCTGTTTTTTGTGCGTATTGATTGACAAATCTCCGATTTCAAGTATAATTTATTTATACAAAAAAATATATTTGAAAAAAAATACCTATACTTATTATATTTATAGCGCGTTTTGAGGTGGAATATATGAAGAAAAAATATGTGATAGCGGTCGCCGTGTTTATTTTGCTTTTGACGGCGCTCGTCGGATGCCACAAGCAGCCCGCCCCGCCAAGTGCGGAGTTCACGGTGACGTTGATGGTAGACGGCGAGGTCTTTGACGCGATCAAAGTGAACGAGGGAGAGACTTTGGCCTCCATTCCCACGCCTCAAGCGGACGATGGGTTCGCCTTTGAGGGCTGGTTTGACGGCGAAAACAAACTAACGACCGAGACCGTCATCTCGGCCGACGTCACTTACGTTGCAAAATTCTTCAAAAACGCATATGTGTTGACTTATTTGGTCTCAGGCAGGGAAGTTATGCGCAAAACTATTCCGATGGGGCAGGCTTTGAGCGCCGACGATATCCCTATGGATGTGCAGACCACGCAGAACGAACTTTTTGTCGGCTGGTACGCTGAGGACGTCAAGGCGGAGGCAGGTCTCACGCCCGATGGCGACATGGAGTTTGCAGCCTACATCCTCTCAAAGAGCGCGTACGAGGGGGAGTGGGTGGACCTGACCGCGCACCTGATGGTCAAGATCACAAGTCAGGCTCTCACCGTTTGCGCCTACGACGCGATAGAGAGCGAGGCGTACGATTTCAACTTGCAGCCTTCAAGCGTAGACGTGCAGAGCGAGCGCGTTGAGATCGAGGAGGGCGCGATAAGCTATTTTGACGGCTACGGCTACGCCGCGTGGATCTTCAAGCTCCTGCCCGACGGCAAGATGAGCGGGCTTGGCGTGAGCTACGACGCGTCGGCGATAGACAGCGACGACGACGGCATTGTCAAAAGGCAGTACGTTTTTCAAAAGTGCGAGAGCGGAAGTTTTGCGGAGGGCAAATATAACTATGGCGAGTTTGACTACTTCGTCGTGAAGGACAACGGCGTCATTGAAAACGTCAACGGCACGGACGTGTTTTACGGCTACTTCTACGCGCAAGAGGACGGCTATCAGATGGAGTATAAGCTCGCCTCGAATCATACGTTCGTCACGACCTTCTCTGCAAAAGTGGATGAGAAGGGCAACGTCATGCTCGACGGCAAAAAACTCTATATCAAGGATATAACCAATCTCACGGAGTATAAGAGCGAGAGCGGGGACAGGCTTTGCGTCTTCAAGCAGGGGACGGTCTCGACCTACGTTCTCGAGCTCGGCGGCGTGTGCTATTACGCAACGCTTGAGGGCAACATCCACAACTCGCAATTTTTCATCACCTACGACGGCATAAAGACCGTTGCAAAGCTCGTGGGCGACGTGCTCGTGCTCAGCGAAGGCGACTACGGCACGTTCACGGGCGCGGACGGAGAATTGAAGTTCGACGGCTTTGGCGGCGGGACTCTTGACGGAAGAAGCATTGACTATTCCTTCAACAAGTTGAGCGCAAGATGCTATATTTCCGACAAAGTGTATCAGCTCGACCTCAAGGGCGGCACATACGAAGTCTTGACGGCGGAGGACGAATTTGCCGGGCAAAAATTCAAATATGACTACGCAAAGAGCATGCGTCTTGAGATCGAGTTCGACGGCTTTGGCAGATTGGAAATAAAGGATATGAGCAGCACGAGCGCCACCGTGTTTGGCACATACGACGGATTTTATAGCATAGACGGCGACGTCGTGAATCTTCTCGGGAGCATACCGGAACTTAAAAACGGCGCGTACAGCGTGACATACGACGGCAACGTCCTTCAGATGGGCTTTGTCGCGTTCATCAAACAGGGCTATGAGGTCGTCGACCGCTCCGAGCAATTTTACGGATATTGGCAGGGCGAGGGCAAGTCTTGGGCGAGAGTGTATTTCCACCCCACATACGAGGAGATAGAACTCAGCCTGCCAAACGAGAGCGACGTCACCCTTTCAAAGAACTTCGACGGCAGCGAGCTATACAATTCAGACTTCGACTGCTACATCACCTTGCAGGACGGAAAGCTGAGATTGGACTACAAAAACGCGGTCAGACTCTACACCTATTACGGCGAGTATGAGCCGTTTGGCGGGTTTGAGTCCGGCTACGTCGGCAATTGGACGACGGGCGACGGCATGAGGATAGATATAACGGCAAATTCCCTGTCCGTAAACGGCAACGCGGCGATCAATTTGCGCGCGGACGGCTACGGGGAATATTTCTTCGAATACGAGAGCAAGACGTACACCCTCGCTATGGACGTCTACGACCAGATCGGTCTTAAAGAAGAGGGCGCGTACACGAGAAAGCTCCTCTACAAAGTCGCTCAAGGCGCGCTCGAGATTGGCGATCCGTTTGTCGGCGTTTACACTGGCAGCTACATGAAGAGCGACGAGACGATCCCCGTCATGCTTGAGATAAGCGAGAACTCGATCTCGTTGAACGGCGCGTCCCCGACCTACGTCGGCGTGATGGGCGCAAGTTTCGTTTCGGAATACTACGGCATGGCGTTTTATATAGGCGAGGGCGACTTTGCCGGAGAGGATATAATGCTGTATATAGGCGAGGGCGAGATCTCGATAAGGCTTGAGAGAAAGAGCGTCGAAATTTTGCTCACAACTCCGCTTGCCGCGTTTGAGGGCAAGTTTGTGAATGGGCAGGAGAGCATAAGTTTTGACGGCAACGGCAACGCGACCTATCAAGACGGCGACGCGGCGTATCAGGCGAAATATACCGTGCAAAACGGCAAGGCGAGCTTTGACGCGAACGGGTTGCACTTCGAGTGCGAGATGGCCTCGTCAAATCTTTCCGTCAAGATATCGGGCGGGGAGACGAGGGACGTCGTCTTCGAGCCCGCAAAGAACGACTTCGTGGGCTCGTTCACCGGCACGGATTCGGAAGATAGGAGCTGGACGTTCACGTTTGACGGCTTGAACACGGTCACGATAACTTGCGATGACGAAAGGTTCTCCGGACAAGTGACGTACGCGGTGAGAGAAGAAGAGGGCATGATCGTCGCCATATTCACGCCGACGGGCTTTGGCGAAGAGATCGCGTGCTACCTTAGCGGCAACTCCCTCTATGTGAGCAGCGAAAACGACACTTTCTCAAACGAGCAATTTTCAAAAAACGTGGGATAAACAGATCAAAACCGAGCGTTAAAATGCCGATTTTGAGATTTGCACAGTTCAAATTTGTTCGGCGGCGCGAGCTTCGCGTCGTCGTATTTTATAAAAAATGCATTTGATATTAACATGTTTTTTCGCTCTGCCGAGCTTTGTTTCGGACACAATTTTAGCGCTATCGAGCAAACTTTTCGGCGTACAAGCGTAAATGGCTTAGCGCATAAGCGTAAGGCGTTTAACGCAATTTTGTCAATTGAACAAGCGTCAGCGCAACGAGCTAACGCAATAACGTAAATAGGCTAACGCAATAGTGGCAGGCCTTTAACGCTTTAGCATAACGCATTGGTGTGAGCGACTTAACGCGAGAGCGTATAATCGATCATATTTTTGCTCTTCACAATTTCATAAAATCAGCTCTTTTTCGTTTGTTTTTTTGCGCAGGCTCAAGAATATTGACATATTTTGTCTATGGATTTATAATTTATATAGTTATGGACGACAAATTTCTCGAGCCGCTGAAGGCGTACGGCGAATGCTACAGGGATCAGTTTGACAAGGAGGTCAAACAACTTTTCGATTCCCTCGTGAAGCGGTCCAAAATGGACGTCGCAAAAAACAGGGCGACGGTGAAGAGCTTCAAACAGCTCACGGCAATCGCTCAAAAATTGGCTGCCAAGTCCTCGTCTTTCAAGGCGCTGAGGGGTTTTTTGATCGCGCTTGCAGTGCTCGGCGGCATATTGTTTTTTGTCGGAATTATCGGGTTCGTCAACAAAAACTACCTTGTTGGCGGCATATGCCTGCCTCTTGGGCTCGCGCTTTTGACGATCTCTGTTGCAGTCATCTTTGCAAAGCTGAACAAGGACATCAAAAACCTCGACGAGAGGCGACAAAAGATATTGATCAAGGCGGACAAACTAAAGAGCGAGGGGTGGGCGCAAATGCAGCCGCTCAACTCCCTCTTTGACAGCGACATGACCAAAAAGCTCATCGAAAAGACCGTGCCGCTCATCAAGATCGACGACAACTTCAACATGCGCCGCTACGACTATTTGAACGGCAAGTACGGCTTTGGCGACAATTTGAGCAAAACGCGCTCGACGATAGGCATTTTGACGGGCGAGATAGTTGGCAATCCGTTCGTCGTGGAGAGGGAGCTCGTCAACACGATGGGCACGAAGACTTATACGGGCAGCCTCGTCATTCATTGGACGACGACGTATACGGACTCCGACGGCAACGTGCACACCCAGCATCACACGCAGACCCTCTACGCGAGCGTGACCAAGCCCTTCCCGTATTACCACGAGGAGACCCGCCTCATCTACGGCAACGAGGCGGCGGGGGAGCTCCACTTCACCCACACCCCCTCCCATGCGGAGAGAATGGACGACGACAAGGTGGAGAGGACGGTCAAGTCAGGC